>NZ_ANOH01000141.1 GCF_000346505.1 Aporhodopirellula sallentina SM41
GCCCGACCACAACACGGTCGCGTTGGGATCGGTAACCACCGGTTGATCCGGAGTCACGATCAACGTCACGGGGTCGTAATGACTCGTGATCGCCGCCATCCCGCTGCCTTCGAGCCGCACGTTGAACAAACCGCCGGCTAACATCGCGGTCATGCGTTTCATCATTTTGATGTTGTAGCTCAACGACGTTTCGAACGCGAGCAAGTCATTGCCGTTCACACAGATCGCTTGGTTCTCCAAATTGAGAATCGTGATCTTCTTTCCCGAATCGGCACAAAAGACGGAACCACGACCGCTCACTTTCGTCAACGAAGCCCCTTCGCCCGAGACGGCTTTCTTCAGCAAATTTCCCACACCGCGAGACAGGATCCCTTCTCGCTCGAAACGCACGTTGCCCGTGTATGCGACCATCGCTCCGAGTTTCGTCCAAACCTCGCCGTTGAGATTGATATCGAGCATGCGATCCGACTCGAGCTCAAACAAACCCTGACCGAGGTCGCGGTCACGTGTCTCTTCCAGGAACGCTTCGAGTGAAAAACGATTGTCGGCCATGATGAACTGCGCCTACTCGGTCAAATGAAAATTGGGCAACGAATCAGACAGCATGTCCGCCGGCCAGTTAACCAAAACTGGCCTCGAACAAACCGCCTGCTAATAAACAGGCCGCCAGTCTATCAGGCTGAACGTCACCGCATGACACCCCATCGGACGCCACGAATTTTGACGTCGGCGATTTCGAGTGAGAACACTCGATCGCCCGTCCGCAAAAAAATCCGCGATGGTTTTGACCAATTCATCGGTCGCATGTTGAATTTCAGCCGATTTGCCCGATCAGGTTTTGCAATTCCGCAGATTCGCCAGCCATAATCAAACAACGCTTCGTCCCCACCAGCTTTCCCTCCCGCTTTGCTCTATCCAATCGCTTGCCAATGCCATTTCCAGCGTCCTTCTTTTCAATCGGCCGGTGCCTCCTCTTCTGCTTCACGGTTGCCTGCCTCGGCAATTTGACCGTCCCCTCGAACGCGAGGGCGGATCAGACGCGAACGATCAACATGCGTTTGACCCCGCACTGGATCGACGAAGACCATTTTTGGTTCGAACGGACAACTCCCTCGGGCGAAACTGAAATCGTCAACGTTGACGCTGACAGCGGTTCGCTGACGGTCGCAACCGACGAGTCTTCCGGCGCAACCTCGAACCAAACGAGTGGATTCCGCGGCGGCAAAGCACCAGGTTCCGGTGCGGCGGATGATGACGCAGAAGTCACCTTTGTGAACGCGTCCAAGAAAACCGTGCAAACCTATTGGATCGATTCCAGCGGCAAACGAGTGCCGTACGCAAAGTTAGAACCTGGCAAATCGCACGTGCAGCACACCTACGTTGGGCACGCCTGGGAAGCGGTCGGCGATGACGGAACTTACTTTGGCAACATCGTGGTCAGTCGTTCGAAACAATCTGCCACGATCGAACAAACCTTTCCTCGACCGGCCAATCGATCGCGTCGACGCGGCCAACGTCGCTCGGTCCCCGATAACGTCCGTGATCAACTCTTAAAGCTTTCCGAGCCTCTCGATCCCGACGTCATGTTGGTGTCCCCTTCAATGTCACCCGACGGCAAGTTCTTGGCCGCGTGGAAGATAACCCGCGCCAACACGGAACCGGTCTTCACGATCGAATCGTCGCCGGCCGAAGGCGGACGCGCAAAACTCATCGAGCGCCCGTACGCTTTGCCGGGCGACGAAATGGACCGATACGACCTCGTCGTATGGAACGTTGCCGACGCGAAAACCGTCAACCTCGAAATGCCAACGATCGACTTCCGTCGACCACGTATTCGATGGAGACGCGGACATGAGATGCTGGTCGAAAAAGTCGATCGCGGACATCAACGTTTTCGACTGTTTTCAATCAATCCGTCGACTGCAAAGGTACGAACTCCGATCGATGAGTCCACCGACACGTTTATCTGGACTGCTCACGCGGGGAAAGTGCCGCTGGTCACTTACCTCGACAACGAAGACGAAGTGATCTACGCGAGCGAAAAGAGTGGCTACCGCCATCTGTATTTGGTCGATCTATCGAGCGACAAAGTGCAATCAACCGACACGATGCGTCCGATCACGCAAGGTGACTATCTCGTTCGCGAGATCATCCACATCGACGAATCGGAGCGTTACGCGGATCTCGTTGTCGGTGAATACTACGACGACCAAGATCCCTACCACCGCCACCTGATTCGCGTTGGGATTGATGACGGAGAAGTCATTTCGTTGACCGATGGTGACGGCGATCACGAATTCGAATTTTCAGAGGATCGACGATACGTCATCGTGAACCACAGCCGAGTTGATTCGCCACCGGTGCACGAACTGCGACGTACCAAGGATGGTTCGCTGGTTGCAACGCTCGCCGAAGCCAAACGGATCGGCGATGAGGCTCCGCCCAGTTTGCCGACCCGCTTTGCCGCAAAAGGACGCGACGGTGAGACCGATATTTGGGGCATCATCTGTTTCCCCGAAGACTACGATGCCGATCGGGCCGCGCAGTATCCGGTCATCGAAGCGATCTATGCCGGCCCTCATGACTCCCATGTTCCGAAACGATATCGGGCCGGGAAATGGTTCGGCGATCTGACTTCGTTGGGTTTCATCGTGGTTCGCATCGACGGCATGGGTACCGCGAACCGATCCAAAGCCTTTCATGACGTGTGTTGGCACAACCTCAAGGACGCGGGCTTCCCGGATCGCATCGCATGGATGAAAACGGCCGCCAAAGAACATCCCGCGATGGACCTTTCCCGTGTCGGAATCTTTGGCACATCCGCGGGCGGGCAAAACGCCTGTGGGGCGTTGTTGTTCCACGGCGACTTCTATCGCGCCGCCGTCGCGTCGTGCGGATGTCACGACAACCGAATGGACAAAGCCTCCTGGAACGAGCAATGGATGGGCTATCCTGTGGGCCCACACTATGCCGAATCGAGCAACATCGACAACGCCGGAAACCTACAAGGCGACCTGCTGCTGCTCGTCGGCGAACTCGACAGCAACGTTCCTCCGGAGTCCACGTTACGTTTGGTCGACGCGTTGATCAAAGAAAACAAACGCTTCGATTTTCTCATGATCCCTGGAATGGGACACAGCGACGGAGGCGCGTACGGAAAACAACGCACTCGTGAATTCTTTGTCGAGAAACTCAAACCGAACTCTCCGCCGTCACAATCTCGCGTCTCCGCTTCGCCAATCGATCCCACAGATCTCACGCCGAGCACCATCGCTGCCGACGCACTGAAACTTTACCGGGTCGACCGCGATCTGCTGCGTCGTCAACTGCCGTTGTCCATCGATCCGAATCGCCTTCGCCAAACAGAGCTCTTTCTGTCCAAATGGGAAGACGCCGTGTCGACGCTCGACGAAGCCGAGGCACTCGAACTGCGAGAACAAATCGAAAGTGATCGCGTGCAACTCGCCCGCAACAAGGTGTCTTACCAGCGTTGGCTTTCGAACGCACCGTTTGTCCAAACCATCATCGAACGATGCGAACCGGATCGCCGAGGCACGCCGGTGCAGTACGCCGAACTCGCCACCGAACTCGAAACACTGCTGCGTCAACTCGAAGCAGCCATCGATAACGAAAGCTTGACTACCGCCCCGTCAAAGAACATTGTTCGCGAACTCGATTCGACAGTCGCATCGGAGCTGGGAGGTGTGTTTGGATCGTGGAGACGATTCTACGCCGACTACGATCCCCAGTTCGATTGGTGGGCGAACGACACGGCAACGAAGGTCGAAGAAAAGTTAAAGCAATGGCGGCCCACTTTCCCCGAGCAGCCCGCGAGCCCGTCGATCTCGCAATCGCCCAACGAACAAACCGCGATGTTCGGCCCCAACTATCCGGATCTATCTCCATTCGAGAAGTCGCAAGGTGCGATCATGCCGGGCATCATGCGTCAGTATCGCGCCGACATCCGATCCGTCAAAAAACATCAGCGATCCGAACGACTCCGCGGATGGCAAAACGCGTTGGAGTTGCTCACCGCGAATCGGCCTTTCGATTCGTGGCCGAAACACGATCAAGTCGACTATCACCGGCTTCGTGAAGACATCCGCTACCGGTTGGCCGTGCTCGATCTGGCCGACGCGCCGAAGGTGATCGCCAAGTCGTCTGACGGTTCAGGGATTCAGGGAACCGTCGTCGGGCGCGATCGATTGCTGCTCGAGTTGCGCCGCGAATTGATCGATCACACGCCCGAAGAACTCATCGCGTTAGCTGAGATGGGTTACGCCAACTGCCGTGCCGAAATGGTGCGAGCGTCGCAGGAGATGGGTTTCGGAGATGACTGGCAGGCGGCGGTCGAGAAGATCAAAAACCATGCACGTCCCCGTCGGCCAGCAACCAAACCTGATTCGAAAGACGGCGAACGATTCGATAGCCTGGCTGCGTCAGAAGGACATGTTGACCGTCGAACCGTTCGCCGAAAAGAGTTGGCGGATGGAAATGATGAGCCCTGCACGACAATTGGTGAACCCTTTTTTCACGGGCGGTGAAGTCATCAGCGTCTCGTTCCCGACACGGCAGATGACCGCCGAACAACAGCGGCAAAGCCTACGGGGCAACAACGTTACATTCGCCAAAGCGACCGTGCATCATGAATTGATTCCCGGCCACCATTTGCAGGCATTTCAGTCGTCGCGATATCAATCTCACCGGTCCCAATTCATGACGCCGTTCTGGCTCGAGGGATGGGCCGTTTACTGGGAATTCCTTCTCTACGAGGACGGGTTTCCTCAATCGCCGGAGGAACGTCTCGGCTTTCTCGTATGGCGGGCCCACCGATACGCTCGCATCATCTTTTCGCTGCGTTTTCATCTCGGCCAAATGTCGCCGGATCAGTGCGTTGATTTCCTCGTCGACAACGTAGGCTTCGATCGGATCAACGCCGAAGCGGAAGTGCGTCGCAGCGTCGGACCGAGCTACCCGCCGCTCTACCAAGCCGCCTACATGGTCGGCGCAATGCAGTTACTCACGTTGAAAGATCGCTACGTGGCGACCGGCAAACCGGCCAAAACGTTTCACGACGAAGTCATGCAACAAAGCAGCCTGCCGATCTCGCTGCTCGAAGCGATCGTCTTGGACCAAACGATCCAACAAGACAATCCACCACTCTGGCGATTCGACGAATCGCAGTTTTCGCAGTAGTGCTCTGCAAAAGCAAACGTTCAATCTCCAGTGAACTGCCACAGCCAAAACCAAGGGATAAGGCCGTAGCGAAAACCGCCAAGGCTTTCGGTGATTCACGAACCCTCCCGAAACTCTTGGCGAGTTTCGCGACGTTGAAATCACGACGCACTAACACGAAACCGCCCCAGAACACTAGCGACACGCAACGCGAACCGCCGCCGGCAAACCATCGGGCAACGGATGAAACTCCGGGTGCAGGGCGTGGGCCAGAATTTCGAGACTATCGATCAAACGTGGCCCCGGTCGGCTGAAGTAGGCGGAACCGTCGACGATCGAAACGCGATCCGAACGCACACACGAGAGCGAATCCCAACCTGGATAATCACGTAAAATGGGAACATCTTGCAGCGTGCGTTCAACGTCGTATCCGCAACACGCGATCACCACCACATCGGGATCGGCATCGACTACCTGTTGCCACGGTGTGGTGACTGATCGTTCTCCCGCCTGACCAATCGCCTCGCGTCCGCCCGCGATCTCGACCAACTCAGGACTCCAGTGCCCGGCACTGAACGGAGGGTCGATCCATTCGAGCATCATCACGGAGGGCCGATCGGTGATTCCCATAGACCGGTCGGCAACACGACGCACTCGCTCTTTCAATTGACCGACATAGTCCACCGCGGTTTGTCTCGCATCGGCGGCATCGCCGACACGCATGATGCAGTCCATCACGTCATCGAGACAGCTCGGTTCGAGATTGATCACCCGCGGTGAATGAGGCAGCGAACATGCCGCATCGCGAACCTCGTCTTCCGCGACCGCGCACACATCGCACAACGCCTGCGTGACGATCAGGTCAGGATTCAGTCGCGTCAGCACGTCCATATCGAGCGAATAGAGCGCGGCCTTGGTTTTCATTCGCTCCCGAACCAGACCGTCAATCTCGCGGCTCGTTGCATCAACCGGAATCAGCGTCTTGGTCACCTTCGGCAGTTCAACGACGTCGGCCGGGTAGTCACATTCGTGGGTCACGCCGACCAATTGGTCACGCAGTCCCAACCCGCAAATGATTTCGGTAGCACTTGGCAGAAGAGAAACAATTCGCATGAGCGTTTTCGAGCAGGAGCAAGGTTACGGTGGTGTGCCGATATCGGATCGAGCCGAAAGCCAACTCGAATTTACGGGCACAAAGACTTAACCGACCGATCAATGTCAATACGCGACGTCAATGAGTGACCGCGCTGAGTTCTCTCAATTTGTCGATGCACGACTTCATCACGTCGATGTCAATTTCGTGCACGTTGATACTCTCGCCGATGTCGCGCAGCATCGTGACCGTTAACCGGCCGCCGAGATGCTGTCGAAACTCCTCGAGCCCTTTCAGCACCGCGTCACCGTCATCAATCGCCGAGCACCAAATCGGGGCGCCGATCGATGCAATCGTGTGGCACACCTCGAGCGCGGTTTCATGAGGCAGTCCAAACTTCCGGGCCGAATACAACGTGTCCAACGCCACCCCGATCCCGACCGCTTCGCCGTGCCGCAGTTCGTAGCGGGTCATCGGTTCGAGACGGTGCGCCGACCAATGTCCAAAATCCAACGGCCGCGCCTCGAGCGACTCGAACGGGTCACCTCCGAGCGTGATGTGATCGAGGTGCAAACGACACGAACGGGCAATCACCTCGGTACAGATCGCTTCATCACGTCGCTGGATCGCGTCAGCATGATCACGAATGAACCGGAACAACTCAGGATCTTTCAACAACGCAACCTTGATCGCCTCGGTCAACCCAGATCGGAAGTCACGATCGGGAAGGCTTTGCAAGATCGCGGTGTCGTTGATCACCGCCCACGGAACCGCAAAGGTACCGATCCAGTTCTTTTTGCCAAATTGGTTGACCGCGTTCTTCACCCCCACACCCGAATCGGCCTGCGCGAGCGTCGTGGACGGTAACCGAATCAGCCGAATGCCGCGGTGCGCGATCGCCGCGGCGTACCCCGCCACATCCAAAACCGCTCCGCCTCCCGCGACGACGATATAGCTGCGGCGGTCCATGTCGTGTTCATTGATGAGTTGCAACAGTTGCCGGAGCAGAGCATCCGAATTCTTACAGACCTCTCCGCCGGGAATCCGGTGCATCGGTGCCGCGAGATCGATTCGGTCGCAATCCGCCATCCGCGCGTGCAACCGAGCCGCAAAGTTCTCTGCATCAGCCGTACTTGCTCGGCCACTGCTTGCTTCACGACCGGCGTCGTCGAGATGCGAATCCACCCACAGCAAAACCTTGGCCGGTTGTTTCGCGTCAGTCTCGAGCAAATCGGTCAGGACAGCAAAGTCCGCACCGCTGACATCCACCGTTTGTCGAAGCCGGTGCGTGAAGGAGACCACAAAGGGGACATCAATGTTCGTCACGGCTTCTTTCGTTGCAGCCTCGTTTGTTGCAGCCTCGTTCGTCACAGCGTCGCCTCCACGGATTCGCAACATGCCTCGTGGTTGGTTGACTCGAATTTGCTTCCCTGCGTCTGATCTTTGCGTGGGGACGAGTCTCGATGTTTGACGTCAATAATGACAGGCATGCCGAATGGGATCACGAAAAGGCGATAGGTGGGTGGGATGGAGGCGGGGGCAGGATGAAAGGAACGATCGCGTTGGCAACGAATGGGGGATCGCTGTGTCAAAGCAATCCTGACGCCCGGGCGTGATGGGTCGCTGCAAATTCCGGCTTTCGAGCAAACTCGCGGTGCGTTTTCGTTCAGTCCGCGTGGCTAAACGCAACCGGGGATTGATGCCCAGCGTCAGGACGTTACAAACCTGCATCGAAGTATTGTAACCGCATTTCAACTCGTTCCCAGGGAACACAAAACGATGCAACAACGACGATTAGGCGGTAGCGGGCTGACGGTATCGGACATTTGCATGGGAACGATGACGTTCGGCGGTTCCTGCGACGAAGCCCTTTCTCACGAAATTTGCGATGTCGCGTTGGACGCCGGGATTAACTTTTTCGACGCCGCGGAAATCTACCCCGTCCCGCCACAGAAGGAGACCGTTGGCGTCACGGAAGAAATTTTTGGCTCGTGGTTGGCCAAACAGCCTCGCGACGCGATCACCGTCGCGACAAAGATCACCGGCCCCGGTCACGGTTGGTTTGCCCCACCGGTTCGCCACGGACGAACGACCATCGACCGTCACCAAATCCTTCGCTCGTGTGATGATTCGCTGCGTCGATTGAAAACCGACTACATCGATCTCTACCAAATTCATTGGCCCGATCACGGCATGCCGTATGAAGAGGTCCTCGACGCGTTGACCCATCTCAAACGCACCGGCAAAGTCCGCGTGATCGGATGCAGCAACGAAACGTGTTGGGGTTTGATGAAGAGTTTGTGGGCGGCGGATTTGCATGACGTCGAACGCTACCAAACCGTGCAAAACAATTTCAGCTTGATCAACCGTCGTTGCGAAAACGAACTGGCTCAGGTGTGTCGCCGGGAGAATGTCAGCCTGCTGCCCTACTCGCCTCTCGGGGGCGGTGTTCTGACCGGTAAATACAACGACGGGCCACCACCGGGGGCTCGGTTCACCGATTACCTCACCTCCGGCGGCGAGCGACAAAAGCGGATGGCGGAACGTTTCGTCAACGAACGCACGATCGAAACAACTCGCCGTTTGATGAAAATCGCCGAGTCCATCGGCGTTTCCGTAACCGCCCTCTCGGTCGCCTGGAGCAAGCAACATGATTTCGTCGCCTCGACGATCATCGGAGCAACCACGGTCGCGCAGTTGAAGGAATGCCTCGAAGCCGACGACCTGATCCTCGACGCCGAGACGCTCGAACGGATCGACGCGATCGAAGTCGAGATTCCTTATCCGATGACCGAAGACGGGCTTCGTCGGTTGAGTTAATCCGCATCGATTGCGGGCAAACCTTCCGTGTGGGGTAAAATCCCGCTCGGCTCGGACAGTATTCCACACGGCGGCATCACCGCATCCGGCAACGAATCCTCGGCCCGGATGCCGACGCTGTTTTTGGCAAACAATTTGCCAGGTGGGTGCGTACCAGCGGGCCGATCCTCTTTTTTCATTCGTGTTGATGGACCGTCGTGATGCCCGCTGTTGATCTTTTCCGTTCACGCAATTCGGCCCGTTCAGAACGTTCCGGTCGCCCGATTACGCGCGGTCGAACGGGTGGGCGGATCTCCTACTCGGCCCATTTGACTCTCGTGCTGGCGTTTGCGTTGCCGGTTGTGCTTGCCGGACCCGGAATCGTTTCGGCTCAGGACGGCGGAACTGACACGAACGAAGCCACGGAAGCTGCGACCGAGGGAGGGCCGGTACTGTTCCAACCATCCGGCGGCGACGACTCCTCCGCCACCACGCCGGAGTTCAGCTTTGGCGGCTCCCAACCGTCGACGTCCAAAATGCCGGCCGCGGATGAGCATGCCGGACACGATCACGCACATGACCACGACAATGGCGAAGCCCCCTCACCGGATCAAATGCGAGATGATCCCGAACAACTCAAGGTCGTGTTGAAGGACCTCCCCGAGGAAGTCCAGCCCGAGGCCAAAGCCGCGTGGGACCGATTTAAGAAGCTCGACCAACAACTCGCTGACGAGATGTTGGAACTGCGACGAACACAGCTTTACTATCGCAACGGATACGACCAAACGCCGTCGGCCATTATCGCGTTTCGCAAGCAACGCAATAAGGTTTGGGACGTGATGGACGAACAGTTCGACGCGGCCTTGGACCTGATGCGTTACCTGCCTAGCGTCGAGGCGGTCAGCTACGTCGTCACCATGGTGCAGCACCACGTGGAAAACGACATCTACGACGAGCGGACTTATGAAGGCGCGGCCCGTCTGTTGGATATCGGGCAGAATTTCCGTTTTCTCTACCTGGGACTCGGACGGTCGGCGGTCACGACCGGAAAATTCGATGTCGCCAAACGTGTTTATGAATCGTTGGCGGAAGAAGATCTCGAAGAAGCCGACTTGAAACTGAAATACCAACTCGAAGAACTCGAGAAACAATACAAAGAGGAACAGGAAGCAATCGCCAAGACGGATCCCGAGACTCTGCCGCAGGTCGAGTTCGAAACCACCAAAGGCAACTTCCTGATCGAACTGTTCCCCGATGCGGCTCCATCGTCCGTCGCTCACTTCTTGAAATTGGTCGAGAACGGATTCTATGACGGCCTGGACTTCTCTGTCGTCTCGCAGAACATCTTGGCCTTGTCGGGTGATTCCAGCGGCGATGGCCGCGGCAACTCGGGGGATTTTCTCGTTGACGAACAAAACCGAGAAGGAGCTCGACCGGGCCTCCGCGGATCGGTCGCGATCGCGAAGATGCCACTCGGCGACGGAAAATTCGTTGAGAACTCGGGCAGTTCCCAGTTCGCGATTCTCTATCTGCCGATTCCATCGCTCAAAGGAAAACAAACCGTCATCGGCCGCGTGATCGAAGGCATGGGCGTCGCGTCTCGATTGCGGCGAGTCGATCCCACGGAGAAGAAAGAGAAAAACCAAATCCAATTGCCGCCCGACGCGATCATCTCGGCAGAGATCGTTCGCCGCGGACCGGAGTTGCCCGAACCGGTCTACGTCGACATGAAGGCGGAGATCGAAAAAGCCGTGAAGGCGGGATTGCTCAAGAAAAGAACGCAAACTCCGCCGCAGTAATCCGGTGTCGGTGCCGCAATCGCTTGGCGGATCAACGGTTGTTTTCGTGGATGATTCCGAGACAATTTTCGCTTCTCGCTGACCCCCACTGCGAACAAGCGGGTCCTCGCGCTACAATGCCCCGTTTTCTCACGACGGGCTGGAACCGATGCCGATCATCGAAGTCAAAGATCTGACCAAGCATTACCGCGTCTATCAGAAGCGTGAGGGACTCGGCGGCAGCATTCGGGGGCTGTTCAATCGCGAATACCGCGAGGTGAAAGCCGTCGAGGGGATTAACCTGAGCGTCGAGCAAGGCGAGTTCGTTGCGTTTCTCGGGCCCAACGGTGCCGGAAAAACGACCACCCTCAAACTGCTCTCCGGCGTGATCCAACCGACCAGCGGCACCGCCACGGTGATGGGGTACGTCCCGTGGTTGCGGCAGAACGAATACCGTCGCCGGTTCGCGTTGGTGATGGGGCAGAAGAACCAATTGTGGTGGGACCTACCGGCGCGAGAATCCTATCGCCTGCATCAACATATTTATGGCGTTGATCCGAAAGAGTTCACCGGGCGGCTCGATGAACTCTCCGACTTGCTCGACGTGACCCGATTGCTCGATCAACCGGTGCGTGAACTATCGCTCGGCGAGCGGATGAAGATGGAACTGATCGCGGCGCTACTGCACAGCCCCGAGGTCCTGTTCCTCGACGAACCGACAATCGGGCTCGACGTGATCGCGCAGCACAACATTCAAAAGTTCCTGCGGTACTATCAGGAGAAACGCCAAATCACGATTCTCCTAACGAGCCACTACATGAAAGACGTCGCGGCACTTTGCCGGCGCGTCGTTGTCGTTGCTCGCGGAACGGTTCAGTACGACGGATCGCTATCGGGCATCGTTGACAAGTTCAGCGGCGACAAGCTGGTCACGTTGCAGTTCGCGGCCTCGGAATCACTCAGTCTTCCCAAGACGCTCGGATCGATCGTCAACGAGAACTGGCCCAAGATCCAATACCGGGTGCCGCGCGGCGACGTGCCCCGATTGCTAGCCGAGACGCTTCGCGATCACGCGATCGAAGACATCGTCGTCGAAGACCCGCCGCTCGAGGACGTGATCGCGGAACTGTTCCGCGAGTCCATGCAGAACGACGAATCCACCACCTCTTCAGCCACTTCATGATCACACTGGACAATATTTCGATCGGGTTTCGCGGTCCGCAACTGCTCGATGACGTCACCGTTCGCATCTCGCAGGGCGACCGCATCGGGCTACTCGGACGCAACGGCGCCGGCAAAACGACCCTGCTGAAGATCCTCGCCGGAGACATCACGCCGGATCACGGTAGTGTCGTCCCCGACGCGGGCAACCAACTCCGCGTGGCTCGTTTGACGCAGGACGTTCCCAGCGACATCGACTGCAACGTTCACGATCTGATCATGGCCAAAGCTGACGCCATCCCGGGGCTCGCCGGATCGCTCGGGCCGGCCGATCACGCGACCCGGGAGAGTTGGGAAATCGAACAACTCACCGAAGAAACGCTCTCGCGGATGGACCTGCGTGGAGACGTCGCGTTCGCTTCCCTATCGAGCGGAATGAAACGCCGCGTGCTGCTCGCTCGAACGATCGCCGCTAAACCCGATCTGCTGCTGTTGGACGAACCGACCAACCACCTCGACATCCCGTCGATCCTCTGGCTCGAGAATTTTCTCAAGAGTTGGCAGGGCACGCTGATGTTCATCACGCACGACCGGTCGTTCTTGCAGTCGCTCGCGGATCGAATTTGGGAGATCGATCGAGGTCGCTTGTTCGATTGGACGTGCGACTACCCGACGTTCCTCAAACGCAAAGCCGCCGCACTCGAGGCCGAAGAGAAACAGAACGCTCTCTTCGACAAACGTCTCGCCGAAGAAGAGGCATGGATCCGGCAGGGCATCAAAGCGCGGCGGACTCGCAACGAAGGTCGCGTCCGTGCGCTCAAGGCTATGCGGGTCGAACGCGGCGAACGTCGCAACACCGAGGCGACGGCCAAACTGAATTTGCAAACGGCCGCTCGTGGCGGTGCGTTAGTCGCCAAACTCGAAAACGTTTCGTTCGCCTACGACGATCACCCGATCGTGAACGACTTCAGCACGCTCGTCATGCGGGGTGACAAGATCGGCATCATCGGCCCGAACGGTGCCGGAAAAACAACGCTGCTGAAACTCATTCTCGGCGGTCTCGAACCGACCGAAGGCTCGATCAAACTCGGCACGAACTTGAAGGTTGCCTATTTCGACCAGCTCCGCGACACACTCGATCCCGAATTGACGGTGACCGAAAACGTTGGCGGCGGCAGCGACAAGGTGGCCGTCGGCGATAAAACGAAACACATCGTCGGCTACCTGCAGGACTACCTGTTCACGCCCGATCGTGCTCGCACGCCCGTCAAATTCCTCTCCGGTGGCGAACGCAACCGTGCCTTGTTGGCCAAATTGATGACGCAGCCCGCCAACGTCATCGTGCTCGACGAACCGACCAATGACCTCGATGCCGAAACGCTCGAAATGCTCGAGGAACAACTCGTGAACTTTGACGGCACGTTGTTGATGGTCAGCCACGACCGAACGTTCCTAAACAACGTCGTGACCAGCACCATCGTTTTCGAACATGACGAAGCCCCCGGCACGGTCAATGAATACAACGGCGGCTATGACGAATGGGAGGCCGCTCGGGCGAACCGAGTCCACGCCGCTGCGAAAGACGAATCGAATCCACGCAGTAACAAAAGCAAAAACCAATCCGCCAAAGCATCGCGTGAAAACACCGATACCAACAAACCCGATCGGCTGAGTTACAACGAACAACGAGAACTCAAACAACTGCCCGGCAAGATCGAAAAACTCGAAGCCAAAATCGAAAAACTGCACGCCGAGATGGCGGATCCGGATTTCTATCAATCCGGAGGCGAAGCCATCGCGGCGACCTCGAAAGTTCTTCGCGATGCGGAGTCTGAACTCGAAACCGCGTACGCGCGGTGGGAAGAACTCGAGGCGCGGGGATCGGTATGACGAAAACCGATCGCTCTTCGCAGCCTCAGTCGTCTGATAGCGAATCGAATTCGTGGTACGACCACCCTCAGTATTTCGACATGGTGTTTCGTGACGAAACGCCCAACGAAGTCGCGTTCTTCGAAGACGTGTTCGAACGGTACGTCAAACGGAAGGTAACGCGTCTTTACGAACCGGGCTGCGGCAGCGGTCGGTTGGTCGCAGCCATGGCGGCGAGAGGATACGACTTGGTCGCGTTGGACAATAACTCAGCCATGCTGGCTTACCTGCGCAAACGATTGTCGCGGCGAAAACTGCCCGGCGAATTGGTGCTCGGCGACATGACCACGCACCAGTGTCGGCCTCGCGTCGACGCGGCGATGTGCACGTTCAACACTTTCCGTCATTTGACCGATGCCGAATCGGCCGAGCGGCACCTGCGCAGTGTCGCCGCGTCGCTACGCAAAGGCGGCGTGTACATTCTTGGGTTCCACTGCATCCCGCTCGACGCCGATCCCGATTGCACCGAACGGTGGAAGGCATCGCACGCGGGAACCGACGTCAGCGTTACGCTGCGGGTTGTCGACTTTCAACGGCGAACCCGTTTGGAAACGTTACGGGTTTCCATCAAAGCGACCAAACCGAGCGGCAAGGTCGAACGGTTCCGCAGCGAGTTCCCGTTGCGACTCTACACGCCTTCGCAAGCCAAGTCGCTGCTCGCGAGCGTCGAGGATGTTTTCGAAGTCGCCGGGATCCATGATTTCGACTGTGACGTCGACATCGACCGCGTGATCGACGAAGACCTCACCGACGCCGTCTTCATCCTGCGAAAACGCTAATGACCCGCGATGCATCGCGAATCCGCCTGCCTCACCCGCTCTAGGGGGTGACATGCACGCGTTAGGCAAAACCACCGGGGATCGTTTATATTCGTCGCTCGGTGTCCCCCACTTCCCCTCTTTTCAAACCGAGTCAAGCGATGGATCGATTCCCTGTTAAAACGGACCGTGGTTCGTCCCGGATTTTGCCGCTCAATGCTTTCGCAGCTACCGCCATCCTGGCGTTGATCGTCGGGTGTGGGGGCGGCGATGCGAAACCCGCCCCCGAGACACCGACGGCTGAAACCGCCACCCCGGATACCGCGTCCGCCGAACCGGCTCAAAAATCATTGACCGAGGGCATGATGTTGCCCGACGATGTCGCCTTGCCCAGCGGCGAGGCCCCCGATTCGGAGGCCCCTGCAACCGAAAATGATGGCCCGAAAGGACTGCAGTTGCCCGACGATCTGCAGACCACGGTCACACCGAGAACCGCCGTCCAATTGGTCAGCACCGAAACCGAAGAATCGCCCGTCGATATCCGATACGGAACCTGGGACGAGATCAGCCGGGAGGTCGCCAAGTCGGGATCGATCACGGTGGTCGATCTCTGGTCACTCGCGTGTGTGCCATGTTTACGCGAATTCCCACATCTCGTCGAATTGCAGCGACAACATCCTGACCGAATCCGAGCGATCGGAGTCAACGTGGACTTCGACGGCCGCGAACGCTATCCGGCGAAATCCTACGCGCCGCGGGCGGAAGTGTTTCTAAGAGCCGTCAAGGCAACGTTCCCGAACTACCTCTCACAAACTCCTAGCGAAGAAGTCCTGCAATCGGCCGAGGTCGCGTCCCTGCCCGCCGTGCTGGTCTTTGACGCGAATGGGAAACTCGCTGCGCGATTTAGTGAAGGCACCGCCGACGGTGGGTTCAACTACGAAAACGATGTCGTCCCGTTGGTTCAAAATTTGCTGAACCAACAAACCGACTGACGCGTCAGCACGAAATATCCCGAGTTGTCCGACCGTCACGCCAATCAATTTGCAGAAGACTTCGTCCGCCGAGGCACTTCTGGCCCGATTGACGCAGTATACTGTCCTTAGACCGATCTTCTGACCGCTATCCTTTGACGGAATATTTATGAGCGTCGAAATGCAACTCGCTCGGATCATCATCTCCGAGCTGACTGACAATCAGGTAATCTATCTAAAGGAAGTCGAAGGCGATCGTCAGTTTCCGATCATGATCGGGATCTTCGAGGCAACCAACATCGATCGTCGCGTCAAACAAGACTACGTGCCCCCACGTCCGTTGACGCACGACCTAATCGTCTCGGTCGCCGAATCGCTCGATGCCACGATCGAACGCGTCGTGATCAGCGATCTGTCCGAACACACCTATTTCGCTCAGTTGCACCTGAAGACACGGTCGGGTGAGTCGATCGAGGTCGACGCGAGGCCGAGTGACGCGATCGCGGTCGCAGTCACCTATGACCCACCCCTGCCGATCTTTGTTTCCGAAGACGTCCTGTCCGACGCCACGGGCACATCGATCGATGGCGGAGAATCCATCTGACCGACGCATGTTGTAATGGTTCAACGTCGCTACTGCTGCGTCACGATCAAAGATGAGGGACCAAGCGCGTAGCGAATGTCGCCAAGACTTTCGGTAATTCACCACCCCACCCGAAAGTCTTGGCGAGTTTCGCTTCCGAAAAACGGGGCGTTGACGCACCACTGGCCAGATCGCGTGACCTCGATCCGCGAGAAACCAGTCATGGCGTATTCTCTTTCGACCGTTCAGTCCTGCTGGCGTTCTCGCTCGAGCCCCTCGACGAATTCCCTCACCACCGTTCGCTGAGTCAGCTTTGGATTGATGTGAGGACGTTTACTCAGCAGCAGAGCTTGAGCGTCTTCGGGCGTCATGTTTCGGTATTGGATCAACCAACAGATCGCGACCGTGGCACTGCGAGCCCGCCCGGCTTTGCAATGGATATAAACGATATCACCTTTGCTGACGTGTTCTTGAACGAACTCGACGCCTTGCCGGATGTTGTCAATCGTTGGGTGCGTGAAGTCAACCGTCGGAATGTGCAACTGCACGATTCCATGGCGACCGTATTCTTCAACCGGCCCGCCGTATTCTTCACATGTATTGACGACCGCCCGGACCCCCAACGCAGCCAGTGCGTTGACGTCGCGGGTGAATGGCCGTGCCCCCACGATGACAAACTCGTCGATGAAGTCCCACCAGTTTCGGACCTTCAAAAACCGACCGAGCATCATGTTCCAAGCGAGGGTCGGGTAAAACACCGTCCCGGCATAGGCCCGGTCATAGAACGAACGTTTCTTCATAAGATTCGGTTGTCGATCAAGCGTGTGCGTCCAACGTGTGCGGCGACCAGTGCGACCGCTCGCTGTTCAATTTTGCTGAGCGGTTCGAGAGTGTCGGCATCAACCACGACGGCGTAGTCGACTTTGTCGCATTTCATGAGTTCCGCCTTCATCGTTTGCTCCAACGATTCCACGTTTCTCTCACCGGCATCGAATGATGCGGCGGCCCGGTCAAGGGCACGCGAAAGCGACAATGCGGTTTCGCGTTCGCTTTCGCTGAGATAACGGTTCCGGCTGCTCATCGCCAAACCGTCTGCTTCGCGAACGATCTCACACGGCACGATCCGGATCGGCATGTTGAGATCACGAACCATGTGTTCGACGACTCGCAGTTGTTGATAATCCTTCTGCCCAAAAAACGCCGCGTCAGCTGGGATGATCTGAAACAGCTTCGTCACCACAGTGGTAACACCCCGAAAGTGCTCGGGCCGCGATTCCCCCTCGAGTCGTCCAGCGACCGGCGGAGGACTGACGAACGTCCCAAATCCCTCCGGATACATGACTGAATCGGTCGGCAAGAAGACAGCCTCGACGCCCTCGCTGCGCAACATCTCGAGGTCGTCCTCGAGCGGACGGGGATAGCGGCTGAGGTCTTCGCCCGCGGCGAATTGAGTCGGATTGACGAAGATGGTCGTCACACAGCAATCGCATTCCGCGTTGGCCCGTCGAACCAAGGACAGGTGCCCCTCATGGAGCGCTCCCATCGTCGGCACGAGCCCCACGGTCCGGCCGCCACGCTGCTGGCGGCGACACCACTCTCGCATTGCCTCGATATCACGAAAGGTATCCAAAACGCATTTTTGTCCGGTTCAAAGGGGATGGTCAATCGCCGCCAATGATAACGTCTTCCACGCCATCTTCGATACCGACCGGACCTGCCGATGGCGACAACGCCAGCGGCTTTTCCTCGCCCCCCGACCGGCCAAACTCTCGGCGAGCTCGGGCTACGGGAAATCGGGAACTCAACGCATCGAAAAGGGTGAATATCTCGCCGAAGGCTCTCATCGCTTCCATCTTCTGATCGATCTGTAATAAGCTAACGCGCAAGATTGTTCACGAATCCAACCACCGAGCGCAACTCCCCAACCCGCGTTCTTGACATCCATTCGGCAGGGACGAAGCCTTGAGTGACTTTTCATCGCGCGCGACATGCCTGCTCGGCCTCGCCGTCTTTATCGCACTGGCGTGGCTCGTTAGCACCGATCGCCGCCGCTTTCCCATTCGCGTCGTCGTCGGCGGATTGTTGCTGCAGATGGTGCTCGCCTATCTGATCCTGCAAACCACTCCGGGAGAATGGTTGTTTCGAAAAATTGGAGAGGGATTCGAATCAATCATGAGCAACGTCGATGTCGGCAGCGGTTTCCTATTCACCGCCGCCGGGCATGACGTGCCATTCGACGCACTTCTCATTCGAACCTTCGCCTTCGGAGTCCTGCCGACCGTTATCTTTTTCTCATCGCTGATGAGCGTTCTCTACTACCTCGGGATCATGCAAAAACTCGTCGGAGCGATGGCGTGGGTGATGAAGTTCACGCTCGGAACGAGTGGCCCCGAAACGCTCGCCGCGGCAGCGAATGTTTTCGTCGGACATACCGAAGCGCCTTTGGTCGTACGTCCTTATCTCAACCAGATGAGCCGCAGTGAATTATGCGCGATGATGACGGGTGGATTTGCAACCGTCACGGGCGGATTGCTTGGCGCGTATGCCGGAATGGGGATCGAAATCAGCCACCTGCTGACGGCATCCGTAATCAGCGCGCCCGCGGCATTGTTGATCGCTAAAGTAATGGTGCCCGAAACGAGCGTTCCTGCCGAAAACCATACCGAATTGGCCAATAGCGTCGATCAAACATCCGCCACCCCAGTCGACGTGAAAACCGACAAAGACGCTGACTCAGTATCAGGGAGGGTCTCCACGAACTCGGACTCCCTCACCATCGAACTCGAACGTGAGAATGTCAACCTCATCGGCGCCGCAGTCGAAGGGGCCAGCGAAGGGATGAAACTCGCAATCAACGTCGCCGCAATGTTGATCGCTTTCCTCGCTTTGATCGCATTGGTAGACACGCTGTTGGCAACCATTTGTGAATCGATCGGATGGGTATCCGCAAACGGTACGCCCGCGATCAGTCTCGGCGTCATCCTTGGCTACTTGGGTTGGCCGATCGCATGGTTGTTAGGCATCCCAGCAAACGAGTGTCTGGTTGCGGGACGATTGATCGGTTTGAAGACCGTCGCCAATGAGTTCGTCGCCTATCAACAACTCGGCGAGATGATGAAGTCGGATTCACCACCAATCAGCGCCCGCACCGGCCATGTGCTCACATACGCGTTGGCGGGATTCAGCAACTTTGCTGCAATTGGCATCCAAGTCGGCGGCGTGGGAGGTCTCGCCCCAAAACGCAAAGCAGAACTCGCCCAACTCGGACTCAGAGCCATGTTCGGAGGATTGCTCGCCTGCTGCATGACAGGCGCGATCGCAAGCTTAATGATGTAGGAATGTCACTAGAAGTCGATGCCCAAACTTCATTCCTTTCCGGCGACATCAACGCAGGCGACCGCGCATAAGAAAAGCGGAGATGAAATTCTCCGCTCTTCGTTCTATATCGGATGCCCCAGAAGAGAAACGTCTCAGTCCATCAATTGTTCTAGGACGCTCAGTGCGTTGCGTGCATCTTCGACGCCGCCCATCTCTTCAACCAATTTCTTCGCATTAAGAAGCGAGTCCAACGAAACTTCGCTTGCCGCGCTGGTGCGTGGTCCGCGACGAGTCGCCTTCTTGACTGCCTTCTTCGAAACAGCTTTGCGACCACGAGTCGTCTTCGACTTCTTTGAGTTCGATTTGACCGTGCTGACAAATTGAGCCGTCACGTCGATCCCTTGAGCCTTCATCGCTTCTGCAACTTCCAATGGCTTCGCCTTCGGGTTTGCTGAGCAGTAGTCGCGGATGGCTTGGGACTTGTTGACTCCGCCGCTTTTCTTTTTGGCCATGTTATCTTTCTGTCTGTGGGTTGGAAGGGTCTGCGTCGATTTCGCATTCATGCTGTCGCGCAATCATCCCTCATTTTTAGATGAACTGTGGTTAAAATAGGCAAACGACAGGATTTGTCAATTGCATATAAATGCAAACCACCTTCAAACCAATCCTACATACGGTCACACACCCCAATACCGAGCAACTTTAAGCCTTGCTTGATCACCCGACCGGTCAATACGACCAACGCCAACCGGGTCTTAAGAATGGTCGGATCGGTGTTACCGAGAACCCGACACGCGTCGTTAAACGTGCTATACGCCTTCGCAGTATCAAAAAGGTAGTCGCATAGCTGATTCGGGGTATAAGCAGCGATTGCGTTGTCGATCGCCTCTTCAAATCGAATCAATGCGATCGCCAAGGCACGTTCTGCGGGCTCTCGCAGTTGGATATCGGGGGTGGAAATGTTTTCGCCGATCCATGACTCGATATCCGCGATACCTTGCTCCTCAGCGACACGTCGCAAAATGCTTTGCGTGCGTGCGTAGGAATACTGCATATAGGTCGCCGTATTGCCTTCCAGGGCAACCATTTTATCAACATCAAACCGATAATCGCTGGTTCGATGATGAGACAGATCGGCATACTTGATCGCCCCCATCCCTACCACTTCAGCGATTTGGTTCTGCTCTTCTTCCCCCATAGGCGGGGACATGTTTGACAATCGTTCAGGGTTGCAGACAACATCCTTCGCGCGAGCGACTGCATCGTCGAGCAAGCTTTCGAGCCCAATCAGCGATCCGCTGCGTGTCTTCATCGGACGTCCATCTTTTCCGAGCACAGTACCGAATGACACGTGCACGAGTTCGATATTCTCCATACCGAGCGGACCCGCCATCGCAAAGAACTTCTCAAAGTGTTCGCTCTGACGAGAATCCACGACGTAAAGAATTCGATCGCATTGAAACACCTCGTTGCGATATTGGAGGGTCGCCAAATCCGTCGTCGCATACAAAAACGCACCATCACGTTTTTGAATGATCATGGGGCTATCAAACCCATCTAAAAAGACACAAACGGCACCGTCGCTCTTGGTCGTTAAGCCGAGCTTGTTGAGCATCTCAACGACTCCGGGCAAACGATCGTGATAGAAACTCTCGCCGAGCGTATGGTCGAACGTCACACCGAGCCGGTCGTAAATTCGGTTGATTTCATCCTTACAATGCGGCAGGAACTTTTCCCACAACGCGCGATTCTCGGCGTCACCTTCGTGCAGTTTGGCCGTTTCGCGCAAGACCGCTGCCGGAACGTCTTCGTGTTCCGCAGCGAGTGCAGCTAGTTTCGCGTCGTTGTCGACGTCGGCAATCTTTGCTTGTGTGGACGCAATGTCCGACTTGATCGATTCGAAACGACGGCGTGCCGCATCGGCCGATTTGCGTGCTTTCTTTTTCTCTTTCGCGGTAGCCTTCTCGTCGCTCTCGATCGCCTTCGCGGCCGCGTCTTCCGTCTCGGCGTGAGATTCCGCTTCGGCTAGTTTTGTATTGAGCTGTGGCAGTGACGCTTTCGCTTTTTGATATTCGATCAACTGGTTGGTCAATCGATACAAACTCGCCAGTTCCGGAACCGGGTTGGCAGCCACGACGTCGGGATCACCAAAATGTTTGTAGCCATAGATAATGATTCCGAACTGCGTTCCCCAATCGCCGAGGTGATTGTCGGTAATCACCTCGTGACCGACGAACCGTAACGTTTCCGAAAGGGCGTGCCCGATCACCGTGCTGCGGATGTGCCCGACGTGCATCGGCTTGGCGACGTTAGGACTCGAGTAGTCAATGACGATTTTCTCGGGTTGCTCAGTGGTAGCGACACCAACTCGCTCGTCCCCAATCATCTCAACAATGGTCGATGACAAAAATTCGTCGCGCAGTTTGATATTGATGAACCCCGGCCCGGCGACGTCAGGCGTTTCGCATACATCCTCGATTTGCAGTGCGTCGACCACCTTGGTCGCAACGTCACGCGGTGCCTGCCCGATCTTTTTACCCAGTGGCATGCACGCATTGGATTGATAATCGCCGAACTTTGGGTCCGCCGCGACACGAATCATTCCGGCGAAGTCTTCAGGTTGGTCGGTCAGTTCATTCAACGCGGCGTGGAACCGCTTCCGGAGTAGCGCGGATAGATTCATCGATACAACGCAAAGTGTTGGGTGAGAGAGTGAGCTTGGCTCATGAATGGATAAACGACTCGGCAACGCGATCGCTTTGCCGCGTGAGAGATCCCGCGGAAATGGACTCGGCGGGAGTCGAATCGACGTTTGCCAGGCAAACGTTGGACGGGTAGATGCTTCGCGAGCCTACAGTGACGACGCGGAGAGAACCGCTGTCGTTATTCGTTCGGAGTCAATCCGAGGTCTTCGAGCGGGACCGAAATGCCGTCAGCCCACAACGATTCGAGGTCGTAATACTCGCGGGTGTCTTCGTCAAAGAGGTGAACGACGAGACTGCCGTAATCGAGAACGATCCAACTGCTTTCTTGATAGCCTTCGATTCCCATGCGGCGATCGCCCATGCCTTTTTCGAGGGCATCATCGATTTGTTCGCTAATCGCGTGCAATTGACGGCGGCTCGTTCCGGTCGCAATCACAAAGAAATCGAACTCAGCGGATTGGCCGCTGATGTCGAGAACGAGGACGTCGCTGCCGTTGTTTTCCAACGCAACCCGCGCCGCTTCGGTGGCGAGCTTTCGTGCCTCCTCAATCCCGTGCGGGCGGATGGCCCGCGTCGGAGTTTCCATCGGATTGTCGCGAGGGGAGTATTTTTCGGCTGCGGCGGCTTGATCCGGGCTAACAGCGTCTTCGGGCGACTCAGAATTTTCGGGGGGGTGATCAGACAATTCGAACGTGCTTTTGCTACTAAATTGGACATATTGATCGGCCCCGACACTCACGCCGGGCCGACTGAGACGCTCTCAGTGTATCGCATCCGGGAATTGTGTCACCAAGGCACCGATTACATCAGGTCGGTCATTTTCCGGCGATCGAGTTCCGCAACCGCTTCGCGGACCCGCTCCTCGCTGCTCCGAGGAGCCACCAGGGTCGCATCCGGAGTCTGCACGACGATCAGATCTTCCGTGTCGATGGTCACAATCGTGTGGCCAGGCCGCGCGTGAATGATGCAGTTTTTGGAATCGATACCAATATGGGATCCGACGACCGCGTTGCCGTCTTCGTCGTGAGGGTGCAGTCGCGAAACCGCCTGCCACGATCCGACGTCATCCCAATCGAACGGAGCTTCGATCACGACGACCTCGTCATGACGCTCCATCACCGCGTAATCGATTGACTTTCCGTCAATGGCTTCGAATTCGCGTTGGAGGGTTTCATCAAAGCCATCCGTTCCGATCACGTCGGCGATCTTTTGGATGTGCGAATACATTTCCGGTTCATGCTTTTCCAACGCATCGAGGATCGTTTGTGCACGCCACAGGAAGATGCCGCTGTTCCATAAGAATGTTCCGGCCTCGACGTATTCTTTAGCCGTCTTTGCGTCGGGTTTCTCACGAAAGCACTCAACGGTGAACGCATCGTGCTCGGGAAGTTTCTCGCCCTGTTGGATATAACCGAACGATTCGGCCGGGTATGAGGGCCGGATGCCGAACGTGATGATCGCGTTGGGATGCTGTTCGAGAATCTTCTGCCCGCGCTGGACTCCCTCGGCAAATCGATCGTGTTGTTCGATCACGTGATCCGAAGGACAAACCAACATCATCGCATCAGGATCTTTCGCGGCCACCAATGCAGCGGCCAACCCCACACAAGGAGCCGTGTCACGACGACAAGGTTCGCCGACGACATTGCAGGCGGTCAGTTCGGGCAATTGTTCAGTGATGGGACTGACGAGAGCTTTGGAGGTAATCACGTAAGTCTGGTCAGCAGGCGACACCGCATCGAGCCGGTCTCGGGTGGCCTGAATCATCGAACGTTCGCCCGCCAAGGGCAGCAATTGTTTTGGTGTCGCTCGTCGAGAGGCGGGCCAAAAACGCGTGCCACTACCGCCGGCCATGATGATCGCGTGAAGCATATTGATTCTGTGCTGATTCTTGAAAGGAGATTGTTAAGGAGGACGCCCTTATTGGTTCTTCATGTGTTCTTCGAGCATCCTTAATGCTGTCCGGAACAATTCCACGTCGGGCTCTAATTCCACTGCACGTTGTAATTGCTTTCGCGCCGCAGGCAAATCACCGGACAAATATAAAGCTAGCCCATACCGATATTGCAGGTCGGCAATTTCAGGGGCGAGTTTCGCGTCACGATCGAGCAGCGGCAGTTCCTCGCGTCGGAGCTGGGTGACCTTCTTCTCAACGCCCGCGATCCCGTCCTCTCCGCCGACCGCGTTTAAGACCTCTTGCACCGACGGATCTTTGCGTGACATCGGAATAAGACGATCGAGCAACGCCGCGAGGTTCGTTCGCGGTCCGGTGGTCCCCGGTTCGACCCGCATCGCATTGCTATAAGAACGAATCGCCTCCGCCCACTGGCCACGCTGTTCGCTCAGCATCGCCCAACCCATGTGCGCACCAGCCCGATCGGACGCGTACATGAATTCATCTTTGACGTCGCTGAGCACCTGATCAAGCTCTCTCCGCTTGGTCCCCGACAATCGCTGATACGCGTTCCCGTTAACGATCCCCCGAGCCGCTTCGCTGCGGACCAACCGCGACGAATGTGACAGCAACGGGTAGAGCTTCTTCTGCACCTGCCCCGGATCCATCGCACCACCGCCTCCGAGCATGCCGATCGCGCGAGCCGCCGACGCGAGCAGGATCGGATGCAACGCTTCCGGATCCCTTTCGTTCTCATCGATCAATTGCTCCGCCGCATCAACCGCTTCGACGTGCCCCTGCATCACCAACTCGTCGAGCGCCGTCGCCCGAGCAATCACTGGCGTTAAGGCCTGTTTCGGATCGGTATTCGATCCGGCAATCAACTTCAACGTCTTGCGAACACCCGACCGATCACCGCGTCGCAGTGCGGCGATGGCCTCGGCATAGTGCGGTGGCTTGAGTCGCTGCTCGCCATACCATTTGTCGCACGCCTCATCGCACCACTGGTCGGTTTTCTCAATGACTTCACTGACCTTTTCATTGCCCTGCGAAGCGGCAAGCAGCCAGTCTTGATACAGTTTCAAATCGTCCGAGACTTCCGCCGGCAACGTGTCACGCAGGTCTTCAACGTGGCATCCGCTGCATGCGTTAGGCGTCTTCAACTCCACCGACAAATCGGGCCGTGGAATGCGGAAGCTATGGTCGCGCCGTGGATCGACCGCCATGTAGGTCGTGTGAGGCATGTGGCAATTGACGCACATCGCCCCTTCACTACCAACGGGATGATGATGGTGTGACGGCACATCGTATTTACCGGCGGCGTGTTGATGGCAAGAGGTACACGTTTCGTTGCCGGGGTGTTTGAGCTCGAGCGAGTGAGGGTCGTGGCAATCGGTGCAACGAATACCCTGATGATACATCTTGCTTTGTAGAAACGATCCGTAAACATAGACTTCGTCTTTGATCTGTCCGTCATCGTGATAGGTGTCGCCGCGCAGCAACTCCAGGTTGTAGTGGTCGCAGTACGCCGCGCCGGGACTCATCTTTCCATCAAGAACACCGCGTCGGCTGTGGCATGGTGCACACGTTTCAATCTGGGGCGTGGTGTCTTCCGTCTTCAGATTCACGAGCGCATAACCGCGATGCCGGTCCCAAAACAACGAACTCCGGTTGGCCAACTCAACGTGCAAACTCGCCGGACCGTGACAGGCCTCGCAACTGACGTCTATCTCTGAAAACGTTGTGTGGTATCTCTGAGTCGCGACGTCATAATTGCGTTTTAGATCGGTGCTGTGACACTCGGCACACATCGTTTGCCAACGCTGTGCGATCCCGGTCCAGTGCAGCGGATCATCCGGTTCCAACTTTTCGCTAACATCCGGTGGTCGTAGATAAAACCATTCCTTGCGGTTGGTGTCCCAACTGATTCGCAGGACTTGAACCCGTCCGACTTCATCCTCGGCCGCGTCTTCGGGCCGCTCAAACTCGACCATGTATTGCTGCAACGGGTCGACGCCAAAAACGTACTTGACCTCGAAGTGCTCCATCTCGCCGGTCGGTCCTTCGGTATAAACCATGAACTTCTTGCCGTCGCGATACAAACGACTTTCGATACCGTCGTTCACAAACGTGACGTCATTGAAATCGCCCAGCACGGTTTCGTCCGTCGCTAGGTCCATCGCCATGTCATGATGCGAACCGGTGAACGCCTGCGTTTCGGTTTCGTGACACTCAACGCAGGCATCACGGCCCACGAAGGAGGCGACGGCATCTTCCGGAAGGGCACGAAGATAGTCGGCCATCACGCCGCCTGCGACGAGAACGCCTACTGCGACGACGGCGATCAACCACGGATGGCGGGCGACAAAAGATCGATTGGTTGGGTGGGACATGAAGTATGGGGTTAGCGTTTGGTCGCTTCGGGATACTGCTGCAGCAACAAACGGGTGGCTTGGAGCCTCATGCGGTAGATCAGTTCACTGACCGCCTGAGATTGTTCAGAGGAATTCAGCGACGAATCGGTTGCTTGCGTGTGTTTCGTTTCGTTGTCAGACGCCTGCACTAGAGGAACGAGTTTCTCTAGCATTCTCGACGTCTTCAATAATGATTCGGCCGTCTGTACGAAAGCCGAGCGTGTTTGGGTTGACCGAATCGCGTTCGCCTGATGGCCGCGTCCGTTTGCGGGTTTCGCGGCATTTTCGATCCCGAGCGGATCACCCGAATCGGGGTCGAGGCTGGATCCGTCAAGCACGCTGCCTTGGCTGCGAATGACGTCGAGCACGTCGCCGAGCACTCCCGGAGGAGCGTTCGGGGCTTCGCCCTGCAACGCCTCGAAAATTTTCTGCTCCGCCTCCGGATCCGGCATCGGCGCGATCGGATCGGGAATCGGTGTTATCGGATTGGGAGACTCTTGGCCCTGCGTCCCAGGAGACTCCGATTGCGTCGGTACCGGCACAGTGTCGGTTGGCGGTTTAGCCTGACCGTTTGCGACCATCGTCAACAACATGACCGTCATCAATGCCAGCCGGCAACAACGCCTTCGCGACCGAGTGGATGCTCGCTCGACGAAGAGCGATCGAGAACACAGAGATTCGCTCATGAGGGTTTTCGTGTGCGTGTGCGAGGCTGGGGACGAGACTGCGGGAGAGGTTGATTGGCCGCGCGTGGGTCCGTCGGCACGGCGGGCGGCGGCGTTCCGGTCGATTCCGGCGTAGCGACCTTGGTTCCCTTGAGCTGCGCGGGAGCGACCGGCATGATTCGTCCGGACGGGTTGCCGGCAACGTTTCCCTGTCCCGCACGACGTCGCAGCGGCGAAAGAGCTCGCTCGGTTTGACGCGTCACCTCCGACAATAGTTCATCGACGCGGGCACGCAAAACGCCCGACGCGGCCAAAGCCGGGATGGCGACAATAAGACCGCCTACTGTCGTCACCAACGCTTGATAGATCCCTTCGGCGAGATCGCCCGCACCGGCCGAACCCTGCGTCGCGGCAACCTGGCGAAACGCGAAAATCATGCCTGTCACCGTGCCGAGCAAACCCACCATCGGCGACAAATTCGCGATCATCGATAGATAGTCAATCCGTCGGTGCATTTGGGCCGACCGGTCGATCAACGCGTCTTCCACGGTTTTCTCCATTTCCGACCAACCGAATTCCCGATTTGCAAGTGCCAACGAGATTACCCCGGCCAACACACTCGGTCGATTACGAAGCGCATTCTCCGCCTCCGACCAACGCGACTCACGCAGCGCCGCGGCGACTTCGCCGGACAAACCATCAGGAACGATGTCGGCTCGCCGCAACGAAATGAACTGGTCAATGACCAAGTACAATGCCGCGATGCTCAGCAACACGAGGATCAACAGAATTACGATCCCGGGCCAACCGCCACTGGTAACGATCTCCCAAAGCGAATCCGTTTCTCCGGGAGGCACGGTGGTTTGAGCCAACCCAGTCAATAAACAATCCGTCGCAGCCCACGTCATTTCGCATCCTCCGAAACCACCGGCGTGTCCCTCGCCTCGTTTGTTTTCGCCATGCGTCCGATCGACAGGAGAAACTCCGCATCGGCCAAGATCGGATCGCTCCATCGCAACCTCAACACACCGTCACGCTGCAGCGTTTCGATCATTGCATCATGCTGCGTCCGCAACGATCGGGCGATCCTTTCAATCCGCCGGCGTCCCTGACACACTGACAAAACGATCATTGCAAAAATCGCCATCGGCAACAAAGACAACAAGACGCTCGTGAACAGCATCCCGGCACTCGGATGCGGAAACCGCTGCAACCAATCATTCGCGTGCTCAGCCGAGACAGCGACTTCGACCGCTTCGGTCGTCGCGGGTTCGCTGCCGCCGGCCAGGTTGCCGATCGCGACATAGCTCGCATCGAGATAGTTGTGGTACAACGCGACGAGCGGCCCGGCCATCAACGCCCAAAAGATAATGGTGCCAATCAACCCGGCTAAGAACGCGAACGTTCCCGAAACACCTTCGCGGGCGATCGTTTCTTCAAACGCCGCTTGTGAACCTTCCTGCAACGCGTCGACTCCGGCGAGCGTCGCCACGGGCGAATCATCGTCAACAACTTCGCCCAGCGTTGTCCCCGAACGATGCAACCCGTTCAACTCGCGACGAAAACGCGACGCCATCGGCCCGAGTCGTTCGGTGACAGCAGTCGAGGCCCGTTGCCGCAAACCGTTTCGCAGGTCCAACGCGGATTCATGGCCGCCGCGGATATTTTGCACGCTCGTGTAGACCGCACCGACGAGCGAAGGGATCGATCCGGAAAACGACAGCAGCACGCGATCCCACGCCCCATGCGTTAGGTTCAACACCGACAAAACGGTGCGATAAGGGAACCAAATCGCGGCTGTTTCGGACAACAACGACAACCGCAACCGACTGCGAATCGCTGCCTTAAGCGGTATCTCACCGCCGAGCAGTGTGCTCGCGATTTGAGTCGGCAGGCGACGGGCCTCGGCGTCGAGTCGGTCCACCGCTGCGGTTAACTCAGGCAGTTGGCTCGTTAAAACCGACCCGACCGCTGCGGTGAATCTCGCGTCCAAAGCCGACAACCGAGTCGAGCGTCGGTGATCCCCGCCGCCCGATTCAGCCAACGCTTCGGAAATCGCACCGGCAATTTCCTCAGCGGCCTGCTTTCCGATTTCCTCTTCGCCTCGAGGATCGATTTCGAAATCACGAATCATTACCGCCGAAGCGATGCTGCTCTGCGGTGCCACCGATCGCAAGCGAGAGACCAACGTCTCGATGTCCGCTGTCAAATCATTATCGACATCCGCCCGCTGCGCGGTGCCCGATGCCGGCGTGAATTCATCAACGCCGACCATGTTTACGACCGGTATCACGATCGTTCCTTCGGACGCCGAAGCGAGCCCAGTGACACGTTGGCTGCGGAGCTGATCGCGGCGAACCACCAGTACCAAAACCGATGCGAGCGAAAGTGCGCGTTCGGCCACTCCAGCGATCGCACGACGGTCGTCGGTCGATCCAGGAGCGTCGACGATCAAATACGGGCCACCAATCGACTGCATCTTGGACGCGTCGCAGACGAGATATCGTTCGTGCCGGGTATCGAGATCCGATGGCGGTTTGGGGCCGACCCAGGTGAGTTTCTCGGTCGCTTCATCAAGGTTATTGCCGCTGCGGATCGCCGCCGCGATCGCGGGGTCACCCACCAATTGTCGGGCGAGCCATGATTTGCCTTGACCGGTCGTTCCCACGATAGCCACGACCGTCGCGTTGTCGGCGCGATCGGCAATCACCATCGAGCGAGCCTCATGATGGTGCCGACAAAGCTCAACAATCTCGATCCCCGCGTCACTGTCGCCGAGCACCCGAGTCGCCGCCCGTTGCACACGCTGGGTGAACTGTTCTCCGGCATCGCTCACGCTGACTTCCATCCCACGCGGCAGAGCATCGCTTACGCTCATTTCTTGATCCCCGAGGAACGCGGCAAGAGTTTGTTCAGTTCGCTAACGAATTCATCACGAACACGATACACCGGCATCGTCGGGCCGCTCGTTTCGCTGCGCGCGATTCGCGAGGCGGGTAAGGTGACTTGATGGTTGGCGACCCGCACCTTCATCGGTGGATCCGGGCGTGCCACACCAAGTTCGTCACAGAGGACCGCGAGGAAATCCGCGAGCTGCTGCCGCGCCGCCTGCTGACCGACTTCACGTGCACCTTGATTTCCCGCCCACATCGCCGCGAGTGCTCCGAGCCCCGCCGCGGCGAGCAATTCCGGGATCGACGCAGCGAGAATGAAGCTATGCCCAAAGTCGACAGGGATCATCAACGCCGCACCAAACGCGGCAAAGATCGTCGCCAAAGGAGTCAGCCCGTGAGCCAACTTCTTATGCATCGGAATCTCCGACCACATCATCCGAATTGCCTCGTCGAGTCGTCTCGGATCGAGCGTCGTAAAATCGTCCTGTTCGAAACGTGTCACCGCTCGCTGAATGGGCGGCAACAACAACTCCGCATCGTTCACAAAACCACGTTGGTTCGAAATCGTGACCGTGCCCTCTTCATTGGGCTCTTCCAACGACAAACCCGAATCGTCAATTGAATGTTTGCCCGGTGACGCTTCGGTTTGGTGATCCCGGTAGTGAGACAACACGACCGTTCCACCGTGTCGTTCGATTTCGGCGAGCAAACCTTCCGGTGCGATCAAGCCACCATACTCGCCGCTGCGGAAACGACCTTTAATGTCGTCGGCCGCCTTCTGCGAAAGAGCCGACGGGGTGAGCGAACGCATGAAGTCGCCGGCGCCACCGACGAACCGACGGATCGTGGAATTCAACCGCACACCCCAACGCGCATACCAAGGCGCGGTCGCGGCAAACGATTCCGATAATTGACGCAAGATCCGTTCGCTCTGATGCAGCCGCAGCTCCATGACTTCGCCACCGATCTTGCGATGCGCGAAGAACTCCAACGACGCGTCCAACAGCACCTCGTGACACTCGCGGGTTTTCGCAAACGAAGCGTCCGCGTTTCTACGAATCGCATCGAGGCCGCGATCCCAAATCACCTTCTCCAAGTTAATCCGCAACGCGCGATGGAGCTGTGAAAACAGCACGCCACGATCGAGCTTCAACGGCAACGATTCAAGGAAACGCCCTTCATCGATGGAGGCCGGCGGGTTTTCATCCGGGTTCGGCGAAACCTCAAAGAACACAGGCAACGGCTCAGACTCCTGCGCCGTTTCGCTCGATTCCACTTTTCCGGTCGACGAATCCATCGGATTAGCTAACCGACGATCACTCGCCTCGTCTTCTCTGTGCGGGATAAACGGGCGGCTCGCCGGCACGTCGTAATCGTACGCAGCGTAAATCGACGCCACGCCGTGTTTCTGGCTCAACGGCGAAAATGTCTCGTGGACTTGATCCGGTGTTTGCCGCGGCCGGACTTTGTTTACCGCCAACATCCGCGGAACCCCGGGCATCAAATCCGACGCGATCCGCATCAGATCAGCCAACGTGGTATCACGCGACGAAGCCGCATCGGTCACGATCAGAAACGCCGAACACAACGTGGCCGCGCGTCCGAGCAATTCCTTGCGTTCTTTGGGTGACCCTAATCCGAGTTCTTCATCAGAAACGATATCCGGACAATCCAACAAACCGACACCGAGTTCGTCCAACGCCGGATCGGTCGCGAGCAAAGCCACGGAGAGTTGCGAGTGATCGCCGCTACGATTGTTGTACTGAGAGGCAGCCTGGTCTGGATTTTCCGAAAGGTCTTCGGGCGGGTGTCCGAGCGAATCGCCGATGCGAGAAACCAGAAGGCTCCATAACTCAACGTCGTCCCGCCACGACTGCGGCAACCATAAAACAAAACGGTGAGTTCCCTCGCGGTTGCTCGTTCCCCGCAGCGTCCTCGCCTGACCAGCCGGACTCAGAAACGAACTCACCAAACTCGTCTTGCCACTATTGAGCATTCCCGCGACAGCGATCGTTGGCCGATCGACCAAACGCCCGGCGGTATCGAGTCGACGCCCCGCGGTCAGTGTTTCGGCAACAACCGAAGACTGCATCCGCCGCAACGCCGTCAGATAACTCTCGCGGCCCGGCGTGGGTGCCAACCGGGCAATGGTTGCGCGACGATCGTCATCCTCGAGAAGAGCCAGCAGCGCCGGCCAATCGATCTCCGGTTCTTTCGTTGAGCGTCGAAGCGGGAACATCAATGGGCGATAACTCCAGGCGGCACGCGTCAATCACGTGCGACGCCTGTTTCAAATAAATAGGAACGCTGGCGTTGAAGAACGAAACGTTTCTATCATCCCGATTCTTGCGACCGAGCACAACCAGACACGCTCATTACAAATTCCGACACCCGCGAGAACGCCTGGGTGAGGATATGCGGTTCGTTTCGAAGGCCTACTGCTCGCAGGCCTCCAACCATCCGCCCAAACGAGTCATCGGACGAATTTCTCGTCCCGCAAATACGGCTCAGTTTAAAACCGCACCTGGTGGCAACGGATCGGCACTGATGATGCGATCGCCCTGTGCGTCGTATTGTCCTGGATCCAAACGATTGGATTGGTAGGTACGTGGTTGCCATCCGCCGTCTGGTACAACGCCACCGGAATAGCCACCGTCGTACGTGCCGCCACCGAGATAGGGATCCACGACCGTACCGTCGTATTGCACACCGCCATAAGACGACACACCACAATCACCACCGCACGAGGTTCCGCATCCGCAGTCGGCAGGCATGCCCACCGAGTATCCGCCATCGACATAACCGCCGTTAGCGTAACCACTGCCGACGCAGCCACCTTGGCATGGTGCCTGGTATGGTGCCGGAGCGTAGGCCGTTGGGCATTGAGGCGCAGGCGCCCGAGCGACAGGAGGTGCGTAGGTCGGCGCCGGGTTGCGATTGAACAAACCACAACGTGGCGTTCCACATCCCGGTGCGGCGGGTGCGCCCGGTGCCGCGTTCGGAGGAGGAGCGAGCGGGTTGATCGCGGTTCCTACCGCTCCGATGCGGCTGCAGAGGCCACAGCGTGCGCCACGGCCAAAGAAAAAGTTTCGCATTCCACCGCACCCGGTTGCACTGCCCATGACCATCACGAGCGTTACAAGTGTGAAAGATCGGATAGTCATCAAAGTTTCCTTCAAAAGCAAAGCAAGCGTAAACGTTGGCCTCCGACGGGTGACCACTGAAAAGTAGTGCGCGTTTCGTGTTGTGCAAACGCAACATCGTTTTTTTTCAGCAACAATTGGTTGTCGCAGTGCAACACACACTCCCTCCGCTTGCGATGCGCCGATACAGAAGCTGGTGTGACAAATCGCTGCACCGGATTTAACCGTCGCAAACCCTTCATCTTCTTCATCCTTCCTTCATCAACGTCTGATCGTCGCCATGCTGCACCTTCTGACCCAACATGACGAATCGCGGATTGCCTCTCCCCAAGGGCAAACGAAGAATCTCCCCATGTCTGGAGCCCCCATGGCCGGAAAAGGAGATGTGTCCCACAACGTGCCCGTGTGTTTAGACGCATCCAAACCGATCGCGACTCAGAAGGCGAGACGCAGCAACATATGGACACGACATCTATTGATGTTCGCGGTCTGCACGCTCGCCACCCTATCAAACAACACGGTGAGTCGAGCCGAACCCTCCCAAACACCAGACGAGTGGACGTCGCCAGTCGATCAATTTTTACCAACACCGACATCTCTATTCGATTCGCCAATCTCCACGATCAGTCACTCAGACGCGAGTGTCGAACTGCACCCATCCATACCCGCCGATGATACGGGCACCACTGCGGTGTCAACGAAAGCGACAACGCCCCTGTCGAGCACGCCGTTGGCGATGCCGGCAATGCCTCAATCCTTGTCAACGGATCTACGCAGCGACCGGTTTTGGTTAGTCAACACGCGGCACCTCACGTGCAATACCTGCCGTATGAATTTGAACCAGCCAAACTTTCATATCTATCGATTGGACCGGTGTGGGCGGCGACTTCCTTCGGGACTCGACGACTACCTTGGCTCCATGGACACGACGCGGCCTCGCATCATCTATATCCATGGCAACCGCCGCGACGCGCCGACTGCGATCAAGCAAGGTCTTTTTGTCTACCGACAACTCGTCCGACATCGCTCCAGTGACCAGCCGATTGATTGGGTGATCTGGAGTTGGCCGAGTGAAGCGGACTCGCTTTTCCTGTCAGACGTTCGCGAGAAAGCTCAACGCACCAACGCGCAGGGTCTCTATCTGGCATGGTTGCTTCGCGAGCACGTCGTTCGCTCGCAGCCGAGCGGATTGATCGGGTTCAGCTTTGGCGGCCGCGTGGTTTCGGGTGGCTTGCACGCGTTGGCGGGCGGAACGCTCGGTCGTCGCACAATCGGTGAACCACCGATCACCGGTGCCAACATCGATGTCGGACTGCTCGCTCCGGCGGTCGATTCGACTTGGCTGAGCTCCAATGGCTATCACCGCTTCGCGACGCAGAACATGAACCGCATGGTGATGCTGTACAACCACCGCGACATCGCACTGAAATACTTCAAATTCGTTGCGGGCAACTCCAAAGCGAAGGCACTCGGTCACGTCGGCCCTCGGTATCTCGCGCCACGATACGACGGCACTCCCCTTCCGGTACGCGCCCGCGACTGTGCCCAAACGGTCGGCAATCATCACAGCGAAAAACGATACTACGAACGAACCTGCTACGCCGGTCGTGAAATGGCCTCACTGATCGATTCCGTCATGCGAGTCGACTGATCCGCGAAAGCGAATCGTTAAACTCTGCCCAGCCCGAACGACCGCGACGACGCGGCGCACATGCAACGTGTGCTCGATCGCTTTGACTGACAAATCCGCTAACACATCGCCGATGACTACCGGTGTGCGGACGGATGCCGCTGTCGATACCGACCCTACCAAGACGGATGCGATTGCAGGATGCGATTGAATACGATTCTCAAATTGCGAACGGTTCTCCTAGTCTCCGTTCTCGCCACCGGAGCTTGTGCGTCGGATCTCCAGGCAGGTTTTCCCTGGCAAGGTCCCTGGCCGTGGTCGAAATACGAAGGCTCGCGCCGCGTTGATGTAATCGGACCGCTCGGCAATCGTTTGCCCGAATCGTACCGCCGAAAATACAATCGCCCGACCTACATCGGCGGAAAGATTGCGTCGAAGGTCGAACCGTCGAGCCAAGAGGCGATCGCGTTCCAACGCGCCGAAGAACTCGGCCTGTACGACAACAACGGTGTCAAAGGGGCACTCAACGGCAAGCACTGCCCCCCGCAGCGTGTCGAACAACACTACTTCTATCCCAAACCGTGGGAAGTGCTCGCTGTCGGTCCCCGCAAAACGCCAATGCGAAATGATCGCAGCAACTCGGAATTCTCATCAGACGCGGGTGCGGAATTGCTCCCCGTCCCACAGTTCGAAGAGCCAAACGAGCACGGCGATTACTCGCCAAAAGGCGGATACTTTGGCGATCCGGAGCTGAACGCCAGCGAAGACTCATTCGAACTGCCGCAGCCCGTTATGGTCGATCCACTCGAATCGGACCTCGAACTGCCAACGCCGGGTTCCAATAGCGAGTAACTTAGAAGGCGTCCTCGTACGTCGCCTCCTTCGTATTCGCTATCGCCATGACCTCGCATCCATCCGCGTCGAGCGCTCTTTCTGATCGAGCAAACGGTTCACATGGCGTCGCGGACACGAATCCCTACGCCAGCCCACCGGCACCGGCGGATGAGAATTGGGTGCAACAATCGTCTCTCGGGGACGAACTGCAGCCGACCGCAAACGATCTTCTTTTACCGGGTGGTGACGAGCGTTTGTGGGCGGTTGTCCCCATCAAGCACATGCCGTTTCGCGAACTCCGGCCGCTGACTCGAAATCTCTTTGAGTATCTGCTGGTTCTGTTTGTCTTTAAATTACTGCGTGTCCCCAATCGTCCATCTTGGGCATCGGCACTGCTCGACCAGCGTGAGATCAGCGAACAGGACATCCCTGAACTCTTTGTTGCGGACTTCGACAAAGCACGAAGTGAAGCGACCGCACTCGGCTTTGTCGACCCTCACTATGTTTCGTCGCCAACCGTCGGGCCTCGCATGAGCGTCGAGATGTTGATGACGACTCCGGATGGACGCGTTCAATTGTCGTTCCACCGTTTGGTGACGATCGATGGATTCGCCCGATTGGACGAAACCCGACGGGGACTCCACAGCCTCCTGGCGGGCGACCGCAACCTCGTCACGATGGGCAACATGCCCACGCCCCGGCCGAGCGAATGGCAAACCGTGACGCGGATGCGAACCAAGTCGTTCGAAAAGCTTCTCGAACGTCATCGCAAACAACTCGCCGAACATGCGTCCCGCCCGATCGAACCGAGTCGAATCGTGGAAGAATCAATGCGCGAAGATCACCGACTGATCCAAGACGTGATCGAACGCGGCCTACTCCGGGAAGCGAACGGGAACGATATCCTGAATATCACCCAGCGTTATGGTTGATCGATGCCAGGCGTTTCTGTTAGCAAGACTCGCCAGAGTTCAGACGGTTCAACACTTCGCCGCGTCACACGGGTTCAGGCACGACCGAAGTCTGGCGACTCCGGCTACGGGATAGCGGGATAGACTGTCAACCGATCCACAACGCGGCACGGGCTAGCTGTAACCAGGCCTCTCCGGTTGGGTTGCTCATGTCGAAATCTTTTGTCGGGATGTAGGCTTTGCGAGAGTCGACAATCCGCACTTGAACCGACGCCTTTTCGACGAGCTGTTCTAGCCGACGGCGATTGCTGTACTGCAAGACAATGAACCGGTCGTTGCTGGTAATCGACTGAATTCCCCATGCCGCCGCATCGAGTCGCAACTCGGCGAGCTGGACCATTCTCGCCGCCGCGTCCGGGATCGGACCGAAACGATCCTTGAGTTCCTCTTGGAACTGAGCGATTTCGTCAGCGTGGTTGATGCGTGTCATCCGGCGATACAAATCAATTTTGTGACGCAGGTCCGGAACATAGTCGTCCGGCAAGTACGCTTCGATCGGCAAATCGATGTCGACGTCCGCAGACAGCTTCGGCGGCAGCTTTTTCGCTTGCCGAACCGCGTCCTCGAGCAATTGACAGTACAGCTCGTATCCCACCGCAGCGATGTGGCCACTTTGTTGACTGCCGAGCAGGTTCCCGGCACCACGGATTTCGAGGTCACGCATCGAGATCGCGAACCCGGCACCCATCTGCGAGTACTCCTCGATCGCCCGCAAGCGTTTGCTGGCTTCCGGCGTTAAGTGTTTGTTGGGCGAAACGAGCAGATAGCAATACGCCTGATGTTTGTATCGCCCGACACGTCCTCGGAGTTGGTGCAGGTCGCTCAGCCCGTACCGGTTTCCCTCATCGATAAACATGGTATTTGCGTTGGGGATATCCAAACCACTTTCGATGATCGTTGTAGCGAGCAACATATCGAACTTGTGATCAATGAAGTCAACCATCACCTGTTCGAGTTCGCCTTCCCCCATTTGACCGTGACCGATTCCGATGCGTACTTCCGGCACGACCTCGTTGATCTTGGCCGCGAGGTCCTGCATGTCGCCGATCCGATTATGGACGAAGTACATTTGACCGCCCCGGTTTAATTCGCGAACGATCGACGCCCGGATCATTTTCGGATCCCATCGTGTGACTTTGGTTTCCACCGGCATGCGTTCCGCCGGCGGCGTTTCCAAGTTACTGATATCGCGGGCCCCCACGAGCGCCATGTGCAACGTTCGCGGTATGGGAGTCGCCGAGAGAGTCAACACGTCCACGTTGGTGTGACGTGTTTTCAAACGTTCCTTGACCGCGACGCCGAAGCGTTGTTCCTCGTCGATAATCACCAATCCCAAGTTATTAAAGTCAACATCCTTGCCCGCCACGCGGTGTGTGCCGACGACAATATCAACCTTTCCACGGCGTAGGTCTTTGACCGTCTCGCGTTGATCGGCGGGAGCACAAAAGCGTGACATTTTGCGGATCTCGACCGGGAACTCCGCCATCCGATCGCAGAACGAATGATAGTGTTGTTCGGCGAGCACGGTCGTTGGAACCAAGACCGCAACCTGGTATCCCGACGTGACGGCTTTGAACGCCGCCCGCATCGCGACTTCCGTTTTGCCGAAACCCACGTCACCACAGATCAACCGATCCATCGGTTGGTGCGATTCCATGTCCGCCTTGATGCTCTCGATCGCTGTTAACTGGTCGGGGGTTTCGAGATACGGAAAGCTGGCGTCGAATTGCCGTTGCCATTCGTTGTCCGGGTCAAACGCGATCCCACGCCGGGTGGCTCGTTTGGCCTGCAGTTCCAACAACTCGTCCGCCATGTCGGTGACCGCCGCTTCGGCCGCCTTGCGTTGACTCGTCCACGAGATACCGCCGATCTTTGCCAACCGCGGACGCGTCTTGGTTCCACCGACGTATCGTTGAATCAACTGAATCCGAGTCGCCGGGACGTGAATTTTGGTCCCGCCGTCGAACTCAATCGTCAGGTGTTCTTGATGCTGGCCGTTCTTTTCGATCGAGTTGAGCCCGCGATACAAACCGATCCCATGCGAAAGGTGGATCACCAAATCGCCAGGTGTCAGCTGCAGAAAACTGTCGATCGGTTTGCCGCGCACCCGCGAACTAACCCGCCGCACCGGGCTGCGGTGAAACAACTCCGCACCGGTTAACACCAACACCTCAGCACCTGACAATCGGAACCCGCCGCTGAGCGAAGCGACCGTCATGTGCAATCGCCCCGACGTTGCCGCGTCGGTGTCACTGAGCAAATCCGTCAACCGTTGTCCGTCGGCAGGCGTGTCGCCCACGACGATCACTTCATGGCCGGCCGCGACACTGTCGACGCGGGTTTTGGTTTCGTCGAGCGACGAGGCAAAACTGTCTGCACCGGCGGTGTGCAAATCGACGAGATCCTCGTCTGCGGCGTCGGCGATCTGAGCGCCGGTGACCACGCGATGGCCGCGCAGTTCGGCGAGCAGTTCGGGCATCGTGACGAAACGATCCGTTCGCGCAACACGCGACAGCAACGCTTGGCTCGTCGCGGCACATTCGGCCGGGTCGACCAACAACACCACCGTGTCACTGGGCAGGTAGTCGACGATCGTTGATTCCGCGCCGCCGTTTTCCTCGGCAATCGGCAACTCGGAATCGAAGTCGTCCGAACCGAGGTCCGGTTTGCCTCGCTTCTTCTTTCGCCCTTTTGTCGGCGGCGGTTCGCTGTCGTCTTCCAGGCTCGCTTCGTCGAAGCCGTCATCAACGAGATTGTCCAAGATCATCTCGCTCGAGACCCCGTCGGCTCCGATCGCGGCGATCTCGACGCTATCGAGCGTCTCGCTGCTCCGCTGCGTGGCGGCGTCGAAACGACGGATCGATTCGATCTCGTCTCCAAACCACTCGATCCGAATCGGCGTCGTTTGGTCCGGTGAATGGATGTCAAGCAAACCACCCCGCGAGGCAAATTCCCCCGGCACGTGGACCGCCGTCGTTGCGGCAAAGCCTGCCTCGCTGAGCCAACGACGCAGATCCTCCGGCGCGACTTCATCACCGACGCTGAGTTTGCGGGTCGCACGCGTGAGCCGATCGGCCGAAGGGACGCGTTGAATCGCCGCCCCGATATAGGCGGTCACGACGAGCGGTTCGGGCGAGTCGTTGTCGCGACCACGCAGCGACTGCAGCACCTGCAACCGGGCCGCGTAATCGGCGTCACGAATCGATGCACCGGTCCCATCGCCCGCCGAAAGAGGCAACGCCACGACGTCTTCGATCCCGAATGCGCGGACGTCGCCCGCGACGATGTCAGCGTCCACAGCCTGGGGCAACAACACCAAAACGTGTGGCGTGTGGCGAGTCAGCGTGGCCGCGAGCAGACCACGGATGCCTCCCCAAACCCCCGAAAACGCCAACGGTGAATCGCGATCGGACCGGGCAATCGCCTTGCCGACTCCGGCGAACTCGTCCAACACCGAGGGAACGTCGTGCAACGAACGCAATGAAAGTTTGCGTTTTTTCCCGCGCGTTTTTCTAGCCTTGGGCTGCTGTTTTGATGTTGGTTTCGTCTCGGATGGCACGCTAGGCAGCCTTCGAATGCGGTCGGCGGTGGCGGTGTGCAAGCTGAAAACGTATCTTGATCGCTCGAACTCGCCTAGTTCATCTCGTTTCCCACACCCACTGTATTGAAAGAATTCATGAGCATCGGAATCGGTATCGTCGGAGCAGGCATGATCTCCAATTTTCATGCCAAAGCGATCGCAGACACCAATAACGGAAAACTGATCGGCTGTTACGACCGCAACGGCGAGCGTGCCGAACAGTTCGCCTCGGCCAACGGATGCCGCTCTTACAGCACTCTCGATGAAATGCTGGCCGACCCCGATGTTCAAGCCGTCGCGATCTGCACGCCCAGCGGTGCGCACCTCGAACCGGCCGTTGCTGCCGCGAAAGCCGGCAAACACGTGGTCGTCGAAAAGCCGCTCGAAGTGACCAAAGAGAAATGTGACGAAATCATCGCCGCCTGTGACGCTGCCAACGTCAAACTCGCCGCGACGTTCCAAAGCCGTTTCCACGAGTCATCTCAGTTGATGAAGTCGGCCGTCGACGCGGGGCGTTTCGGCAAAATCACCTTGGGAGACGCGTACGTGAAGTGGTACCGCAGCCAAGAGTATTACGACAGCGGTGCGTGGCGGGGCACATGGGCCCTCGATGGTGGCGGGGCGTTGATGAACCAAGCCATCCACAGCGTTGACCTGTTGCTATGGTTGATGGGTCCCGCCAAACGGGTCCACGCGATGATGGACACGATGACCCACGAGCGGATCGAAGTCGAAGACATTGTGATCGCGAACATCCAATTCGAAAACGGTGCGTTGGGCGTGATCGAAGCCACCACGACGGCGTTCCCCGGTGCACTCAAACGTGTCGAAATCGCCGGCAGTGAAGGCAGCGCGGTGCTGGAAGAGGAAGACCTGACGCAGTGGACTTTCGCCAGCGAAACCGATGAAGACGCGTCGATCCGTGAACGCATGGCGGGCAAAACCGAAACAGGCGGCGGAGCAGCCGACCCTGCCGCGATCGGACACCACGGCCACACCGAAGTCTTCAACGACTTCATCGAGGCGATCGAAAACGACCGTGAACCGTTGGTCAACGGCGTCGAAGGCCGACGCAGCACGGAGTTGATCTGCGCGATCTACGAGAGTGCTCGATCCGGCAAGACCATCGAACTGTAGATCGTTGTTGTTCCGTTTGTAGCGGTTCCGTTCGTAACTGTTCCGTTCGTTGCGGTTGGCAACGAACGCAGCCCACCTCTCGAGTCTTTCGTTCCACGTCACGCGAGCGTCCTGACCTTCATGTCCACCTTACCGGTCGCTGATTCTTCCATACCGAACCACGCGCCGATCGGCGTGATGGGGCGTCTGCGGATATGGAAGATGATCTTCGCCACCGCGTTTTCGGAACGGTTGGTGTATCGCGGCGATTTCGCGTTGGGGACGTTGATGCGTTTCCTGCCGATCGTCACGCAGATCTTCTTGTGGTGGGCGATCTTCGATTCCATCGGACAAAGCAACACCGCGGGGACGGAGTCGGGGCAACCGGCCGGCGGCGAAGCGGTCTCGATCGGCGGATATGGTTTTCGCGAGATGGTCGCGTACTACCTGTTGACGATGATCGCCCGTGCGTTCTCCAGCATGCCGGGGCTCGCCTCGGGAATCGCTCAGCAAATTCGTGAAGGCGAAATCAAACGCTACCTGATCCAACCGATCGATTTGATCGGTTTCCTGTTGCTTAACCGCATCGCACACAAATGCGCGTACTACGCCGTCGCGATCGCTCCGTTTGCGTTGGTGTTTTACCTATGCCGTGATTACTTCGTTGACGGGTTCCCGCCGCTGCATCTGTTCCTGTGCTTCGTCGCGTCACTCTTGATGGGTTTTCTGATCGGGTTCTTTTTGGAAGCGTCGATCGGCATGATCGGGTTCTGGTTTCTCGAGGTCTCCTCGCTGCTGTTCCTCTATATGTTGTTCAGTTTCTTTCTCTCCGGTCATATGTTCCCGCTGACGCTGTTGCCGGATTGGATCGAACCGGCGGTGAATTTCTTGCCGCTGAAGTATCTCGCGTATTTCCCCGCCGCCGTGTTCCTCGGCAAAATCCCAGAGGACGAACTCGCGATGGAAATGGGGATCCAGTTTGCATGGTTGGTGTTTTTCATTGTTCTCTGCCGGTTCGCATACGCACGCGGCGTGGCACGTTACAGCGGATTCGGGGGCTGAGAACATGTGGTCTGAATTGAATCGCTATCGCCGCGTGTTTTTCACGTTCGCGCAGAACAGTTTGGTTCGCGACATGACGTTCCGCACCAACTTTGTGATCGAGTGCTTGAGCAGTCTGGGTTGGACGTTGATGAACGTCGGCTTCTACCTGATCATTTTCGAACATACCAAGTCGATCGGCGCCGACAGCGGTTGGGACCGAGAGAAGTTCTTTCTGTTTCTCGCCACGACCTGGTTCATTAATTCGCTCGTCCAAGCGTTCTTCATGCCGAACGCGGAAGAGTTCAGCGAACTGATTCGTACCGGCGGGCTGGATTTCGCCTTGTTGAAACCGATCGATACGCAGTTTCTGATTTCCTTCCGCCGGGTGAGCTGGAGTTCGCTCGCGAACTTCGCCGCCGGAATTGTGATCGCGGCGGTGTCGCTCTGGAAACTCGCCAATCGCGAGGTCGATCCCTACGTTCCGACGGCGATGTCGTGTTTGCTGTACGTGTTCTTTTGCGGGTGCGGGGTCGCGATCATGTACAGCCTGATGATCTGCCTGTCGGCAACGAGCATTTGGTTGGGACGCAATCAAACGCTCTACAACTTTTGGTTCTACATCACCAACTTCAGTCGTTATCCGATGGAGATCTACAACCGGGGATGGGGACAAGCACTCTATGGTCTGTTCACTTTTGTGATCCCCGTTTTAGTCGTCGTGAACGTCCCCGCTCGCCTGATCGCGAGGCCTGTCGAACCGCGCAGCGATTCGGAATGGTGGCTCGTCGGTTGGACCATCGTCGCGACGCTCCTGAGCGTGCTGGCAAGTCGATGGGTGTTCCGAACCGCCCTGGGCAGCTACCGCAGTGCCAGTTCGTAAAGCCAACTTCGCCGCGTCTGTGGTAGACTGCAACGCATTCTTTTTCTTCCAATTTCTCCTGTAACGATTGAAACCATGCCTCGCTTTCAAACGATTTTTATCGCACTTGTTTTGACGACGTTGGTCGGTTGTGCCCCAACGCCACGCGGAGGACGTCCCGGGCCCGAAGACCCTGATGCTCCGAAAGAGTTCACGACGACAGAATCAGGATTGAAGTACAAAATCCTGCGTCGCGGCAATGGCGAGAAACCGAAACCGATGAGCTTCGTCACGGTCGACTACGCCGGGTGGCTCGACAGCGGCGAGGAGTTCGACAGTTCTTACAACCGCCGAGAGCCGACCAAGTTCAACCTTAGCAGCGTGATCGCCGGTTGGACCGAGGGCCTGCAGTTGGTCAGCGAAGGCGGCATGATCGAACTGAAGATCCCGTCGGAACTTGGATACGGGCCCGCGGGCATGCCAGGTTCGATTCCTCCCAACGCAACGCTTCACTTCAAAGTCGAACTGCACGACGTCCGCGGCGGTTGATCGAAATTCGACCTCGGTCGGCCTCTGTGAAATCGAAACGCCCCGCCCCGACCGCAGACGTAGCCTGACTCGCTCCGGCTTGTCGATTTAATCAAGAGTCAACCTGTTTCGTTTAACCGCAATACCGTTCAATGAAGCACCGGGTTGTGGCGCTTTCGATTAACCGGTAGCCGTAGGCGACGCTTGACGGAACACAACCTACCCTTCGGGCACGGGTTAGAGGAAAATTGAACGGTATTGCGTTTAACCGGTAGCCGTAGGCGACGTGCGGTGGCAAGTAGGTAGCCTTTGGCTGCGCGTTAAACGATAAATCAACAGCCCGGCTCATCGCGCGTTCGCTTTTTCGAGCTTCGCTTTCCAATACGTCCTCGCGGCGCGAATGAACGGGGCATATCGGGCGAGGTTCACGTTTCGTTGTGACCGCAGATGCTGCTCGTAGTCGCCCAACCACGTTTGAAAGAACTCAACGCTTCCTCGCGAAATGCGGCGTTCCCCCTCGATGTCGAAATACCACGGCGCCGTTGTGGCGGCGCGGAAGTGGTCTTCGAATAGCGTCACGACTCGGATCAACGCCCATCCGGGTTCGTCCACATTGATGGGCGGAATCTTGCCGCCGGCCTTGGCGTATTCGTCGAGTTTGGCGGAATAGTGAATTTTGCCGTTGTGGATCACCTCGAGATAATCGACCGGATCGCGAACGGTCAGCGTCAACTCCGGCGTCACACGCATCGGAACGCCCGTGGCCCCCTCAAAAACGTGCCCGGGCAGCTTCCCTCCCAACGTCGCCTGCAGAAGTGGTCCGTTGGTCGCAAAACTGTGTCCCGCCCACGCGTTGTCCCACCACTGTTCGCGTGATGTCACCGGGCTGGGTATTGACCGAACATTCTCATAGGTTGACTCCGCCGCGTATGGACCGGCGACGTACAAACGGTTGTACCCGACCGGATGCAATCCGCCGCCATCGCCGCTGCCCGCCAACGGGGCCATGCGGAACCCGGCGTCGAGCGTTTCCCAGTAAATCTGTTCGGCTTCGCGTCCGAGCAAGATCGCCGGACGTGGTGTCGCGGTCGAAAACGGTCGACCGTTCTTCGTTTGAAGCAACTTGCGATCCAATCGCAACCAATCCCCAAGCACGAAGAACCCGTCGATCTGTCCGCTCGCTAACATCACCGGCATTGACCACGCGAACGGGTCTTCGATCGCGACCTTCGGCTCGGCCGCTGCGGCGTGATTCTCCGGTGCGCGCAGAATCTCCGGTGCGTCAGTTGGTTCTTCCCCACGTCGCCGCTTCGCGAGATTCGCCAATCGATAAAACGCAGCCAGCGTCAGATCATTCGATTCCTTCGAATCGCTCGCCGATGGCTGAGGAAGGTCGTGATAGAACACCAACCCCGCAACGGCATCGGCGGATGAGTCGATGAACATCGGTTCGGTAAGTTTGGGCAACTCCTTGCGGTTGCGACGCGCACGCAGTTGTTCGAGCTCTTCCTCCGTAACGATATGCGATGAAGACCGAGAATCGTTTTCTCTCGCAGTATTATCCCTCGCAGTGTTATCCCTCGCGGCGTTCACAATTGCAACGTGCAGATCTTCCGCGGACATTCGTATCGGAAGGTTTTCCTTCGACGGCGGAACCAAACAATCGCCGCTCGTCCAACCCTGCTCCCGCATCGACAGGATGCGAGGGACGATCAGTGTGGTTTCATCTTCGCTCGTCTTTTCGATTTCGAAATTTCCGGCGATCACGCGAGACTCCGGCCCCCGGGTGACTCGAAATTCATACGGTCCTTCGTGCAAATTTACCTTGGCCTCGCCGTCGACGACGAATCCATAGCCCGTGTCTACCGAGGTTCTCCCCGCGAGGGGCCGTTTGACGGCTCGCGAAGCCAACCGTCCGTTCGCCCGGATCATTTGCGGCCGTGTCAGCTCGATTCGTGCGGATACGGGCTCTCCGGTGGCTTCATCCACCGCGAGAAACGTCAACGTGCCCTCCGCGGCATCGGCCACTGAAAAAAATCCGATCAGAAACGCAAACAGTATTCCGAATCGATCGCGTGCGAATCCGTTAGTTGGGGCAGGCCACTCGGTATTTGGTTTGGCGTTTGCTACAGTGTGCCGACTGCTGTTCGGACTGCCGTTTTGACGCACCCTCAGGCACCGGCGGCAATGACCTGTTTTTTCGCACCTGCGACGTTTCCTACTTTGTTGACGATTCACTGTGGCCGAAGACCTTTATCAAACGCTTGGAGTTTCTCGCGACGCGGACAAATCCGATCTGCAAAAAGCCTATCGCAAACTGGCGCGAAAATACCACCCGGACATGAATCCTGACGATAAAGCCGCTCAGGAAAAATTCAAACGCGTCCAGGAAGCCTACGAGGTTTTGGGCGACGAGCAAAAACGGGCAGCCTACGATCGCTACGGACCCGACTTCGAAAAAATCCGCGGTGGCTATCAGCCTGGCGCCGCCGGCGCAGGCGGTGGACCGACGTTTGACGGATTGGACATGGAAGAAATCTTCCGAGCCGCCGGTAAAGGTGGCGGCGGCGGAGGAGGCGGATTCGAAAACGGATTCAACGATTTCTTCGAACAGATCCTCGGTGGCGGTGCCGGATTCGGCGGCCGCGGAGGAGCTCGTCGTGCTCAACCGGCGCCGCCTCAACGTGGTTCGAACGTCCGTTACGAATTGTCGATCCCGTTCGAAAAAGCAGTCCTCGGTGGCAAGGCGGAGTTCTATCCGACCGGTACCGGAAAGAACGAAAAACTGTCTGTCACCATTCCGGCGGGGATCGAAGACGGTGCCAAGATCCGCTTGCGCGAACAAGGGCAGCAGATCCCTGGGGGAACGCCCGGCGATTTGATCCTGACGATCAAGATCGATCCGCATCCGTACTTCGAGCGCAAAGGCAAAAACCTCGAACTCGAACTGCCGATCACGATCGGCGAAGCCGCTTCGGGCGCGAAGGTCGATGTGCCGACGCCAAAGGGAACTGTCACCCTTTCGATCCCGCCACGCAGTCGCAGCGGCAAACGGCTACGGCTCAAAGGCCAAGGAGTCCAATCGGCCAAAGGCGACCCAGGCGATTTGATCGTCGAATTGCTGATCCAACTGCCCGACACCATTTCGGACTCCGGCATCGAACTGCTCAAGCAATTCGAAAGCGAAAACTCGTTCGAGCCTCGCGCGGGATTGAAGTTCTAAAGCGTTTTGAGAGCTGACGTAGCCGATCGGATACGTCAAATATCAAATCGCTCCTACTAGCCTGGCCCGATGAATCACTCGTTCGTCGGCGATAAATTCTCTGCCGCTGCGGCGTACGCGTTGTGGCCGGTCGACTCGCCTTCGAGAATCGGCTGTTGATCGGCTGGGATGAACGCCGCGTGCTGAGATAGGATTTCGGCGTACTCCGGGTTGGCGGCGAGGTTGGTCCATTCATGAGGATCGCTTTGCAGGTCATACAACTCACGCGAGCCATCGACATACTCGATGAAACGAAATCGTTCCGAGCGAACGGCGACGTTGCCGCGGCCGAACGTCGTGATCGCGGGATGATTCCACTTTTCGCTTTCTCCCGTCATCAACGGCACCAAACTGTCGCCCTCTTGCCCATCGTCGACAGGCAATCCCGCCAACTCGAGCAACGTCGGATAGACATCGATCAACTCAGCCGGTTGAGTGACACGGCGAGCCGGAACGGTGCCCGATCGACTGCCCGGCCCGGCGATGATCAGCGGCACTCGCGATCCGTCTTCCCACAACGACCGCTTTGCCCAACGTTGCTTTTCGCCGAGATGGAATCCATGATCGGAAAACAAAACTACGATCGTGTTTTCGGCATGTGGTCCTGACTCGAGCGCGTCGAGCACCATGCCGACGCAGTGATCGACAAACGTGACTGATGCCAGATAAGCCTGCACCGCGTGTGCCCACTGGCCGGCTTCGGTAACCCATTGATGCGTGGGACTGACGTGCATTCGGTTGGTTAAGTCGATTGCGTATTGGCTCAGATCGTCGCGGTCATCATCACGGACCTCCGGCAACCGAATCTTTTCGCGTGGGTGCATGTCGAACCACTTTTGTGGCACATACATCGGCACGTGCGGTCGGTAAAAACCGACACCCATGAAAAACGGCTTTTCGTGTTCCTTGCTGAGCTCTTCTGCAGCCCAACGTGCCGAACGCACATCGGGCATATCCTCATCACGATCGGGGAACGCACCCCAATCCCAAAGCGGATGCCCGTGCGGCTGCGATATCTTCTTTTCCGGTCGAGGCCCGAACCCGCCGACGCGGTTGTATTCCTGAAAGAAACGCTTTCCGCCTTTGTGGAAAATCTTGCCGCTCGCCATCGTGTGATACCCGTTGGCCGCAAAGGCCTCCGGCATCGTCAAAACTCCTTCGAGCGCCGGAGCCGCCTTCAGATCCGGTGACAAGAAATAGATTCCGGTCGTGTGTGGATAACGACCGGTCATCATGCTCGCCCGAGACGGATTGCACACCGGCGACTGACAGTGCGCATTCTCGAATAAAACACCTCGCGTCGACAGACGATCGATATTCGGCGTGATCGCCTGAGGATGACCGCCGAGACAGCCGACCCAATCGTTGAGATCATCGATCGAGATCAACAACACGTTCGGCCGATCGCTCGCAAAGACGGACGTTGTCGGTAACAACCCCGCAGCCGATAGCAAACAAAGCGTCAACGTTAGCATTCGAATCATGGCTAGTCCTCTCATGGATCCCTCTCAATCGATGTAAACAGTCAACGTGCCGACCTGCGCAATCCAATCACCCGCGTCCATTTGGCTTTCGCTTTTGCGGCGCGGACTTGGCCTTTCGTCTCCCACCCATGTGGTTTAGCGCTTCCATCTCGGTCGCCTGACCGCGGTCCGAACAATGTTCCATCCACTGCTCGAGTTCCGCTCGCAACTTTGCCATCACGGCAGCATACTCTGGATTCTCCGCGAGGTTATGCATCTCGTTCGGGTCTTCGACAACGTCGTAAAGTTCGATCTCCGGTCGATGGGTGTAGCGGTGAACCAAACGCGCCGCATCTTTGTCGCCCGATTCCGCCTTCGCGATCCAACTTTGGAAGAGTTTCGAACCGGTGCACATGTTTTGGAACTCAACATCCGGAGAGAAGTTCCAAATGTATTTGAATCGTTCTGATCGAACCGAGCGGATTCCGAAGTGGTCCGAACCATCGTTGATTCCGCGGGTCGTCATCTCCCCAAAAACAAATTGTTTGTGTTCCTGTTTTCCAGCAAACACAGGCAGCAGACTCTTGCCGTCCAGTACCGGGGCAACTACACCGCCGGCCGCCTGCACAAAGGTCGGCAGCAGGTCAACGTATTCCACCATCGCCGGGTTCACTGCACCGGGTTCAATCTTGCCGGGCCAGCGTACGATCATTGCCGACTGCAGTCCGTTGTCGTAGCAGGTCCATTTGGCAAACGGCATCGAGTTCCCTTGCTCGCTGACCACGACCAACAACGTGTTGTCCGTCATGCCGTGTTTGTCCAATAGGTCCATCGCCTCGCCGACTTGACTGTCGAAGTACGTGATTTCGGCGAGGTATCGTGACATCGCCTCGCGCGTTTCCGGTGTGTCAACGTGATACTCGGGCAACTGCACTTCGCCCGGCGGATACGCCGACGCGTCGCCTTTGTCCCATGGCGTGTGAGGTTCATTGGAACAGAGCAGCAGACAGAAGGGCGTTTCGTTCTGGTCGCACTCTTCGATGAACGCGTCGACTTTGCCAAAGTCAGGATTTTTCCCTTGGGGAATTGTCTCCCAACTGAACACAGACCGGGGCGCCACGTGCGACTTGCCGCTGTGTGCGACTCGGTACCCGAGATCGCCGAGGTATTGAACGACCGATGGTGTTCCTTTGGCGACGTGAGTGTGGTTGGGATACGCGCCGGTTTTGACCGGATACTGTCCGGTGTAAATATTGTGCCGGGTCGGCGAACACATCGCTGCGGCTTGGAAGCAGCGGGTGAACCTCATTCCCTGTGTCGCGAGTTTATCGATATTAGGCGTCTTGGCCTGACCGCCGTAACAGCCGATGTCGGAATAAGTGCAATCGTCCGCGATGATAAAAACGATGTTCGGTTTGCTATCGCGGAGCGGGGCGTCGTCAGCCGCATATGCGACCGACGTCAGCAGCGCAGCGGCCAATACCAAGGCGTGTGATTTCATGACGTGCTGTGGGGAAGCAAGGAGGGCGGCGACAATCGACGCGAAACATCGAGAAGATCCGTTCGAGGAAACCAGATCGCCGGAGTGCAAAGAGTATAGAGGATTGCATCGCACGTCGCACAACGCAGGACAGCGTGCGTGTTAGACGCGGACCGTGCACCACGCGTCCATGCGCTGGACGGGCCGCGAATCTCTACCCGGCGGCGTTTCTTTCGCTAAGAAACGATCGCAAACTTATCAGCCGCCGGCGTCCGCCGCGGTTCCCATCGGACAACCGGAACGAACGATCTTTGGCAAATGCGTTTGTCGACGTTGTCAGTTGCAGCCAATGACGCGAGTGCCTGCGGGTCATCCGCCTACGCTCATCTATCTACGTTCAACTGCCTTCGCTGTCACCGACGAGGCCGAGTTCGGCGAGCCAACGACGGCCCGTTTTGGCGGGAGCGGCGTTGTCGCGTTTTTCACGCTGCAACTCTTCGAGACGTTCCTCGAGTTCTTGAGCCCGCTTGGCGAGTTCTTGTCGTTCGCGTGATAGTTTTGCTCGTTCGAGCGAAGCCTCAATCTCCGCTTGACGGAACTTGTCTTCCCAGTCGTTCTTCAACTGTTGCAGACGCTCGCGTTCTTCCATCACGAGTTCGTCCGAATCGATCATGCTAGCGATCGCTGCCGCACCGATGGCGGTACCGTCATCACGTGTTCCGGATTGATTTTCGAGCAGCATCCGCAACTCGCCAATTTCCTCGTCACGCTTTAGCAAACTTCGTTCGGCTCGTTCAGCACGCTCGACCAACGACTCGACAAACTCCTGCGGAGTCGGAAGTGGTTCCGGTTCAGCCGCATCGCCCACGCCTTCACTGGCAGCAACAACCGCCTTGCCTCCTCCGTTGGACGACAGCGAACTGACAAACTCGTCCGCGTCGAAGGTGTCCTCTTCCATCTGACGCATGATCAGAGCTTTGCGTTCCTCCCATGACAACGAATCATCATTGCCGCTGCTCGCCTTGACGGTTTGGCTGACGTTGGATTCGGCAACCTGCGCCGCCAGCATTTCGTTCTGATGGCGTAGCTCTTCGTTGGTACGCCATGCTTCATCGAGCGTCGACTGAAGATGCAGGTAGTCTTCTTGCAGAGCGGTATGTTCGGGCGACAGTCCGGCGGGCGGGTCCGCGTCCGCATTTTCACCTTGGCCAATCCCTGGACATTCCACGCCGTGCATTTCCCAGCCATCGAGACGTCCATCGAGCTGGTCGAACCGTTGCAATAGAGTCTGCAGTGACTCGAGGATCACGACGGAGGTTTCCTCCATCACGCTCGCGTTCGTGGCGGGAGCGTTCGAAACGTGCTCCGGATCTTCGGCGAAGACTTCACCGTCATCTGCCAATTCGAGTTCTTCGGTGAATGACTCGTTGCGATCGAGGTACATTGCCTCTTCGTGTTGCGCGACATCCTCCGTCGGCGTGACATTCTCAGACTGCACGGCATCCGCATCCTCAGCGACCGTGTCAACAATCTCCATGATCGTGTCAACATCGTCAGCGATTGCGTCAACCTCGTCCGCAATGATGTCAACATCGTCGGCGTACGTGTCGGCGCAGACCGCATCGTCGAGGTTCGTCAAATCCGACTCTGCGTTGCCGGACTCTTCCGCCGTAGCGATCTCGCTCACCGTATCAGCGAGCGGCGTCGAAAGTGCGTCGGATTGTTTTGGCGCACCGATAGACTTTTTGGGCTGCTTGCGGCGACTCCTTCTTCGACTCGAACGTGACATACCGTGCGACTAGCGTGCAAATGATGGTGGATGGATCGGCGACTCAATCGCCTCAAGCAATCACGAAGGCGGCTTCCGTCAGTGTGCCCGGATCTGTTCGGATTGCTGGCCTTCGTGTTATAGTCCCGTCAGCGCCGATTCCCGGTTGCCCGCGATCAAGTTCAATAACGACTCGCGGATGCATCGGCGGGAACGGGCATTCAGGCCTACCGAAAACGTAGGTTACAAAAGTATCCCCCGCAAATAACGTTTAAGTCTGCAGAGCGTCCGTTTGGCCAAAAAGAAGACCGCCGCGAGGCCCGACCAATCCGCTGAAACCTCCCAACCGGATTCTTCGGTCGAAAAGCCCGATTTCGAAGCAACTCTGTCTGACATCGAATTGATCGTGAGCAAGCTCGAGAGCGGGGAGCTGTCGCTCGACGAATCGCTGCAGCAATACGAGTCCGCCGTGGGGAAAATGCGGCAATGTTACGAGTTACTCGAGGTCGCCGAACGACGCGTCAGCATCCTGTCCGGGTTCGACGCCGAGGGAAACCCGATCACCACACCGCTCGACGACGACGGTGACGGCGACGGAAATGATGCGGAATCGCTGAAGAACAAACAACAAAAACGCGGCCTCCGACGGGGCGTTTCCCAAAACACGGCCTCCGACGCCGGTGACGAAGACGATGACGGTGACGATGACGCGGATTCGGAGGATTGGTCATGATCGATGTGGCTGAACTGCTGCGGCCCTACCGCGAAGTGATCGAAGGCGAACTCGACCGCGCGTGCCGGTTTCCGGAGGGCTGTCCCGAAAAGCTCGCCGAGGCGATCCGGTATGCAGTGCTCGCCCCGGGCAAACGTTTGCGTCCGGCACTGGTGATGATGTCCGCCGAGGCCTGTGGCGGTTCGCGCGAAGACGCGTTCGCACCCGCAGTCGCGGTGGAAATGATTCACGCCTATTCGCTGATCCATGATGATTTGCCGGCGATGGATGACGACGATCTGCGACGAGGTCGCCCGACGACTCACATCGCCTACGGCGAAGCCACCGCGATTTTGGCCGGCGACGCACTGCAGTCGCAGGCGTTCGCACATCTCTACTCGCGTATTTCTGACCCCATTTTGGCTTCCCGGTTGATGGGTGAACTCGCGATCGCCTCGGGAGCATCCGGTTTGGTCGGTGGCCAAGAGGACGACCTCGCGGCAGAAACGATTGAATTGAGCACTTTTGAATCACCCTCGCTCGCCCAAAAACATCTCGAGTCGATCCACCGCCGCAAGACCGGCGCGTTGTTCATCGCTTGTGCGAAAATGGGAGCCATTGCGGCGGGAGGCAGCCAGGAGCAAGTCGATGCGTTGGCGAGATTCGCCGATGCGTTCGGTTTGGCCTTCCAAATTACTGACGATGTGCTCGACTTTACCTCCGACGCGGAAACCCTCGGCAAACGTACCGGGAAAGACAGTGGGCGGGGAAAATTCACATTCCCTGACCTGATGGCCGCTCAGCGAGACGAAGAATCTCGAGTAGAATTAGGGCTGGCGGTAAACCCCCATGATGCCGATCTAAGGTCTGGTCGCAGCGAATATGACGATTCCGAGACCACCACGCGAACGGACATCGACGTCGGGATCGCGTTGGCTCGAGAACAAGCTGCGGCACTCATCCAGTCCGCACATGATTCGATTGAGTTATTCGGCGCGGCGGGACAGCGGTTGGGGCTAATGGCGGACTATCTACTGGAGCGAACCTCATGACGAACAATCCTTCTCAACCGACCGGACCGAGACATCCGTTGCTCGCTTCGCTCCCCGACGCCACGCCGCTGGCGGAGATGACTTCCGAGAAGCTCGACAAGATGGCTGTCGAGATCCGCGACGTGCTGTGCAACCTGTTGGCCACCCGGACCGCTCACTTTGCATCGAACCTGGGCGTCGTCGAATTGTGCTTGGCTTTGCACGCGGAGTTCGACTTCCGCCGCGATCGTTTGATCTGGGACACCGGCCACCAAATCTATCCTCATAAACTGGTCACCGGCCGGTACTCGCAGTTCGAAACGATCCGCACTCGCGGCGGATTGATGGGATATCCCAACCCAGCCGAGAGTGTTTACGACCTGTTCATGACCGGTCACGCGGGCAGCAGCGTTAGCACCGCGGTCGGTCTGCGAAGCGGCGACATTCTGACCGGTCAACCCGACCGCCGAACCGTCGCGGTGATCGGGGACGGGGCGTTCCCGAGCGGGATCGTGTTCGAAGCACTCAACAACGCCGGCGCGTCAAAGGAAAATCTGACCGTCGTCCTGAACGACAACAAGATGTCCATCTGTCATCGCACGGGAGCGGTGGCGAGTTATCTCGATCGGCTGCGTAACAATCCGTTTTACACAGGGTTGAAAAACGAAGTCGTCCGGTTGCTCGACCACGTGCCCATGTTCGGTGACCCGGCGGAGCGTTTGCTCGCCCAAATGAAAGAAGGCGTCAAAGCCGGCCTGCACGGCGGAATGCTGTTCGAAGAACTCGACATTCGCTACATCGGCCCGATCGATGGCCACAACATCGCGTTGCTTCGCAAGTACATGAAACTGTGCCAAGAAGCCGAAGGCCCTGTGCTCTTGCACGTCGTGACGGAAAAGGGACACGGATACAAACCTGCCGCCGAAGATCCAGTCTTCTTCCACACTCCGCCGGCGTTCGAAGACCGTGGCGGCACGCCGGTCACCCGAGGCAGCGAAGGACGCCCCCCATACACAACGCACGCCCGCGACGCGATCGGCGAAGCGATGAAGCGGGACGACCGCGTGACGGTGATCACCGCCGCGATGTGCCAAGGCAATAAACTCGAACCGGTCCGGGAACAATTCCCCGAACGATTCTTTGACGTCGGGATTTGCGAATCACACGCGGTCGCTTTTGCCGCCGGACAATGCAAAACCGGCATGCGTCCGATCGTTGATATCTACAGCACGTTCTTGCAACGCAGCTACGATCAGATCTTCCAGGAAGTCGTGCTGCAAGATTTGCCGGTGGTGTTCATGATGGACCGGGCCGGCCTCACGGGCCCCGACGGTCCAACACACCATGGCGTTTATGACATCGGATACATGAGGTTGTTCCCCAACCTCGTGCTGATGGCTCCCGGCTACGCGGCCGAGCTCCCGATGATGCTCGACGCATGCTTGGAACACGATCACCCGACTGGGATTCGCTATCCGAAAGCCTCCGCGCTCGAGTTCGAACACACGCCGGCGCCGATCGAGATGGGCAAAGCCGAGTGGATTCGCGAAGGCGAAGACGGCACGATCGTTGCCTACGGGGCGATGCTCGAACAAGCACTCGACGCGGCCGAACAGCTCGAAGGTGAACTCAGCGTTGGGGTTGTTAACGCTCGCTTCGTCAAACCGATCGATCATGAAATGGTGGCCAAATCCATGGCCGACGGTCGCTTTGTCGTAACGCTCGAAGAGGGAACAACCGTTGGCGGTTTCGGCTCGGCGTTTCTCGAATCGGCAGCGGATCAGCGCCTCGACACACGGCAAATTCACCGACTGGCATTGCCGGACGTCTTCGTCGAACACGGCGATCGGTCCGACCTGTTGGCTGACGCGTCCCTCTCGGCAGACGGCATCGCCAGCACATGTCGCAACGCAGCAAGCAACGTGAGCGTGTGATGACACCTCCGACCGACGGCGACGAACCAGCCCGCACGGCACCCCACTCCGACAGCAACTCGAACGCTCCACACGAGGAGCGACTCGATTGGTGCCAATGCGGAGAAACGCCTCGGATCGTTGTCATCGGGACGCCCGAAAGACAACGCGTTCAGTCGGCTTGGCGACGATTGCGTCCGGTGGTCTCGGGCAGCGCGAAATTGGTCGCCGAAGACTTTGCATTCGATTACCAATTCACCGGCGATGACGCCGACTTGGTGATCGTGCTCGGCGGGGACGGCTCGATCCTGCAGTCGGCCCGGCAAATGGGGGCGCACCAAATTCCTGTGCTCGGCATCAACTGCGGCCGACTCGGCTTCCTCGCTGCACTCTCTCCGGAAGACTTCCTCGACGCGTGGCCAAAAGTCTGCGGCGGCGACTTTGCCGTGATCGACCATTTGATGTTGAAGGTCGAAATCGTTCGCGGCGAAAAGGTCATCGCCGAACAACTCGCGCTCAACGAAGCCGCGGTGTTGTCGGGACCGCCGTTTCAGATTCTCGACATCGACTTCTACACCGATGGTGAACTGGCAACGCAGTACCGTTGCGACGGTTTGATCATCGCGACCCCGGTCGGTTCCACCGCCCACAGTTTGTCAGCAGGCGGCCCGATCGTTCGTCGGCACTTGCACGCGATCATTATCTCGCCGATCAGCCCCCACACGCTGACGTATCGGCCCGTGGTCGAGTCGGCAGACACGTCGTTGGAGTTCACCGTCACCGAGCCACAGGAAACGACGTGCATCCTGGTCGACGGGCGTATTCTCGGCAAACTCGAAGATGGCGACCGGGTACGCGTCAACCGAGCACCGGTATCCTTCCGGATGCTGCGCGTGCCGGGACAGAACGATTACCGTACGCTGCGTGAGAAACTCGGATGGGGCGGTTCGGTAAACCTGAGACATTGATCGACATTCTTTGGCAATGCGATGTCGCGGTGGCCGTCGACAAACCTGCCGGGTTGAGCACGACGTCACCGCCCGGCACGGACTCGCTTGAGTCTTGTTTGCGTCGCCAACTCGGACGGGAAAACGATTACCTCACCGCGGTCCACCGGCTCGATCGCGACGTCAGCGGAGTGGTGCTGCTGGCGTTAACGAAAAAATCGGCACGGTTGCTTTCGCAGCAATTCGCCGCTCGACGCGTTCGCAAAACTTACCTGGCATGGGTGAACGGCAACGTCGCCCAAACACAATCATTTCCGCAGGATTCGCCCAACTCAACGATCCGATGGACCGACCACGTTCGGAAGTTGCCTGACGTCGCCCGCGGCGAAATCTGCTCGCCCGAAACACCGGGCGCGAAGAAAGCAGAGACGGAAATCGCCGTTGTTCACTACGACCGGAATGCCGATTGCACCTTGTTGCGGTTGTCACCGCTAACCGGTCGAATGCATCAACTGCGATTGCAAACGGCGTCGCGGGGACACGCAATTTTGGCAGACCCGATCTACGCAGCGCCGACCGAAACCCTGCCGCAACATTCCCAATGGCGGTTCGACACGATTGCCCTCGCCGCTACCAAGTTGACGTTTCATCATCCACGCACCGGTGTGTTAACGGAAGTCCAGTGCGATCGGTTAACTGAAGTGTGAACGATGCGTCCCCCCATTCACGAACGAATCCATGTCGACTCACACCGCCCCACAGCCTCCCACTTCGACGCACGCCGCCGATCTTCCGGATCCCGACGTGAACCCGGGGCGTGATGTCGTGATTTTTGACGGCCAGTGCAACGCATGCGGTCTCGCCGCGAAACGCTTGCACCAACTCGACCGGTTCGGTGACCGACTCTCGTTCATCTCCTTGCACGACCCTCGCGTCTTACAGTGGTACCCGAACCTCACGCACGATGATCTCATGGCGCAGATGTATGTCGTCGATACCGATGGTCGTCAACATGGCGGCGCAGACGCGCTGCGTTACCTGTCGCGACGACTGCCGATTTTGTGGGCGTTCGCGCCGCTGTTACACATCCCGGGAACCGCCGGTTTGTCTCACTGGCTCTACGGCATCGTCGCCCGTAATCGCTACTGGGTTTCGCGTCGCTTCTTCGGCACGAAAGACGTCTGCGACTCCGACGCCTGCTCGATTCACTTTCGCAAATAGTTCGCTCGGCCCTGCATGCCCGTGACGATCCGTCGACAGTACGTCGCCGGCCCATTACAACATGGGCTATGAACGAAACACCCCAATCCGGCGAATCGGGACCGGCTCTTCCCGATGTTGAAACCGCCGCGGTGATGCTCAAAGCCGCCGTGGGTCAAATCGAATTTGCGCGGCAATACACCCTCGAATTGCTCGCCGCGACGCCACAGTCGCGTTGGTATGAAATCCCCGAAGGCAGCGTCACTCACATCGCTTGGCAAGTCGGACACCTCGCGGTCAGCCAATACGGGTTGCTGCTGTTCCGCATCCGCGGCCGCCAACCCGAAGACCTCGATCTCATCCCGGGCCGGTTTCGCAAAACGTTCGGCCGCGGAGGTAAACCTCCCGCGACCGCCGATGGTCAACCGAGCCCCGAAGAGCTTCTCGCGAAACTCGGCGAAGTCCATCAACAGGCAATGACCGAGATCACATCGATCGATCCGGCGACACTGCTCGAGGAAGTCGACATGCCTTACGCCGTTTATCCATGCAAACTCGGTGCGATCCTGTTCTGCCCGATGCACGAGTCCATCCACGCGGGGCAAATCGGCGTGACCCGCCGTCACCTCGGCTTGGAGTCGGTGCGATGAAGAAACGCCCGGCGAAAGAGGCTTCCGACGAGGAAGTTTACGAAGACGGTTTGCGTGTGATCGAGGAATCGATCTACGACCACCCCAAGTACTACGACCTCGTTTTCGGTGCCGATGTCGCGGCGGAAACCAAGTACATCTTGGACTGCCAACACGTCTTTGGAACCGGCGAACCGGGATGGTTCTTTGAACCGGCCTGCGGAACAGGGCGTCTGATGTATGCGTTGGCTCGCAAGGGGCATGACGTATGCGGTCTCGATCTAAACTCGAAAGCAGTCACGTTCTGCAACGATCGGTTCCGCCGGAAAGGCTATCCCGAAACCGCGATTTGCGCCGACATGTGCGACTTCTCTCGAGCGGATTTCAAAGGCATCTTTCCCAAATCGCGTAAAAAGGCCGGCCCGGTCGAGGTCGCGTTCAACACCATCAATAGCTTCCGTCATGTCGGCAGCGAAAAGGACGCACGGGCGCACTTGGAATGCATGGCGGATGTCGTCCGTCCCGGCGGGCTGTATCTGCTCGGCGTTCACTTGACCCCAACGAGCGTCCCGCCGAGCGAAACCGAAAGCTGGTCAGCACGTCGCGGACATCTCGCGATCAACACACACATGTGGACGGTCGACCGAGATAAAAAGAAACGTCTCGAACGCTTCGGCATCCGCTTTGACGTTCACACACCAAGCGGAAGTTTTCGGATCAACGACGAACTGCGCCTCCGCAGTTACACCCCCCTGCAAATGCAGCGTTTGATCGACCACAGCGGCAAATGGGAATGCATCGCGACCCACGATTTCGGATACGAAGTCGACAACCCGATCGAAGTCGACTCCTCCACCGAAGACGTCGTCTACGTCCTGCAGCGCAGGAAAAACTAGGACACGCGTTCATTCGCACATTCGAATTGCGGTTGCCATCCGAAGTGACGATCCCCCACGTAGCTCGGTCTTTCCACGACCGAGACCACGAGAGGCTGGAAGTTCAACGATGTGCCCGGCGTGTTGGAATCAACACCGTATCGTCGTGCGGAGCATGACCTACCACCGGTGACAACAAGTGAGCCGAAGTGCGTAAGCACTCGGGTTGTCGGCCTGTTTGGTCGGGTAGATCGGTTAGCATATCAACCCGAGGCCTTACGGCCATTCGGCTCACGTAGCTCGGTCTTTCCAAGACCGAGACCACACACGCTCACGCTCGCACACAACCGCAGCGTTCGATGAACGACGCCCCGCTCTGCCTTCAACGCAACAACCCCAACCCGATGGCTCCGTCTTCGCTACGAATCCATCAAACAATGTCGATTCGCCATGCTGATGCCGCTGACGATTGCGCCGACGATTCCCACGAATCCTTGGTCTGTTCCGCAGAGATACAAATTCGGCAAATGGGTACAACCATCGAGTTGCTTTTCCGGCGCCCCGTAAACGGCTCCGTTGTCGTGGAACGTGAACCGCCGGATTGTTTTCGGCGTGAAAACGTCCGTGGCGACAACGTTCGATCGGAAGTCTGGCATGAACCGAACCGCGGAAGCCACCGCGGCATCGTACTGCGTTACTTTCTCCGCCAGATACTTATTCTCGGGTAACTCGCACCAACGGTCATGGTTCGCGAGCGTCGTGATCCGCACGACTCCGTCGGGCAACTCGCCCTCATCCGAGTCGTAGATGTAATTGTTCGGGCTGCAGATCACTCCGGTTCGGGCGTCACACAACGTATCGTCCGGACGTCGCCAGTGGAACTTATCCGAATCGTTGTAGAACACGATCGTGCGGTCAAAACCGAGTTCTTTCGGGTCACGATCGAGAACGCTGATCGATTCGATAAACGACAATTTGCCCGCCCGCGCCACTTCGGGCGTGGTGATGTCATCGCACATCCTCATCGTCTCGATGTTGCCTGCCGAAGACAAAATCCGTTTGCCTTCGATCTGAGTACCGTCATCGAGCACGACGCCGACGGCGCGACCGTCTTCGACGTGGATTCGCGATACACCGTGACGCAGTTTTAACTCACCGCCGAGTCCACGGAACTTTCGCACGAGGTTCTTCAGAATCACCCGCACGCCTTTGTACGGGCGACCGAAACCTTCGAGGTAGCAGGCCCGAAACATGATACAGAATTGGCCGAAGTCCATATCGTCTTCGCGGGCGTTGCCGTACCACATCAACGGGCAGAGCAACATTTCGATCAACAACGGTTCGCTCAGGTGTTCGGCCAACACTTCTCGTGCGCTGCGCATGAACTCAGGCGAACCACCGTCCATGTCGGAGTAATCGAGAAGCGAACCGCAGAGCGTTCGGAAGCCGTCGATCTGGTCGGGAAACCGAGACGCGATCTCGCTTTCGAGCAGTTCGATGTCGTTGGTGAAATCGAGCGATACGTCGGGAAACCGGATCGACGAACCGATCTGTTCGGCGAGTTTAAAATCCTCCCAACCGAAACGCAGTTGCCGGATCAATTTCGCGAGCGGGCCACGTTTGTCGCCTTTGCGGGCGAAGTTCGTCATCGCGTGCAAGCCGACGTCGTAGTCACGGCCTCCCATTCGATAGAACGAATTCAGGCCGCCGATCGTGTAGTGTCGCTCGAGAATGCAAACGCGTTGGTCGAAGTGGGCCAACCGAATACCGGCAGCCAACCCGCTCATGCCCGCGCCAATGATGATCGTATCGTACATGGAGAAACGAGGTGAAAGGTTGCGGACGCGACGTGGCGCGGAAATCGCGGCAGGATTCGCCTCGACGGAAACCGCCTCGACCGGAATTCGCGTGAACGTTGACCTGGGCTCCTCTCGCTCAGATATCCTTCATCTTGGGCTCGAGGTAGGTCACCGTCGAGTGCATGCTGGCCAGGTTGCCGTAATCCTCTTCCGGAATTTGGACCCGATGACGTTTGCGCAATTCCATCACGATATCGAGGAAATCCATCGAATCGAGTTCGAGTTGGTCTCGAAAGGGTTTCTGATCATCGAGGCCGTCGAGATCTTCATCGGGAGAGATGTCTTCGAGGATATCAATGATTTCGTCGCGGATTTCAGCGGGGGTCATGGACGCGGTTGGGGGTGAGGAAAACGGAAGGTTCAAATGGACGGGGAGTTCAGGCGAAAACCCTCAAATCGTGGGAGAGTCTCCCAGCAAAGCGATAGTTTCGACGCCAAGACGCAAACGCACAAGGCCATACGCCGGGTAGTTTTCGTCAACCCTGCCGGAGCGAAAGCCACCCCGCATGCGGGACGCTGACCTCCAGGCGGCGTCGACCGGTAAGGCCCCCCGTGCGTCGAAGCGGGGCTGAGCATTGCCAACAGCCTGAGCATTGCCAAAAGCCCGAGCGTTGCCACCAGACCGATGGCCGGGTGCCGATAGCCGCGGCAAAATCGGTCGGGAGATCAAAGCCGGCCGATAATGACAACCGAGTTGATCCCGAGCATCCCGAACGAATTGTTGAGGATGTAATCGACGCGAGGCTTTTCCTGAGGATCGTTCAGGACCAACCCGGGCAGATCGCAATCCGGGTCGAGTTCATCGACGTTGATCGTCGGGTGAACCACGCCGTCGTCAAACGCGGCCAAATTGCCGGCCAACTCGAGAGCCCCGGCTGCACCCATGGCGTGACCGATGTAGCTCTTCGTGTTGTTGATCCGCACGTTGCTCGACTCGCCGAAAATACTCCGCAGCGCCTTGCACTCCTGCGAGTCGCCGCTCATCGTGCCGGTCGCGTGGGTGCTGAGAATGTCGATCTGTTTGGCTTCCAACCCTGCTTTGTCGAGAGCCATTTGCACGCACTGTGCCTGGCGTTCCGGGTTGGGGAGCACGAAGTCGGTCGCGTCGGTGTTCATCGCGTAGCCGACGAGTTCACCGTAGACTTCCGCCCCGCGGGCCTTGGCGTCACTGAGCCGCTCGAGGGTGTAAAGGCAACCTCCCTCCGCGACGACGATGCCGTTCCGTTGTTTATCGAACGGTCGCGAGGCGGCGGATGGGTCGGCGTGCGTCGCCAACGCGTTCTGGCTGTTGAAGCTCGCGAAGATCCCGAACGTGTGGATGCTCTCGCTGGTTCCGCCCGCAATCGCGACATCGCATTCGTTCAGACGCAGCATCTGTGCCCCCTGAATGATCCCCGCGTTGCCCGCCGCACAGGCAGCACCGATGGTGTAGTGGGGCCCGGTCACGCCGAGATTCAACGCGATCTCGCCCGCCGGATTGTTGGCGACGGTTCGCGGGTTGTGGTGGTGCGACCAACAACTCGTGTCGTAATCGAATCCCTTGATTACAAAAATCTCGTTTTCAGTTTCCACGTTGCCGTGTTCGGTCACACCCACGTAGATGCCGACACGTGATTTGTCAACGTTTTCCCACTCGATACCCGAATGCGAGATCGCTTCGTTGGCCGCGTAAACGCCGACGCTACCAGCGCGGGTTCCCCGGCGGATGTCCTTCTTGGACTGGTATTTTTTGTCGTCGAAATCACAAATTCCCGCGAGGGTTTCGCCGAAATATCGAATCTCGTACGGCTGGACACCGCTGCGTTTCTCCAACAACGATTGGCGAAACGATTGCCAGTCGTTTCCGTTGGGAGCCGTCAACCCGATGCCCGTGATGACAATCCGCTGTTCGTCGGGAAGCTTCGATGCCAAATTGGGTGCGATCACGTGTTATTTAACCGAGAGTGGTGATGAATTGAGCCACAAAACCTACCGTTTCAGAGCCGAATACTCAACGCCCCGCTCGCTGGGATGCCGCGAATCTCGCGCCCCTTTTGGTGCGTCCCCGCGACGAAGAACGAAAAATCCCTACACTGTGTCATGGGCAACGTCATCGGCAACGCCGTGTCGTGTCTTTGGCACCGGGGTATCGTGTCATTGGTGTCGCGACACCGAGAGCGGGCCGCCATGAACGGGTCGCGGTTTCGTGGCGAAATTGCGGTGCCCAGGTACCTCCCTGAACTAGCTCTGAGAGCTGATCATCCGGTGGTCGTTGGCCCCGATTGTCCCGCGTTGACCGCGAGAAAGCCGACCGGCCGATCCGTTTTCACAGTGGACTCCACCCGACGTCAAACCACAGGCTCGACGTCAAACCGCAGGTCGACGGCCCCATCCGTTGTCCCGGCGACCGACGCCAGGCGATCCGCCCTCACGCACCTCCAACCCGATCGATTTGAAAAGCACATGGCCAAGGATTTTCTCAAAGGAATTGCCGACGAGTACGACGTTGTTGTGATCGGCAGCGGCCTGGCCGGAATGACGTCGGCGAATATTCTCGGCCGTGCGGGTCACCGGGTCCTGTTGCTCGAACAACATTACAAGCTCGGTGGGCTGGCAACCTGGTTCCTGCGTCCCGGCGGCCACACGTTCGACATTTCGCTGCACGGGTTCCCACACGGCATGGTGAAGTCGTGCCGACGGTACTGGAGCCGCGACATCGCCGATCGCATCGTTCAACTGAAAAACATCCGGTTCGATAACCCACAGTTCTCGCTGACGACGACGTTCAACCGAGACGACTTCACGCGGCTGCTGACCAACCGATTCGGGATCGCCGAACCAACCGTCAACGAGTTCTTCGACACCGCCCGCGGGATGAACTTTTACGACGACCAAACAACGACCACCCGGCAACTGTTCGATCGCTTCTTCCCCGGCCGCGACGACGTTGTGCGTCTGCTGATGGAACCGATCACGTATGCGAACGGGTCGACTCTCGAAGACCCCGCGATCACGTATGGGATCGTGTTCAGTAATTTCATGAGCAAGGGCGTGTTCATCTACGAAGGCGGCACGGATGACTTGATCGCTCGGATGAAAAAAGAACTGACCAGCAACGGGGTCGACATTCGAATCAATTGCCCGGTTGATCAAATCGAGGTCGCCGATAGCCCGTTGCAAGGCTCGCGGGTCTCGGCCGTGCACGTCCGCGGACGCCGGATTCCATGCCGGGCGGTCGTCAGCAACGCGAACTTGCGTACGACGATCCTGAAGATGATCGGCGAGGAAAAACTCGACCGAAATTTTGTCGAGCAAACCGAAGCGGTGCGGCTCAATAACTCCAGCACCCAGGTCTACATGGCTCTCAAACCGGGCGAGGAGATCGATGAATCGAGCGGCGATTTGTTCTTTACCAGCACGGCGAAAGAGTTCCGCACGGATCTCTTGCTCAGCCGTGATATCACGTCGCGAACGTTCAGTTTCTACTACCCACGAACGCGGCCTCACAAGAAAGAACGCTACGCGATCGTTAGCAGCACGAACGCGAACTGGTCCGACTGGGCCGACCTCAGCGACGAGGAATACCAGGCCAGCAAAGACGACCTGGTCGAGACGACGATCGACGCACTCGAGAAGTACATTCCCGGCGTCCGCGACAAAATCGATCGAGCGGAAGCCGCCACGCCGAGAACGTTCAAACACTACACGATGCACGAAGGCGGCGCGAGCTTCGGCACCAAATTCGAAGGGCTCGCCGTCAGCCGTGCATTGTCGCAACAAGTCGGCGGGATGTACCACGCCGGCAGCGTCGGAATCATCATGAGCGGATGGCTCGGTGCGATCAATTACGGCGTGATCGTCAGCAACGAAGTCGATCAAATGCTCGTCCGCGAATCATCCGCCGTCTGATTGATCATCGTAGCCGGAATCGCCAACGTCGCCGGATTCACCAACCCGTAGCCGGAGTCGCCAAGACTTCGGTAACACACCACGCCAAAGCCCGACTGAACTCTGGCGAGTCCGGCTGCCCACTTCGCGAAAACTCGCGATCAGATCGCGTTAGATATCTTTCCAGCTGCGTTCTTTCGCACTCGCCAGAACCGCGTCGCAAACCTTTTGCGTTTCCAAGGCGTCGCGGAAGTTTGGATGGGCCGGTTCGCCGGTCTCGAGCGACCGGAGGAAATCGGCGACTTGGTGAATGAACGTGTGCTCGTATCCGATCTGCAAACCAGGAACCCACCAATTGCCCATGTACGGTTGGTCGCCGTCAGTAACGTGAACACTGCGCCAACCGCGAACGATGGAATCGTCAGCGTGATCGAAGTATTCGAGGCGATGCAAGTCATGCAAATCCCAACGCAGCGATGCCTTCTCGCCGTTGACCTCGAGCGTGTACAACGCCTTGTGTCCGCGAGCGTACCGGGTGGATTCGAAGAGGCCGAGTGACCCGTTATCGAAGTGACAGTGGAACATGCACGCGTCATCGATCGTCACCGGTTGTTTTTCACCGGTTTCGGCGTGGACGCGTTCTTTGACGAACGTTTCCGTCATCGCCGAGACGTCTTTGATACCACCGTTGAGCCATAACGCGGTGTCGATGCAGTGAGCGAGCAAGTCACCCGTCACACCGCTGCCAGCAGCCTCGGCATCGAGACGCCAGGTTGCCGCACCGCCCTGGGGAACGTCCGCGTTGATCGTCCAGTCTTGCAAGAAATTCGCTCGGTAGTGGAACACTTGGCCGAGACGCCCTTCGTCGATCAACTGTTTCGCGAGCGATACCGCTGGCACGCGTCGGTAGTTGTACCAAACCATGTTCGCTACGCCGGCCTTCTCGACCGCTTCGCACATTTCCTCACCTTCGGCGACGTTCATTGCGAGAGGTTTTTCACACAACACCATCTTGCCGGCTTCCGCTGCCGCGATGGAGATCTCTTTGTGCAAGTTGTTCGGCGTGCAAACGTCGATGGCATCAATGTCATCGCGAGCGATCAGTTTCCGCCAGTCCGTTTCGATCGATTCGTAGCCTTGCTGATCGGCGAACGCTTTGGCTTTCTCTTCGTTGCGAGCACAAACCGCTTTGAGGACCGGTTGATACTCGAGATCGAAGAACCGGTTTGCTTGACGGTACCCGTTGCTGTGGGTGCGTCCCATAAAGCCGTAGCCAATCATTCCGATGTTAAGCGGTTTCACGATGTATTCCTATTGAGTGGAGTGTGGTGGGAGTTAAAAGGAGGGAGGACGTTGATCGGTCAACGGATTCGTGGATCAACGAGGGATCGCCGGTGGTGTCGAACCGGCGTCAGGAAAACGACGTCTCCAAATGACAACCCGCTGCCGGAGCAAAGAACTCGCTCGCCGTTGGTCCTGCCGTGCAAAAGTCCTGGGGCGGACCAACGAGACGACACAGAGTTCCCCTCAGCAAACTTCAGCGGGTTTGATAGACGCGACGCAGCGATGCGATTTACGCTTCGCCTTCGTTCCATCCGTGCGCGTCTTGCACGCTCAACATGGCGGCGAGGATATCGTTCCACGTTTCCGGTTTGTGCATCACATCGTTCGGGAACATGCAACCGTCCCAACAAATGTGCTTGCAAACTTGCAACACATCGCCGTGTTCGTCTCGCAGCCAGTGTGCCGCGTCGACCGGAATATCCAACTTGCCGTTCGGATCGTTCGGCAAACAGTGCCGGCCGGTCTTGTCGTGACTGCCTGTACCGTGGACGGTCGCGTCGTTTTGGGCCACGTGGAAATCGATCGTCCATGGACGCAGCGCGTGCGTCAGTTCGTGTAGCGCAGCGGCTTTCTTCTCTTTGTCTTGCCAATCAAAATCCTGTGGCAAAATCGCGTCTTCGGGAGCGTTGTAACCGAGCAGATACAACAGCGTATGAGCCATGTCGGCTTGGAAACCGAGACGTTCCGGATGCCCAACCCGTTCGAGCAAATCGACCATCGAACGCCACGAGTGCATTCCTCCCCAACAGATCTCGCCTTCGGCAGCGAGTCGCTCGTCATACTCTTCCGCGATATCACATGCGGCTTTGAAGGTGTCTGCGATTCGGCTCTGGTTGGCCGACGGGTCTTCGTACCAATCCGCCGTCGGCGTGGCACTGTCGATGCGAATCACACCATGGGGACGAACGCCCAACTGACGGAGTTTGCGTCCGATCTCGCAGCCTTTGCGAACCTGCTTCAAGAACGCTTCCACCGCGTCGGAATCACCCGCCGCACTTCCGCCACCGGTCGGTTCCCAAACCGGCGCGACAACCGTACCGATGTCGAGATTGCGGCTCTTCACCTGCTCGGCAACCTTTTCCAATTCCTCGTCGGTTGCGTCGATCGAGATGTGAGGCGTCGAAAGAAAAATGTCGACGCCGTCAAACTTCCGACCATCCACCTCAGCCGCCGCGGTCAGGTCCAACATCTCTTCGAGAGGAATCACCGGGTTGGCATCGTCGTCACCTTTACCGACGACGCCCGGCCAAGCGGCGTTGTGCAATTTTGGGAAAGAATGGGGGTGCTGGGTCATCGCGCGAAAACCGTAGGAAAGTTACGAGGCAGGAAGAAAACAAGGAGGCTGTGGATCGAGAACCGATCGTCGCTACCGAGGGCAACAACAATGCCGTCGACCGCTAACAAGGTGGCTGGTCAGTCCACAGATTGCAAGTAGAGAGGCGATGTTCACACCGCCCGAATTCCGAACGTCGCGCTCTCAACGCCCGAGATACTGATCCAATTGTTCGGCTTTTCGCAACAAGTAGGGGACATGCTGGTCGGTTGCCTGAACCAGCCGCTGGAGTTGCCGCAGTTGGTCCTGGAAATCTTGGCTGAATTTGCGCTGCTGTTCATCTCGCCAGGTCTGTTCGAGTTGATTCATCTGCGCCGCCAGCGAACTGCCACGCTGACGTAATTCTTCGGTAAACTGCGATAACTGCGCAGCAAATTGACGGATTTGGTCAGGGTCACCAATCGCTTGATTCATCATCAACCTCGAAAAGGGGGCATCGTCGTTAGGATGTGGGGGCGGACGCACTCGTCGATGGCGCGTGTGGTTCCTTCGCCGCGTCGACGATGGATTGAAGAGTCGATTGGTAATGTTCGAGCGTCGCTGTCAAACCATGGCGATCCGCCAAATCGATCAACATTTTCAACGCGGCCACGCGAACACGCGCCGGTGACGTGACACTACGTCGCAGCGAAGCCATTCGCAGCCAACGCATCGCTTCGACGTCGCGTCCGAGAATCAAATGGCAGCGCCCGGTCAACAATGCCGCCGCGGAACTGTGGGTTTCGTTTTGCATCAACGGTTCGAGCGCCGCGATCGCTTCTTCGTATTGCTCGAGATCGTAGAGCGCCTCGCCGAGAACCAAACGCAAATGCTCGAGCGACGGGTCTCGTTTCAAACGCGCCCGGCAAACTTTAATCCGACAATTCGCCCAATCCGCTGTGCTGCGTTCGAGGTCCTTGTCTGCCAACGGGCTCTGCGTCTTCGCCACGATCGACTGCATCTCGGTCAACTGTTGAATCGACCGAGCGAGCTGTGCTTCTTCGAGCTCCCACAATATCGTCGGATCGTCAGGAAATACTTCGTGTCCCTGTTTTAGAATCTTCGCAGCGTTCTGAGGACGGTTCTCCGAGCGATAGATCGCACCGAGTTCCAGATACGCGTCACGATCGGTTCGCGCATCCTTGAGCCGGTGCTCGAGCTCCTGCCGACGGTTCGGACCGGGGGCTTCCCCAGGAGTCGATGTGTGGCCAGGATTCGGTGTGTTCTTCGCATCCGTCGCAGGAGCACCCGCTGTTTTCGCGTCACCGGATGAATTCGATCGATTGCCGTCGCGTGAAGCGTCTGATGCAGATTCGGACATGACAAAACAACAAAGAAGAGAAGAACAAGTCGTGTTCGGTTGCGGATCAATCCGCCATGCAAAAACTATTTCGATGGCGGAAACCTCAACGCGGTCCGGCGGTGATCCCGCTTTCGTCTATCGAAACCCAACCGATGAGACGTTTCGGTCACACCGTTTCAATATAGTCGGTTCTATGACGTCGAGGGTGTGCGACACACTCGCATAGCATTCGGTACGAAAAAACGCGCCGTTTGTCACGACAAAAAGTATCAACCCGCACAACCGATTCGGACACCGAAAACACGCGTCCGATTCGCTACAGCGTGCATTGCGGGTGAGCGTACGATTGGTCACAAACCATCAGATCACGCACATCGACGTTGCGATCGGTTTGCAAAGCGGTCCGTTCCAAGATGGCGGTGGTCGTGCAGGCGACCCCGAGCGAGTGATTGCGCATCGTATGTCCGTTTCGCAGACCCGCGATCAACTCGTTGAATTGACGCTGCCAACCTTTGCCGGCGATCTCTTTCGCTTCACTTTGCCAGATCACTTTGCCGCGATGATCGCGAATAATCGATCGAGTTAGGTCGCAAACGCCTTTGGCACCGATCACCAACTCGCCCTTCCCACGATCACTGCCACGCCCTGCGTGAAGTTCCGTGACGATACGAAAACCATTTTCTTGGTCGAGTTCGATCGCCCGAGTCGATTTCGCTTCGGTGAGCTTTTCCGTTACTTCACCGAATTCTTCGCCGCCGGCATCTCCGGCGCAGTCACTGGCAGCAGATTCAACCACTTTCGCCGCGACCGGCGTTTGCCCGGTCACCCAGTGAATCGCGTCTAGACAGTGCAGATGACGTTCGTCGGTGAATCCGCCGCTCGCCCAATCGTGATCTTGCCAGCGCCGCAGTTGCTCCTCCAACCGATCCGACGATTGGTTGCAGGGCAATCGCCGGAGGAGAGCCGACGAGCACACGGTTCGTGCTTCCAACAATTTCCCGATCACTCCGTCGTGCAGTCGATCGACGCATTCTCGCAGTCTGGCTTCATGTCGCCTTTGCAAACCGACCGAAACCGCGAGCCCTTTCTCTTCCGCGATCTTGCCCGTCGCCATCACCCGGCGAACTCCGGGCATGTCCGTCGCCAGCGGACTTTCCATAAACACGTGCTTCCCAGCATCAACGGCCGCGGCAAAGTGCAGTGGCCGGAACGCGGGCGGCGTCGCCAGCAGAACCATGTCGACATCCGCCGCCAACACGCCTTTCCATCCGTCGATCCCGACAAATCTCCGTCCACCGACATTGACATGATCACGGTGCCGCCCGTTGATCGCACGGTAAGCGGTTTGCAAATGGTTCGCGAACACATCCGCCATGGCGACCAACTCAACCCGCCCGACAGCGGCACCGACTGAGCCGGGCAATGACGCCTGGATGGCTTCGATCGCTGCCCCACGTCCCCGAGCCCCACAACCGATCAGGCCGATTCGGAGCGTATCGCTTCCGGAGGCATGGCAGGCCGGAATCGCCCCAACGCCACCGGCGAGAATCGTCTCGCCCGCCGCAACCGCAGCCGACCCGCCGAGCGCGACGGTGCTACCAACCGCAACCGTACTTTGCGTGAAAAACTCGCGCCGGTTGCTGGATCTGGCGACGTGAGCGGACAAAGGACCGCGGCGTGAAGAGGATGTCTTTTTCGGCAAAAATTCAGCCCTGAGACGAATCGGCGGGAGTGGGGGGCGGGATCGAGGCGGGACGCATCGCGTTTCCACGGCCCGAACGGAGTCAATTCGAGCGACGGCATGGAAAACGATTATACGCACCCAACATCATATCGTGCGGCAAATTCCCAGCAAACTCCCCCGGGCCATGCCCCCCACACCAAACGTCTACACCCACCGAAAAACACGGAATCCCCACGTAGGTCCGTCTTTCCAAGACGGACACCCACCCGAAATCCCCCTAACCGCGTCCTTGTCCCAACAAACTCGCGGTCCCAGAATACCGACCAAGTGAGCCGAACGGCCGTAAGGCCTCGGGTAAAAACGCCAACCAAGCCAGCCAACCCAACACGC
>NZ_ANOH01000142.1 GCF_000346505.1 Aporhodopirellula sallentina SM41
GTGATGTTTCGCTCTCGCTGATTCCATCCCCCACCACTCCTTGGCCGCACAATCACCCTATGCATGTCAGGGCGATCATCGACGAGTCCCAGTTTGATCTCGACACGCTTGTAACCCATTGGACGCAGAAATCCGGTCCAGCAGCAATTTTGTCACCGGAGGGGCTCCTTCAACTCCAAATCGAACTTCCCCAATCAACTGCACCCACCAACCTAGTCATCGAGCTACACCTTTCCGATTCGCTCGGCTCCAACACAATATCCCTAGAGCTATAGGCTCGACACCATTTCTTCGGCACGTAGGATCAAAGGCGCGGCCAACCGCGTTCCAACTGAGTCGAGCAACTTGATTGAATACCGACTGCGAAAGTCAATCACCTACTTTGGGGTGGAGTTCTTTCTGCACACTACGTGAACCCAAGCTTGCTCATCCCGCCAGCGATCAACCCCATTCAATGTCCGCCACACAGTGCCAGCGAGGCCCTTTTGATACGAACTGCGATTCTTGAACTCCAGTAAACGCGGTGGCTTGCTGTACATCTCGACGACTTCAAAACCTAGTTGGGTCAGCATCTGCCGGACGAAATCGCGGGTGTAACCGAATCGCATGTTCAGGTAATTGCGTTGCAACCAGCCACGCATTGCGATCTTGTCGACTCCAAGTCGAAATGCCCATCGGGCCAGAACCCGACTTAGCGAACGGATATTCTTGAAATCCAAAATCAGCGTCCCGCCCAGCCGAAGTGTCTCGTACGCACAACGAGCGGTATCTTCGGGGTCGGTGTGAAGCATCCAATTTCCGATAATCGCAACCACATCGGTCGCATCGGGCTGCACCGGAGCGTTCTGAAGTATTCCGTGATAGGGGCGAATACCGCTGAGCCCTTCTAATCGTTTCACCATCGGACTGGGATCAATCGCAGTGACGTCAGCGTCCGGATAGCGTTGCGAGATTCGCACCGATGTGAAACCGTCTCCACAGCCCACGTTAACAAAACGATCAATCCCATTGGGATGATACTTCTCGATCGACCGAATCACATGCGCCGCCACCCCCGCTTTGACCCCATCATTGTCTTACCAGTCAAAGCTGGGATAGATCTCACCGGACTCCGTCGCAATCCTTGAAGTCTCAATGAACAGGTCTCGATACTCCCGCTCGTCCCCAATGGCCTCGATCTCCGTTTCCAAAAGCTTGACGTTCAGAGTATCCGCAACGTTCGTGTCAAAAGTGATACCACATGAGTTGCAGATCGCGTGCCCATATTCCACATGGTCAAACTTTGAAAAAATCACGCTGACCGATGTCGAACCATTGCAGCTAGGACATACGATGGATTGTTTGTAATTCATGTTTTCTCACCAATAAGGGTGCGGACAATGATTTGGAAATCCCTTGTCAACGTCCACCTCGCAAGATAGTCACGGTTGATTTCGATCTTACGGGGCCAGATCACGTCGCGGTTGTACTGTTCGGGATTGTCTTGCGCGGCCAGTAGTTCTTCTTCGTCGCGAAACGCCAACGAGGCTGGTCCAGTGATGCCAGGTCGCAATGTAAGAATTACTCGGTCATCACCTTGTAACTTGTCCGCAAATCCGGCAACGTCGGGGCGTGGGCCAACCAAGCTCATGTGTCCAAGCACGACGTTGGCAAGCTGGGGTAGTTCATCTAACTTCGTTTTGCGAAGGATCGTGCCGACTTTGGTGATGCGTTTGTCTTGGCCCGTCGTCACTGTCGTGCTGATTGACGAATCGATGCGCATCGAACGGATTTTGAACAGCGGAAAAGATCGGCCATTTCGGCCGATGCGACGCTGGACATAAAAACCATTTGCCCGGGTGTCAATCGTCGCAGCAACCCAGGCAACAACGATCAACGGCGACACCACGATCAAACCGGGAATCGACACGCAAAGATCAAAAACGCGTTTGATCGAGCGTTCGCGAACCGACAAGCCTACCGCCACGCTAGCTCTTCACCTGTTCAATCGACGAATCGTATCCGTGCGCACGCAACGTTTCACCGACCTGACGTTCGACTTCCGTGGTGGTCTGGCGGTCTAATTTGGTTCGCCAGTTCCCTACGCTCTTCCTGGACACACCTTCAGACAAGGAAATAGCTTGCTCGTTCGGAACGGAGACCCCCAAGAATTCGGTGATGCGTTCTAGTTCGGTTACAGGGTCGCCCGTGAAATCTTCGTATCTTGTCGTGCAAACTCGGTCGGAAGCCAGTTTCGCCAGTTGCCGCGTCGCCGATTCTACGCAGACTTGCCACTGAATCGCACACGCCACCGCGACACCGTGGTTTTCAAAAACCGCCTGCATGCCATCAAAGCGTGGCCCCCAAAACGCCAACCGGCCGTCTTTGGAAAATAGGCGTCGCACTCGGTTGCCGAAGTACTGACCGCCATAGAACGGCAAGTCGGTCGGCGGCACGTAGCGTGCTTTCCGAAGAATGTACGGCACGTCCAGCTTGGCTTTCCAACGCAGGTTCGCCGACAACGCCGCGTCGCGTCCGTCGCGAACGATGTGGATGAAACGAGCATCGGGAAAGATCTGATCGATGAAGCCGCAACGAAGCGAATTCGCACACGTCTTCTCGACAACCGTTGTCGCATTTGTGGCTCGGGCAAGCTTTACAAACTGCCGACGGATGTAGTCAGCCACCCTTGGCGTCGCCATATCGCGACTAAATTGATCGGTCGGATAGCCTCGATTGCCGTGACGCCAGATGTAGTTGATCTCGTCACACGGCCAAGTTTCCAAACCTGGCAACCGTACCAAGATGTCGCGCAGCATATTCGTGCCGCTACGCCCGGCACCGATAATGATCACAGGCGGTTGTTGATTCGTCACGCGGTCACCTCGACGGTGGAGAAAGACTCGCTAGCGGATAGTTTGCTGATCAAACGGCTCCACGCCGGCATGACCGCCGATGGCACGGCGCGGTCCGCGGCAACTTTCAGCACACGCTCACGGATCGCAGCCAATTCGTGGGGCGATTCGGCTAACCTGTCGACCGCATCCGCCATACCCTGCGAATCACCGCAATCAACGGCAAACCCGAGCCCCTGCTGCCTAACCATTTGCGACAGTTCGCAATCGCTTTCCATCATCACACCGATTGGGCATCCCATCGCCAACAACGTCAGCGTCTTGCTGGGGTAAGCCACGGAAGACACCCCTGGTGAAAGAGTCACCAAGGTCAAGTCCGCATCCTTCATTAGTTGCTTGGCCACGGTCACGTCTTGATGCGGCATGAAGAACAGGCTGCGATCCAAACAGCCCAGCGCCTTTGCCAGTTCTCTTAGCGAACCGAGCGATGCCCCGGCACCCATCAATACAAATTCAACGTTTGGGTTCTGAACTAGGCTGGCAGCGCGAACAACATCGTCAAGAGCTTGGTAGCGTCCCAGATTTCCGGCGAACAAAACACGAAACCTATCACTCGATTTACGAAGCCCCGAAATAACGACGTCCTTTGAATTTTCGTCGTAGGACGGCAATTCAAAATTTCCGATCACCTGAGTGTTCGCGTCCAGCGATTCATCACGCCGCAAAAAGGTTCGAAGCATGTCTTCAGACAAACACACGATTGAGGATGCTTTGCGACAAGTCCGAGTATCGATGCCACGCAGGATGCGATACGCCCACCCCTTTGACATTTGACCAGAAAGGTTCGCGACTTCCGGCCAGATGTCCATCGCGTGATAGACGAACCGGCAACCTCGGATCCGGCTGCCCAGTGACGTCGCCGCCCCGGTCAAAACTGGCGGCACCGTCGAACACATCACGATATCATAACGCCCACCGTGGACCATCAGATGCCATAATATCTGCCACGCAAACCAAACGCTATTGGCTGCCCGCAACCAACCGGCACGCGACTTCTCGGGAATCATCCGACAGCGACGGACATCAATGTCGCCAAGTGATTCACGATACGGACGCCGTGCGTTTTCGACCTCGATCTTGTACGACGGTTGAGTGCTGAACACGGTGACGCGATGCCCTTCGCCTGCCAGGTGCTCGCCGATCTTACGCAGCAACGAAGCATATGGCGGCGAATCAGGCCAAAAATAGCGATGGATCAGCAAGATCCGCTGCCGAGGTTGATCGACCGACAAATGAGATTCCCGACCGCCCGACATCACGTATCCTTTTCGGCTGTTTTGTCGCTGGAAGATGCCGGCGGTGTTCCGTTCGCTAACGAATGGGTCGCGTGGACTCTTCGGATCACTTCGATGACCCGATCCATCTGTTCATTGGTCAGCGAGGAACCACTAGGCAAACACAGTCCACGTTCGAATAAATCCTCAGACAGTTCGCCGCCGACGTGCCGGCAATCCTGAAATACAGGCTGGCAATGCATCGGCTTCCAAATTGGACGCGCTTCGATGTTTTCCGCTTCCATTGCTTGACGCAATACTTCGCGATCGGTGCCGAACGCCGCCGGATCGACCACAATCGCGGTCAACCAACGCGTTGAACGACAGCCGTCCGGTTCGGGCATGTACTTAAGACCGGGAACATTGCACAACAATTCGCGATAGCGATCGTAAACGGCGCGACGCTGATTGACTCGATCGGGTAAAGCGCGTAATTGCCCACGTCCGATCGCGGCCAACAGGTTGCTCATCCGATAGTTGTAGCCGATCGATTCGTGTTCATAGTGCGGTGCTGGGACTCGGGCCTGAGTCGACAGATTCAGAATCCGCTCGGCCAGCTCACGATCGTCTGTCACCATCATGCCACCGCCGCTGGTCGTGATGATTTTGTTGCCGTTGAACGAAAAACAAGCCAGCTTGCCGAACTGTCCCGCCCTCCGATCGTGATAACGTGCGCCCAGCGACTCAGCCGCATCCGAAACGATTGGAACTTCGTAACGATCACAAATTTCTTGGATCGCGTCGTAATCGACGCACTGCCCCAGCAAGTCCACTGGCATGACGACTTTGGGCAAACGATTGATCTTCGCAAGCCGTTTCATTTCATCGGCCAACAACTCAGGACTCATGTTCCAAGTCTTGCGGTCGCTATCGATGAAAACCGGCTTGGCTCCGGTGTAAGCGATCGCATTAGCCGTGGCAACAAACGTAAGCGTCGATGTCAGGACTTCATCGCCTGGCCCCACACCCAACACGTGTAGAGACAGATGCAATCCAGCCGTGCAACTCGACAATGCAACCGCGTGAGCCCGACCTGTAAATTCTGCCAGTTCGTTTTCAAACGCGACGACATGCGGCCCGATCGGTGCAATCCAATTCGATTCGAAGGCATCCTTCAATAGCGGCCATTCCTGGTCCCCCATGTGTGGCGGTGACAGAAAGATCCGATCCGGTCGCGATTCGCGATCATCGGTTTGTCGCAACGAAGCTTGGCCGGCCTTTGGGTTCGCCTGATTTTGGGCGTCTTGTTCGGTGGGGCTCACGTCAAGCGTCCTCCGCGGATTCAATGCCCATCCAGCGGTGCGCTAACTTCGCCGTGCCCAGGATCAATCGGGTGACCCGTTGTGAACAATTTGTGACCTGATAATCGACCGGCGTCGGTGGAAATTGTCCCTCATCAAAGTCATCAATCACGTGACCAACACAATCCAGAATTCGATTGGGGTCGGTTCCCGTCAGAAGGATACTACCGGTATCGAGTGCTTCCGGTCGTTCGATCGCATTGCGAAGCGTCACCGCCGGGAATTTCAGCAACGACGACTCCTCACTGATCGTGCCACTATCGCTCAGCACGCACAACGCGTCCTTCTGCAAACGGTTATAGTCGCAGAACCCGAACGGCTTCAGCAAACTGATCTTGCCTAGCTGTGGATCTTCCGCAGTCTCGATGCCGGACGTGCCGAACTGTTCGATGCGTTTCAGCGTTCGTGGGTGAGTCGACACCACAACGGGGACGTTCCGATCCTTTGCCAAGGACTGCAACCCCAACAACAAAGACGAAAGAGACTTCGCATTGTCAACGTTTTCTTCACGGTGCATACTGACCAAGACGTAGCCCTGCGGCGTCAGTCCTAATCGTGATAGCGCATCCGATGCGTCGATCTTATCGGCGTAGTGATGCAACACTTCTCCCATGGGCGACCCCGTCACGTAGATGCGACGTTGGGGGAACCCTTCGGAGATCAGATGCCGCCGCGCGTGTTCGGTATAAACCAAATTGAAATCACTGATCGCGTCAACGATCCGGCGATTCGTTTCTTCGGGAACGTTGAAATCAAAGCAACGGTTTCCGGCTTCCATGTGATACAGGGGAATCTTCATCCGCCGGGCCATGATTCCCGCTAGTGCGCTGTTGGTGTCCCCCAAGATCAAGACCGCATCCGGGCGTTCTTTTTGCAACACCTTCTCCGTCTCGATCAGCGTCCCACCTAGCACGTTGCCCAGCGAAGACGTGTCGACGCCAAGGAAGTAATTCGGTTTTCGTATTTCCAATTCATCGAAGAAGATCTGATTTAGTTCGTAGTCGTAGTTTTGACCGGTATGCACGATCACGTGATCCGTGGCACGGTCGAGCGCCGCCATGACGCGGGCGAGACGGATGATCTCCGGTCGCGTCCCCAGGATCGTGGCGACCTTCAGGCGTTGACGATCCATGACGTTAAACCTCTAAAAAGAAAGTGTCGGAATTTTCGGGATCGAAATGCTCGTGCGCCCAAAACAGCGTCAGCAATTCGTCGTCACCGACGTTGGAAATGTTGTGCGTGTACAAGGTTGGGATGTCGATCGCTTGCGGGCGGTTGCCGCTGACATCGAAGGCGTGCGTGTCACCCGACAAGACGTGACGAACACGGATTTTGGCGGTCCCCTGTACCACCAAAAAACGTTCGACCTTGCGAAGATGAAAATGATTCCCGCGAGTGATTCCCGGCTTCGTGGTTGATAGAAACACCTGGCCTGGTCCATCCGAACGGATGGATTCAAACAATCCCCCACGATCGTCACTGTGAACGGTCAAATCGATCGGTCGCTGGTCCATTGGGATATAAGATCGATACGTGTTGAACAGTCGTAGGTCCATTGGATCTTCGACGTTGGGCACCACACCATCGGCATAACGTCCAGCCAGGTGCTGCAAGCGAGCAAGAAGCTCGCTGACTTTCATCGGCACGCCTTTGGGTCGAACCGTTCCGCTGCCCGTTTCGATCGCATTCCAAAACAGCTCGGCTACCTGTCCGGCGTGAAGCAGTTCCAAATCACCATCGCTGGCGATCGTCGGCGTCTCGCCGCTGGCGACCTGATGACAAAACGTGCTGACGACCGAATTGTAGAAGGGTTTACCATGTTCCCCAAAAACATGCGGCAGCAAAACGTCCGTCAGTTGTCCGTCCGACTTGCCCGCCCAATCGGCGAGCCGATCCGCCACCGCCTTCTTTGACCTCCCGTACGGCGTGTCTCCGGTGCTGTGAATGGAGTTGCTGTAAATCACGTGAGCCGACGAAACACTGGCCGACAGAGCACTGGCGAGTCGGTCAGCGATGGCAACATTAGCCGCCGCAACTTTCTCGGGTTCACCTCGGTTTTGACCGGCGAAGTGATAGACGACATCAGCGTCGGCCAATGCCTCTTGCAATTTCGCCGTGTCATCAAAGGTGGTGTGATCAATCGGCCGAACCTTGACGTCGGGTTGCGTCTTCAAGTGAACCAGAGCGTGCCGGCCCAGCAAACCGGCCGAGCCAGTGATGCAGATGTTCTTCATGGAAAGTATGACCGGGTCGCGGATCTTAACTGTAGCAATACTACTTAGATACCTCGGAAGCGATTTTGTCACGCGCCAATTCTTCTTGAACTTCTGGCAGCGACAACAAAAGCTCCTTAACTTCGCCAAGGCTTAGGTGACGCGTTGTTTCGGAATCGTAGTCATGTAACTGTGGCCTAATTTCATCACCCTCGGTAAAGAACCCGGAATAATTCAGGTCTCTTTCGTCCATGGGAATCCGAAGAAAATCACCCATGTCTTCTGCCCGAAGCATCTCGCTAACACTCGCCAGAGCTTCGTGTTGCTTTTCGCCGTGACGGACTCC
>NZ_ANOH01000143.1 GCF_000346505.1 Aporhodopirellula sallentina SM41
CAAACGTTTGGCCACTCGTGGTGACGGTGTTCGCCATCTGCGGTGCAGCCACCAATATTGCTCCGGCGCCCGATCGATCGATCGTTCGAGTTGCCGGTTATACCAACGCGTCAACGCCTCGACCGACTCGCAATCCGGATTCGTCCTGCCGTCGGCATCTTTATCGGCCGGGTCAACCATCTCCATCATGGCAGACTCGAACTGCATCGGCCGCCCATCAACGCGGCGAGTATACACAGCCAACATCGGGGCCTCGTGGGCGAGCGAGAACAACGCGAGCGCCTTATGACACGATGCGGGCACGCCGCAAAAGTCGACCCACAGCCCCTTATCGCCGGCGTGCTGGTCAGCCAATAACGACAACGTGCCGCCCTCATCCATGAACTTCTCAACGATCGGGGCACAACCGTTCTTGTCGACCAACCGCTGGCCCTTCGCGCCGCGAAAACGCTCGACCCAGCGGTGTAGGTGAATGTTGTCTAGCTTTCTCGCGATCGCGAGCGTCTTCATCCCCATCAATCCGAGGGTGTAGCTGCCGATTTCAAAATTCCCAAAATGCCCGCTGACCAGGACCGAGGGGCGGGGCGACAAACTCGCCGCGAGCATCTCACGATTGCCTTGAAACTGAACATGCTCGATCCAGTTCGCCCGGTGCAAACGACGCTGAGCCCACGCGACCTCGCAAACCATCAACATCAAATGATGCCACATCGCCAGCGTCAAACCTCGGGCACGCTGTTCATCCACGCTCGGATAAATCTTCTCGAGCGTTTCTGAAATCGTTCGCGCCCGCACCGGCAACGGCCCAGACAACAACGCCGCAAGACCGCGACAAAGGTGATCGCCCATGTCCAAGGGCAGTACCTGGATGACACAAACAATTCCGCGGACGACGACATACGCCACCGCGTCGAGCATAGGTTTCGATCGACTCTTCGATGCCATGGGAGTCTCGTCGAGAGAAAACAAATCAATTCGATCACGCATTCTGACATCCCACGGTCGCCCGGCACCAGATCGATTGCCCGCAATTTACGGCACCAATCCAAAAAACGGCCTTGTGACCAGAGTGAATAAATGACTAGCTTCGAGTTGGCTTATTGCAGTCACTCCCATGAACCTATTCGAGCGTGAGCGACGTCGTTACTGTGATCGATCTACTCTTCCCCTGCCTCGTTTTTCGCCGGTCAATTTGCATCGTCGTCACGACCGGGATGCTACTTTTGACGCACGCCGTCGCCCCCCCGGCGATACTGCGAGCGGAAGAGGAGTCGCCGCCACCGCCCCAAACGGTGCCCGCCGACGATCCACAACCGCCGATCACCCTTAAAACGACGCTGAAGACACCGGGCAGTGGCGAGCGCCTCGTGGATGACGTTAACGTGCAACCGGTGCTGGCTTACGACACACAATCGATCCACGGCGTGATCGAATGCCGCCGCGACGACAACACGGCCCTGCCGGAAGATCACTGGTCAGGCTGCAGCGTCGTCATCACCTCAACGTCCGACCGCAGTGCCGTTGAGCGAGCGACACTCCTGCGAGCCGACGCTGCGATCGACGACTCGCAAGACACGGCCACCAAGTCAGACACACCGAAGAGTTCCGAGCAGATCGCACGATGGGAGTTCCGGCTCGCCACTCCGCTCTCCGAAGGCGTTTACGAGATCAAACTGGACACTCACGCATCCGCCACGTCGCGATGGCGGGGCATCCTGAGCCTCGACCGTGGCCTGCTCCGAGAACGAGGCGACGCGGACGATCCCACGATCGCTCCCGAATCCTGGCCACTGATTGTCCTGCCATCCTCCAAAGTCACCGCAGCAGACCCGGCGACACCTCACACAGCATCCCCGATTCCCCCCCGCGGCACTCTCGTGCGTTGGTCCGGATTCCCCGAATTCGATTCCGCATCGGGTGCGTTCGCCGCAGAACCACTCAAAGCCCGATCGTCGTTGACATCGCGTTTCACATGGGGCCTATCGGGCGGCTCGCAGACAGGGTCCACGCCGGCTCAGCAATGGGGCAGCATCGTAAATTCGATCGAGCAACGACTCGATACGATCCTCGCGTCATCCGCAGACGGAATCGTCCTCAACGCACCAAACGCCAACTCCACCAGCGAAGAAAAACTCCGCAACGACCTGCTCACCGAGTGCGTCAAAGCGAAAGCCAACCGACTCGGACTGCAAATTTGGGAATTCGCCCCAATGGCCGATTCCGAAGCGTCCGGCACCGCACCGGCAACGAGTGAATCGACCAACGCGACCGAGCAAAACAAAAACGTCGTCACGCTGCGCCGCATCGATCAATCGACAACGCCTGGCTCGACAACAGCCGCCCAAGAGCTTCGCGTCGCCACACTACTGCGGCCATCCGCACAAACAATCCGTGGCCACTTTCCGCCACCGATGAACGCCGCAGCCGACGCCGACTTGCTTTGGTTTGGATGCCGCGATAGCACGAGCGACCTGCTAACCGCCGAAAAACAGACCGACGACGCGGCCGATTCTGCCAATTTGCCCAACGACCTACCGCTACTCAAACGCGACGAAGCCTTCGCCGCGAATTGCTGGCTGCAAGACTGGGCTCGCTGGGTCGTACGCTACGCACCGCCGAAGAATTCGAAAGACGCCAATCAACCGAACACCTGCCAACACGGCCTGTTGATCGACGAAACGCTCCTCAACGGAGAAGCCATCCCAGACACCGGTTCGGTACGCGGAGCATTGGAATTGTGGGCCAACTGCTGGGGCGAAGACACCCTGTGGCTCACTCCCAACCGATCGGCTGAACCGCGGCAATCGGTCAATTCGTTGGTGCACGTTCGCTACGCGCGGCTCAGCGGACACTCCGTCCTGGTTTGCATCAACGACGCACCATGGCCGATGCGGGTCACCTTCCCCATCCCCGAAACAACCCAGTGGGAAGCGATCTCCCCCGCCCCTATCGAATCCGCTCGATTGAGCACACCGGAACAAACCACCGACGGCGCCACAGTCGTTATCCCCGCACTTTCAGCGAGCGTTGCCTGCACCCCAACGAAACTTTCGCCGACGCTGCGCTACACCGTCCGAATCGACGACGCGCGCTCTCGAGTCGCGCTGCTGACCTCGCAAGTCACAACGATTGTCGAGAACCTTGGCTTGCTCGGCGAACTCGCCGGCCTGACCTCGCCCGTTCGCTCTCCGGCGCAGACAATGGTTGCCTCTAACCAACAACGCGTCACTCGTGGTGCCTCGACGGGCGCAGCGGACCGAACGTCAGACACCGGTTCATCGAGCTGGGCGAGCGTCCTGTGGTCGACGGATCGATGGAGCGTCACGCGAGCAATCAGTCCTTCCGGCCCGGCAAAGGAACGCACCGAATCCAAAACAGTCTCCGCCGGAGTGACCGCGGTAGACCGACTCGCCGCCCCACGTGACGAGTCGTCGCCCGCACCATCGCAAACGAACTGTCGCAACCTTCTCGCAAACGGTGGATTCGAACAACCTCACGAACTCGGGATCCCTGGCTGGATGCATGCTCACCATCCATCCGACGCCGTGACGCTCGACTCGCTGATCTTCAGTGAAGGGCAAAAGGCGATTCGCATGAGCGGCAAAGGGACCAGCGGTTCCGCATCCTGGTTGATCAGCCGGGAAATTGCACGGCCCATCGCAGGTCGCCTTGGTATCTCGATGTCAGTCCGCAGCGAAGACCCCAAAGACGAAATCACGCCGGACGGGAAAGCCAAAACAGCTCTTGCCCAAACCGAAAAAGCCGAGATCCGCGTCGCCATCGAAGGCGAACGCAACGGCCATCCGATCCGCCGTAGCCAAACGATTCAAATCGCCAACGACGGCAAGTGGCAGACCGGACGACTCGTGTTGGAATGGCTCGATGTCGACGGAGCACGCGACCAGAACCTTCGCGTCACGATCGACAACTTTTCATCATCGGACGTATGGATCGATGACATCGTCGTGACGGACTATTTCGCCAGCGCCAACGAACGATCCGAACTGCAAAGCCTCGCTTACTTGGCCGTTCAAGGACTGCAGCACGCAGATCTCAAACCTGCCGCTCGACTGATGAAAAACTACTGGGCCAAGGACCTGCTGCGAATCGCAAAACCGACCTCCGTATCAATGCTCGACACGGATTCCGAAGACAACACGACCGGTAAAAAACGCAGTCGCTTTCCGTTCGATGTGCCGCGACCAACTCCGATGTGGCGAGAAGATTCAGTCACGACTCCTGCCATCAGTGCGATCACACCTCCACCGGCGAAGTCGAGATCCGGAATCGCCCCCACTGAGCCATCGGCACCAATTTCACCATCACAAAACGACACTCGCTCTCGAACCGTGCCCCCCCAAACACGCGTAAAGGCCGACAACGAACAAACATCCAACAGCACAAATTCGAGTTCAGAATCCTCGGAAACGATCGCGGGTCGGATTCGCAGGTGGTTGCCGACACCCCTGCGTTTCTAAGCAATTTTCATCAGAATTGACTCCTCCGCGGCACGACTTTCGGTTGTTTTGAGCGCCAATACCGCTTCCAATATTACCCGGCCTGGTTGCAACAACGCCTCGCCTCAACTGTCGTTATCCATCTCGGAGATCTGATGAGCCGCTTCAAAAGTATCCTCAAGAACCGGTGGGTACGATTCTCGATGGGGATCGTCGCCGTCTGCGTTGTCGTTGTTTCCGGAGCCAGTTGGTGGGCGGTATCACAGTCCAAACAGGTGCCCGAGTTTTACAACCGAGCACGCAATCAATCGGGACCGATCGCCGAGATCGCGCGGAACCAACTCGAACATGATGTTGAACAGGTTCGACAGCAAACTCAAAAGGGTAGCTTCTGGAGAACGTCGTTCAGCGAAGAGGAGATCAACGCGTGGTTGCAAAGCGAACTTCCCGAACGGTTTGGACGACTGTTTGCTCACGGCGTATCGGATCCCGCGATCGCGCTAGAAAATGGCGAACTGTTCGCCGCGGCACGCTATCGATCCAAACGATGGGATACGGTTGTCTCGTGCCGACTCAGTGTTGAGATGACCGAGGAACCCAACCTGCTCGCAATCGCGCTTTCGGATTTGAAGGCAGGCGCCCTGCCACTGCCGCTCGAACCGTTCGTTCGAAAGATCAGCAAAGAAGCCGCGATGGGCGACCTCGATATCCGTTGGGACTTTACCGAGACGGGACCGATCGCCTTAGTCGAAATCCCTCAGGAAGATCCTCGCTTCGTCATCAAACCACTCGTGATCGAATCGGTCAATCTGATCGCCGGCCAATTGCAGATGGCTGGCCGAGTCGGAACGGAAGCGTCGGACGAGTATCAACCGCGCGGCCCGGTTCATCGCTTCGTGTCGTACCGCCACCGAAAATCGAATCACGACGTGAACACCACACTCGGACGCGAACCAAACGGCGGCGAGATCAAAACCCGCTAGCAGTCTATTGCCAACTCTTTCCCCCGAACTGGATCTTGTGAAACATCCTACTGCAAAGTGATCTTTCAATAGATCCACGACCGCCACGCGAAACCAAGCCGCGAACTACACAAGCAACACAGCGGTGCAAGACACCGCTCAGAGCTAACCGCTCAGAGTGAATCGCTCAGAGTTAACCGCGCAGAGTCGACCACCCCGTGGAGTGCGCTGGGGCGTGCGAACCTTGCCAAGCACGCTATCATGGGTTGCGAGAAAACGGCTACGCGCCGTCACCATGAATCCCCGCTCTGCTAAGAATTGAAAGACAACCTGTGTCGATTTCTATCATGCGCCGTTTCACTTTCTGCGCCGGCCACCGATTGGTAGGTCACGAAGGAAAGTGCCAAAACCTTCACGGGCACAACTACGTGCTCGAGGTCTACGTGACCGGTCAAGAACAAGACGCCGTGGGCAGAATCCTCGACTTCAAACAACTCAAAACTCGATGCAAAACGTGGATCGACGAAAACTGGGATCACACGTTTGTCTTGTGGGACAAAGACCAAAACGGACTCGACGCAATCCGCAGTTCCGTGCCACACCGAATCTACGAACTCGACTGCAACCCGACGGCTGAGAACATGGCCAAACACTTCCTGCACGAGATCTGCCCAAAACTGCTCGACCAGAGCGGAGCCACCGCGTTCAAAGTACGCCTCTGGGAAAGCGAAGAGACCTACGCGGAAGTCACCATCTGATCGCCTCGATGAGCGGTCGCAGGCTCGGAACGGAGACGTCGCCTGCCGCCGGCGCGGCACAGGCATCAGCGCCCCACCACCGAGCCACCGGTGGACGGATGTCTTTCGTAAAATCCTCGTGCTACAGGCGAAAAACCGAGCCTCCCCGCATCATCAAAACCGTCCCGTTGACATCCTCTATCTTTGTGAGGCATGTTATCACGCATGGCTACACGACGACGAGCACGCGAAATTGTCTTGCAACTTCTCTACGAGGCTGATCTGAATGATTGGCGCGATGCTGCTGCGTCGCGCCGGTTCATCCGCTCGCGCTTGCAAGGACGCAACTTGCTCACCACGTTCGCCACCGAACTGCTCGAAGGCACGATGGCGCATCGCGACGAAATCGACCAGGAACTGAAGCGACTCTCGACGAACTGGGCGCTCGGCCGGATGCCCGTCACCGACCGGAACGTTCTGCGTCTGGGTGCCTACGAAATCCTGTATTCGAAAACGCCAGGCCAGGTCGCGATCTCCGAAGCCCTGACACTCGCCCGGCGATACGGTGGCGAGAACAGCCCGCGGTTCATCAATGGCGTTCTGGATCGCCTGTTCAAAAAAACGGCCTCTGATAAGAAAACCGTAGCCTCGGAATAAACTCCATGCGCTCCGCCTACGCCGAGGTGCTTCGCATCGCGGTCCCGCTGATGATCAGCACGGGGATGTTCTCCCTCGTGCTGTTCGCTGACCGGACGCTGCTATTCCAACACGAACCCGCCGAAATGGGCGCCGCCATGGCGGCCGGCAACCTGTTCTGGGTCAGCATTTGCATCTTCGTCGGGATCGCGTCGATGACCGGCGCGATCGCCAGCCAATACGTCGGCGCCGGACAGCCCAAACGGATCGGCCGAATGCTGTGGCAATCGGTTTGGTTCTCGCTCGCAACGATGCCGCTGTTCCTGACACTCGCCTACTTCGCCGAACCGTTGTTTCAATGGAGCGACCAGGCACCGGCGTTGATTCCACTGCAAACGGTCTACTTCCAAATCCTGATGTGGGGCGGCGCCGGCGAAGTCCTGCAGACGTCGCTGTCTGGATTCTTCAGCGGCACACACCGCACCCGAACCATCGCGATCGTCAGCGTCATCTCCGGTGCAATCAATTTGTTGCTGGACGTCGTCTTGATATTCGGTATCGATCCGTCCTGGTGGGGCGGAGACGGACCCCGGGTCTGGGAACTGGGAATCGCCGGAGCGGGAATCGCGAGCGTGATATCGTTCTGGTTCAAAGCGATCTGCTACGCAGCGATCTTGCTGCTCCCGCGGTTCCGTCACGCCTACGGAATCGTCACAGGCTTGCGATGGGACCGCCGCATGATGTGGAAACTCGCCTACTTCGGCTTCCCAACAGGCTTGATGTACGTCACCGAAGCCGGCGCGTTTGCGGTGATTGTGCTGATGATCGGCAGGCTCGGCGACGTCCCACTGCAAGCCACAACGATGGCGATCAATTTCAACATGATCGCCTTCATACCCCTGGTCGGAATGTCGATCGCAGCTTCGGTCTTGGTCGGACAACATCTCGTTCGCAGCGGCCCGGAATCAGCAATTCGTTGCGTGCGTGCCGCGCTCATCATTTCGTGGGCCTACTCCGCCGCCTGGGCGATCGCGTATTGGTCCAGCGCCGAAACATTGATCTCGCTCTACGCTGTCAACCAGAACGCATCCACCATTTCCGATGACGCCGCACTCGCACTGCAAACCGCTGAAGGGCTGCTCGGTTTCGTCGCGATCTACGTTTTGCTCGATGCGACCCAATTAATCCTAGCCGGTGCACTGCGTGGAGCCGGCGACACATGGTTCGTACTACTCGCGGGAATGACGGTCTCACTCATCGCCCTGTCCGCCGGCGTGGCCTTTGAACCAGACTGGGAGCCTGTTCTCTGGGGCAGCGACGAACCTGCAACCGCGACCGCGACGAGCATGTCGGATTCCGTCGCCGGAGCACTGCGTTGGTGGTGGATGGTGCTGACCGCGTGGATCATCTCACTCGCCGCCGCCATGTCCGCCCGCTACGCCCAAGGCACCTGGAAACGCATGCGAATGGTCTAGCCCGGATGATTCGCCGAGATTGCGACCCGCAGCAGGGAAACGCTTTCGGCGCGTCCGAACTTCGGTCGCGAATCAAGAAAGATTCTGGCACGCGGCGTGTTTCAATGCTCCGGATGC
>NZ_ANOH01000144.1 GCF_000346505.1 Aporhodopirellula sallentina SM41
ACTGCTGTTGAGTAGCGTCGCAAGAAGGACCGCGACGAGATCAGCAGCCAACAATCCCACGATTACCTTGGGGGAGGGAACCGTCTTGGCGTTCGCGATTTCGCTGCGACGACTCCAAAACAACCAAGCAATCACACCGAGCACTAACGGGAAGTACTGGTAGTGTCCCTGGCTCCACAAGCGAGGGAAATATTTCAGTGCGATTGCGAAATGCGAACACGCAACGAGAGCGAGCAAGCACCACACCGTGGTGCCTCCGCCAACGGATTTGCTGGGGCCTGTTGTGATTGATTCGCCTGTGTCAGCAATGGTTTGAGTTGCCATGAGTCTTCGAATTTGTCGATAGGGGGACAGGGAATGTGTTGCGAGAGATCAAAGTGGGGTTTCTATGCCACGCTCAATCGACGAGCGGTGTTTTCGATGATGAGATCGGTTTCGCGAAGTCGGTCTTCAATGCGGAATCGTTTTGCGGCGTCCTGGTAACCCGCGTCCGCGAACGAGCGAGCTAACTCGGGATCAGACAACAATCGTGTGATGGATCGGGCAAGAGCCTCGGAATCGCCCGGCGTTGTCAGCAGGCCGGTTTGTTCGTGTAGCACGATTTCCGCGGCACCACCGGCATTGGCAGCGATAACGGGCGTTTTGGATAACAGACCTTCCACGACGACACGCCCAAACGGTTCCGGCGCGGTGGAACAATGAACCACGATGTCGACGGCACGCATCAACGTTGCAATCTCATCACGAAAGCCTAAAAAGTGCACCCGGCCTTTTGTCTCGGGACGCTCGGCAGCAATATGCAATTGCTCGACGTATTCGGATTCACCGAACATCGCATCGCCGACGAGCAAAAGATGTGCGGTAGGAGTTTTCGCGATGGCTTCTATCGCGATGTGTTGCCCTTTCCACGGTGATAGTCTTCCGAATACCGCGACCAATGGGGTGTTGCCGGTAATCGGGAGGCTACTGTTTTTGTTGTACTCGGTTTCGTTGATCTCGTTTTCCTTGTTCAGCGAGGCAACGAGCTTCCCACGCGTGTCACGAGCCTGACTGTCGCCGACTTCGAATTGGGTAATGTCGAATCCGTTGTGAACGATGGTCACCTTGCGGGAATCGCCCCCCGCATCGGCGAACGCTGCAGCGGTTGCTTCTGAGTTGGCAATCACATGTTTCGAAAGCCGGTTTGCGAACGTGGTGAGTAGACGCAGGTTCGAGCCACTGAAATGATCGGTCGAGAGAATGTCGTGGAGGTGATAGATCGTCGGACGACGCGCGATCTTGCCAGCAATCGCTGAGACGATGAATGCTTTCGGAGTATTGGCGTAAATCGCATCGTATTCTCTGGCTCGGGAAGCCACGCGTTGAATGAGTGATGCCATTCCGCGAACCGCAGAAAGCTTTTGTGCCACGCCGCTGTCTTTTCGTAGGGTCGCTGCGCGAGAGGAGATCGGGAGGACTTCCGTCGCCACTCCACCTTCGACGAGTAGTTCACGAAACGGGCCGTCTTGGAACAGCACGACGCGGTCATCCCCGTTGCGGCGTGCCACCAAATCGTAAAGACACAGTTCTGCACCCCCGAGTTGTCCCGTTTGGTCGACGAACAGTACTCGTGGTTTGGGTTGCATCGTATCGTCTAACGGGTTGGGAGCTCGCCCAGCGGAGGCTGTGAACGTTGGTCCGGAGTGGGGCGAGTTGCCGTGTTGAGTTCGATGGAGGTCCGTCATTTCAACGCACTGCTTCGCGATAGACATCGAGCAGCTTGGGCGAGATTACCGTCCAATCAAAATTTTCTCGCACGTAATCCTTGCATTGCTGATCACTGGGAAGGCGTCGGTCACCGGCTAACGCCTGAATGATTCCGTCTGCGATTGCGGTCGACGACTTGTCCTCCACTGTCAAGTCTTTGCTAAGGCCATCGACGACCTCAGGGAGCGAGCCAACTGGCGTCACGAGCGCGGGAGTTCCGGCCGCCATCGACTCGATGACGACAAGGCCGAACCCCTCCAACTCCTGCGTAGGGACGATCGAAACGTCCGCCGCGCAATATGCCAGCGAAAGCTCTTCTTCCGGAATGAATCCGAGTAGTTGCACGTTGTCATGCAGTCCGAGATCTGCAACGCGTTGTTGGAGTTGCTGCTTCATCGGACCGGAGCCGCCGATCATTAGCAGGAGATCCGGGTGTTTCGATACCACGGCGGGCAACGCCTCGAGAAGTACGTCAACACCCACGCGTCGCACGAGTCGACGGACGGTCAAAGCAATCGGTCGATCGGTTGGCCAATTCAACAACGCTCTCGCATGCAGCCGCGACATTTTCGGGTCGGCCTTGTTTGCGTCGATGCCCCCCGGGACAACGCAAACGCGATCCGCATCCACATCGTATTTCTCGACGGCAATGTTTTTGAAGAATGTCGATAGGGTGATGACGCGAGATGCGGACTGATAGGAGCGTCGTTCGGTGCGCCGCTGGACGATCGTCTTCCACCACGGTGCTCCTTCTACCGATGCCTCGTCGGCCCACGGGCCGTGGAAGTGGACGACGCCCGTTTTCGGGCATTTGCGTCCTGCTAGCGAAGCACCGACCGATGCGTGATGCGAGATCATCAGAAAGGGATCACCCGAGTGTCGTTCGCTAGCTAGCTTGCACAGATTGGCGAGTTTCTGACGTCGCGGTTGGTCCTGGGACGCGAACGCGACGACGTTGTAGTTCGCGTCGGAAGTGATCGGTGTACGGCTCTGAACCCACGCGGTTACCGCTTCTCCAGCGTTGGCGTGTGCGGTGCAAACGCCGTGTTGATATCGTTCGAGACCACCCCCGCGATCACCAATCCAACCGAGTCCGAGGTGAATCATCTCAGGCAATTTCGGCAATGGAGTCGAACGCTCCATTTTCGGTTCTAGTAGAGTCTGAGACATTGAGTGAGGAATGAATTTGGGGACAACTGAACGAAAACAAGCGTCTTCGGTAGAAATCGGACGCCGGATTGCGAACTATTTCACGACACTTTCGACCGCCGTGGCGAATTGATCGGCAAGAACGGGCAGTGCGTATTTTTCATGGACGTACGCGTGCCCTGATTCAGCCATTTCGCAACGCGCGTCGGTATCCGAGATCATGCGCCGAAGAGCCTCGGCACATGATTCTGGATTGGCTTCGCGAAAGGCGATGCCACCTCCAGTTTTCTGAATGATTGTCGGGATCTCACCGGAGTCCGATCCCACGACTGGTGTTCCGCAAGCCATTGATTCAACAAGGACACGACCAAATTGCTCCTTCCAATTCGCTCGTGTCTCCGACGGCAACAGCAAACAATCGACTGATTCAAAGAAGCGGGCGACCTCATGGTGCGGTACAAAGCCACGCCATTCGACGCGCTCTGCCACGCGGTATTTTTCAAACGCGGCTTTCACCTGCGGTTCATAAGGACCTGCGCCGATCATGATCAATTGCCAGTCCAAGTCAGCGATCTTTCCGAGTGCCGCGGCTAGATTGACGAGCCCCTTCTCTTCGACAACTCGGCCCACGAATGCAAACCGGAACGCTCGCGAACTCGCGTCGCGATGACGTTTCGTGATGGATTCGGTTGCGTGGTATTTTTCCGGATCAAAGCCTAGCGGAAGTATCGTGGACGGGCCTTGGTACCCCTTCTCTCGATGGACTTCGTCAACGGCGTGTGTGATAGGGAAGAAGAACTTGCTGTTGCGATAGACCCATGATTCAGATTGTCGAAACGGAATCGGATATCGTTTCGACAAGTTTTGGCAGGAGAAAAAGCCGAAAGGAAGCTCGCCGTTTTGTTTCGCGGCTCGGCACCACTGGATCGTCGACAACGCATACGCCTCATTGTGTGCGTAGACTACGTCTGGGGAGATCTTCTTCAACAGCGCACCTGCTCGCATGCGGTAGGCATGCAGCGGCACGCTGCCGTTATTGATCACCGGTGCCGAAACGAGGCTCGCGTCAAAGGTTGGATACAGCTCGGCATCCATGAACTTTCCATACTCGTTTTTCCATCGCTGAGGCAGAACCATCGTGACCTGCCAACCATGTTTCTTGGCGGCGAGCGAGAACATGTGTTGGTTCTGAGGTAACGCACACGCGTGGCTTACAATGACTACTTTCATGGCGTCACCTAGAATGCATGGTTGTAAGCTACGGACGACTCGAGAAGCTCAGCACGCTGCCGAATCAGCTCGTTGTAGACCGACAATGTCTTGTCCGTGATGACGTCCCACGAAAACTCTTGTTCGACGAGTTGCCGTGCCGCAGCCCCTTGGCGAGCAACACGTTCAGGCGAAGCGGCGTATTCTTCGATCGTCTTCGCGATTTCGTCAGGATCTCGCGGAATGATCTGACCGGTCTTGTGGCTGCCGACTAATTCTTCGGCGCCGCTGACGTCGGGCATCAAAACGGGTAGTCCGGCAGCGGCAGCTTCGATCGTCGCCAAACTGAAAGCTTCGTATGCGGTCGGAAAGACGAAAACGTCTCCGGCGGCGTAGTAGCGATGAACGTCGGTGCGGAAGCCAGCGAATTGCACGCGTTCGGTCAAGCCGAGTTTGTGCGATAACTGTTTCACGGGGGCTCCCGCGCGATCGTGGCCAACGACGAGGAGTTTGATCGCGTTGGAGTCAATCTTTGCGAAGGCTTCCAAGAGTAGGTCCAGTCCTTTTCGACGCCAATCTCCACCGCTGAACAGCACAACAAAATCCTTCTCGTCGAGGTTGTGTGAGCGACGAACTTCGGAGCGATGTTGTGTTCGGTTGTCGGGCGAGAAACGATGCAAGTCCGCACCATTGGGAACCACAACCACGTTGTCGTGTGATTGGTTCCTTCGCGGGTTATCGCTGGGGGTTCGCGGATCGAGCACGTTCGAGTTCAGTGATTGGGGGCGAGCGGAGGGGGACTGACATTCCGGGTAGGTCTCCAACAATTCCTGCTTTGTGCCAAGCGATACAGGCAGGAATGCACGGGGACCACGAGGGCTCGCGTATTTGTAACTTTCGCGTTCAGCAGAAACGACGAAGTTGTCGTAAGTCTTGTGTGAAATCTTTCGTGCCCAACTCGCAGACTGGTCTGCGTTAACGAGTGCCATCTGGTGCATCTTGACGGGATGCACCGTCTGAATCGCATAGACGTCCGCTTTGGATGTATTCGGGCCAGGGGAATGGATGATGTCGTAGTCGTATCGCTCAATGTTGCGATCAACTAACCATTTGAACGAAGCAAAATCCCCGACTTCGGGGCGTCGCGGACCGCGTACTTCGATCCAATTGATGTGCGATAGGTCAACATCTTCAATCGTTCGTGCCCACAGATCAACGTCATGTTCGACAGCCAATCTTTCGGCCACCTCTAGGATGGCCCGCGACGTGCCTTCACGGCGATTGGCGTTGATAATGGAGAACGCGATTCGCATCAGACAGATCCTCGAGATGAAAGAAGCCGCGTCAATTCAACACGCGATGGGCGAATGTGATATCGCAGCGGTATCGTCATCGCGGTACTTTTGAATGCGTGCAGGAACTCCCACCATGACCGCGCCGGGGGGAACGTCACGCGTGACAACAGCGCCGGCCCCAATGATGGCGTCATCCCCTATGGTGAGTTTTGTGTTTGACCGCGGCATGATGACGGAGTTGACACCAAGTGTTACGCGATCGCCGATGTGAACCCCGTCGGGGCTATCGAGAGCAGTCTCACCAGCAATGGTCACGTGGTGATAGATCCGGCAATCGTCACCAATGGTGACGTTGGGGTGGATGACAACACCGAGTGCGTAGTGTTCGAGAATCAAGTTTTCGCCGACCGTCGCTTCACATGGCAAAAGCGCCCGATGAAGAAAATAGTTGACAATCTTCACGAGCCGAGCGGTGCGGCGCATGTCATGGCGATGCAACCGTCGACTCAACCGCCAGAAAAATTCAGGAGAGCGAATTCGCATATTGCTGCGGCGGGATTGGCGAACCAAATTGGGAAAGGTCAAACTCGTCGTGTTCCAGATCGGATTCTGCCTCGTCGTCGGCCATCTCTTCCTCCAGTGCCAAGTCATAGAGCCCTAAGCAATGGCCTGCCAGCACCCAAAAGAAAGTTGCCGTGAACATCCAGTCGCCTGAAAACAACGCCACCATACCGGAGATAAACCAAGCCCGGAAGAGACGCACATTGGCATCATCCATTTCAGATTGGACGAGATCGCTCGATCTTTTCCACAGTTTATAAAGAAGGATCACGATCATAAAAAATCCTATCCAACCAAACGTTCGAAGAGTTTGTATGTATCCGGTACTATCGCCGGAACCGCCACGATTTGCTTTCCCGACGCGTTGAGCGAGTCCGTGAGAACCAATTCCCAGCCCGAAGGGCTCTTGCAGCGAACTCTTCAGCGTTGTTTTTATGAGGAATAGTCGTATCTTGAAAGATCCATCATTTTGAATGGCTCCAATAGTTGAAACGCGGGATGTAATTTTCTCGGCGCTAGGCAGTCTACTTAATATCGAAGGGCCAATCGCAGCGACGAGTAGTGCGAGTATCGCTATAGGCAGAATGGCAGTACCGCGATTAATTAGCGGGAAAACAATCACTGCGAGTGCTGTCCAAATCACCACCGTGCGCGAGTAAGTTAGCAACATGGCCGTTGCGACCAAGGCAATTGTGGGCCATCGGAATACCCCCAGCGTTTTTGGGCGAAGTAGCAATAAAATCAAACCACCGCATAGGTACGATGCCGCAGGACCTCGTTCAGCCATTGTAGAGAATAGTGTCATCTCCGTTGGTTTGAGATTGCCTAGGTAGCCCTCAAATCCAACTGCACGTACCCAAAAAGCGTCCCATGGGGGAATTGTATAGTATTGGTATATGCCATACGCTGCGACAACTGCTGTCGAGAAGGCGACGCTGTTGCTCCATCGGCTGAGCACCGATGGTTCCTTTGCATGCATCGCTGCATACCCTAGCAACCCGATGGGGGCAATGTACTCACCTAGTGCATAGACTGCGCCCAGTCGTACATTGACAAGACCTATGAAGAACGCCCCCAGAACTGCCAATCCGTAGATCCAAAGTGTCTCGGACGTAGCCTGCCCTAGCCGTCGGCGGGTATTGAGGTGTAGCAGTACGACAAGTGTCGCTAGTCCGCAAACAATGATAGGCGTTAAGCTGATCAGTGAATATTTGTCGAAGTATCCATTTTGGTAGTCCACCATTCGCCGCACGCCGCGATTCAACGCGACTACGAAAAACAGATAGTCGACCAACCAGTTCGAGTTGCGTAGAGCCAGCAGAATGGCGGGCGCGCAAATGGCAGTTGCTACCATCAGCGTTATTGGGCTAGACATTTGATATGTTAGGTTGTGGGGCGGTGTTGGGCAACGACGAAGCGAGCCGGCGCGACCGAAGGTTTTGCAGAGGACGGTCAACGAGTTGCAATATTACTACGGCACCACCAAGGGCGACCGTAATATTGACACCCAACATCGTGAGGGAGTGCCACCAGGGGCCGTTCAGATCGACATGTGCGTAGTACCATTCGCGCGGCAACCAGTGGAACATGTACAGCGGGTACGAGAGGTCGCCAAGCCAGCGGTCCCAAGGGCTCGATCTTCTTCCTACCGTGTCCATCGCAAATGGAATTCCCGCGGAGACCAACAACACAAAATAGCCTGTCTGCAACCATGTCGCTGCGGTGGTCTCTTGCGATCCACGCAACCAGACCAGTGAATGGGTTTCCGTAAACCCAAAGGTCAGCAGAATCAGGCAGCCCACCGTTGTCGCGCTCGCTGTGACCATGCCTGGAGTCGGATGGAAGTCGAAACGCTCACAAAGACAGCCAACAGCGAAAATCCAGGCGAAAATGTCCAGTTTGGCTTCTTCAAACGATCTAATAATGCACAGACGCAAAACCGACCAGCACAGAAGCGCGAGCACAAAGCATCCGGCATCGCGTTTTGACAAGCTTGCCATCCCCACGACGAGCAGAGGAGCGCAGAGGTAAAACTGCATTTCGACATCAAGCGACCAAGACGGCGGCAGCAACCGCGTGACTTGAGTTGAACCAGCGATTAAAGGCTGGGTAACCACCCATCTCCAATCCGAAATCGCGGCCGGATTGCCGACTCGGTATCCGGAAAGAGTTAAGATCACGGCGATAAGATGAACCGTCAAGAACACGGGGGCGAGACGCCACCAGCGGCTGGCCAGGAATTCAGTGTAAGGCGCGTCGAGTTTCGCGTATTTTCTCCGCCACATTCTGGATATCCAAAATCCACTCAGCGCAAAAAACATCCCCACCGCCCAGGCACCTAACCGCAATGGAAAACTGTGGTGAATTACCACAAGCAACGCAAGGAAAAGACGAAACGTCCCAGGCTGCATCGAGCTCATTGTAATACAGCCAAAATTACGAATAAAACAAGGCTTAGTAACAGAACGAACCCTGGGGGGCTGCTAAATAGGGCTTGTGCGAGAGGAAAGGCAGGATGCCATCCAGGACTTCGCAGAAAAGCCAAGGCTTCAACTGTCTTCACTGCCTTGGATGGTCGTTGTGCAGCACGTCGGGATGTCCGAAAGTAAATCATTCAATCTTGGCATCTAAACACGTTAGCCTTCTCACGGGGGATTTTAGTGGTGGGAAGACGAGAGTAAAAATTTGCAATACACGCATAGTTCGTTTTAGATTCAATTAAGATTGCAATCCCTCCGCAATGGTAGCGATGAGATTATCACTGAAGTTTTCGCTGCTGAACCGTATTGCTCGCCTTCGTGCTTGCTTACTGAGCCTGTAAGCCAACGCCGGATCTTCTTTCAGTCGCAAGATTGCTCTCGTCAAATCGTCCACTCTATTGCTGCTGACCAACAAACCACTTACTTCTGGTTCGATAGCCTCGGCCGGCCCACCCGGTATCGAGGCGATTACTGGTAGGCCAATCGCCATGGCTTCAGGCACTACAATTCCGAATGGTTCTCGGTCTGCTGAATGAACAAACACATCCATTGTTCTCATCCAATCTGCTATGTTACGCTGGCTCCCAGGCAACATTACGTGCTCAGATATGCCAAGCTGAGCAATTCGTTCTTGAAGTAGGTTTTCGTAGTGCGGCTCGAGTTCATGCCGTCCGCCCACGATTACACAAAATACATCTTCGTGCTTTTTACGAACTTGCCTAATTGAATCGACTAGCGTATCAAAGCCTTTCCAATGCTGCATGCGACCGACACTTCCAATGACAAAGCTGCTATTAGGTATTCCAAATTCGTTTCGTAGATTCTGCTTAGAAGCGTTTTCTTGGGTGAATTTGTTTGCGTCATATGGTGGGTAGAGAGGAGAGTCTGCAACTTTAATTCGATGTTGACGCATCTGGTCTCTCGTGAATTTCGAGTTTGCAATCGCGTGTGAGTGTGGAAGGCACTTGCATAATCGTGTAATAGCTCCTCCGTCGATGTTGGATCTTTGCCACCACAGGCTTTTGGCGATAGCAATACTCGCTGGACTTGCGTAGAGTTGGGCAAAGTCTGTCCAGGCAAACACTACTGCGGGGCGTTCGGATTGAATGAACTTTCGAAGTTCCGAAACAACCGCAAATGTCTTTTTAAGGTTTCTGGTTCTTGAACGTTCAATTAGTCGAAATGGTACATTAAGACTGTGCGCAATATTCACCAAGGGGCCGTCTTCTAGGAAGGCATATGAAATGTCGTTAGAATGTGCTGTTTGGTATAGTAATACTTCCAGCACGCGTTCTGTTCCTCCAAAAAGCCCTGCTGTCGGTGAAACGACCATTATTTTCGGGTAAGACATGCTGTACTTAGCATAAAAGTTTGTGAGTGTGTCTCTGGCGATTCACCGCGTCTGCTACGTGTCGGATTTTGGTCCTACTATGCTCGCGTGGTGTTTGTGAACGTAAGTAGCCGGAGAACTGAAAAATCGGCAATCTAGCTTGCGTGTTCGATCCGAAGGATATAAGTCCGAAGTGCTGCTAGGCGTCCAAGCAGCGTTGCCCGGAAGCGGGGGTAGAACGGTGCGGTTCCTCGAGCTCGATACTCGAAAATTCGAAAAATGCCGGGGCAGGTCTTTGATCCTATTAGCAATTGCCAAAGAGTTATCCTGAGGCAGTCTAGTCGAGATCCGTGCTTTATCACCACTAGCGTTTCGTTATGGGCGATGTCGGAAGTCCCGTGTGCGTCAAATACTCCGCGGTGGACCGAATCATTGTCATGCCTAGGAGCAACGTGGTGTACGACCTGGACCGAAGGGTCAAACAGCATCCGATACCCGGCCCGTCGTGTTTGTAGGGCCAACGCCAGTTCCCAATTGACCTGGGCGCCGGTGCCCGCCAGTCCTTTCTCAAATCCATGCTCTCTCAAAAAGTCGCCGCGGAACAGGCAATTTGATCCTCGCAGAACATCAACAAGGCGAGTTTCACCTCCGCCTCGATGATGATTGCCCGTGATTCGCCCGTAAGCATGGATCCGTCCGACGTCGTCGACGAGTGTTTCGCTACGACGCATCTCGGGATGATCCATCAGTAGGTCGCGTCCCGCCGCGGCGACCGCTGCCGGCCTTGTTTCCAAATGGCTTATCATTGTTTCCAACCAATGGCAGGGCAGTTCGACGTCATCGTCCAGGAATCCAACCATCTCGGATCGACATTGCTGCAAACAACTGTTCATTGAACCAACGACGCCTACTCCCCGAGCCACCACCAAAGTCACATTCAAAGAAGATTCAAACTCGACGAGAACAGGAGGACTGACTTGATCATCCAAACGGATCCCGACTAAGACGTTCGCCGGCAACGTGGTCTGTGATGCAAGAGCCATAAGGCAACGTCTCAGGTGATTAGGACGCTTGAGAGTCGGTACAATAAGCTCAACAGAGCTCACCTCTGTCGCGACGCCTGGAGCGGGTTGGCGGGGCGAGACCTCGATATCGGACATGCAAAATTTGGACAGTATGCGTTTCACAACTAGGTAGGAATGTTGTGCAGAGTAATCGCGTCACGCAGATTCGACAATCGAATGATTTCTACCAGTCGACTACTTCCTCATATCCCATTTGGATCAGCAATTTGTTCCATCGCCCGTTGAGAGCTGTCTTAAAATGCTGGATATGTTCTTCTTCGAATTTTTCTCTCCAATCTCCTACGATCCCTTTCCGTAGGAATGCGCTTGACACTTCCTTGCCTGGTGCACGTTGGGAGACTCGGCTAAAATCGTGTCTCTCAGCTACGTGTTTGTATTGCTTCGCGCAGTAGTCGTTTTCAATATTGAGTGCACGTGCGACGGAATGCAACTCTGCCGGGCAGTCATTTTTGAGGTGTTCGTAGTGTACCCGGGCGGTGGCAGGAAAATTCCACCAGTACTCAGCACGCTCAAGATTGTAATCTCGTTCCAACTCAAAATGCAGGCGTTCTTTGAAAGGCAGTTGTTTTATCTCTTGCTGATAACCGCCTGCTTCGGTAGGAAGGTGGGTTCCGAAGTGAACCATTGAAACACATGCATCTCGAAGGTCGCGGTGGACCGACACAAATTTGCAGATTGGAAGAATGTCCGGATGTATGTTTTTATGCGTTTTGAATAGCCATCGACCTTTTGAAGACGACACGAAATTGGCTGCGGACGCAGATGTAAAGGTGTCGGTGTATCCCCTGGTACGCATCGAGCGTGGTATTACTAGACCCTCAAAATCGTATTGCGGCTTTAATAGTGTCTCGAGCATCTGGAACAGCCAAGTTGATCCAACCTTGTGCGGTGATCCGACGATCACTATTAAGGGAGGCTGGGTTCTATACCTAACATAACGCCCTATTGAAAATGGGGAAATCGCAGTTCTAAAACGAGTGAAACGGTGGGTTCGATGTAACTTGACAAGTTTTGAAAGTTTCTGGTTCAGTCGCATGTTAACCTCGTTTTCGAATCATCCTGGCTGGCACACCGGCCCAAACTTCGTTAGGGCCGATAGAGCGATTTACTACTGATGCGGCTGCGACGATAGCTCCGTCACCAATGGTGACTCCCTTGAGGATGGTTGCGTTCACGCCAATCCACACGTTGTCTTTGATCGAAATGGGTTTGGAATTGTTTTCCTGCTGCCTCATGAGGCACCCTAGATCAGATCCATGGTCATGGTCGATCATTTTAACACCGGAAGCTATTAGGCAGTCATCGCCCACGTTGAGTTGGCAGCGGATGTTGAATTCGCATCCGCGTCCGATAAAGACGTGATTACCGAATTGTATTGACGGTCCAGGAGTCCAGTAATGATCGTAGTTGAAGAAGACGTCTGGCTGAATGATACATTCCTTGCCGATTGCAAGTTGATGCGGCCAAGTGCACATGGTGCTCGCCGGAATACTTGTGCCATGGCCAATGGAAGCTCCTCGGATTCGCATTATGGCAGACCGAACTGCATTGGTCGGCCTTGGTAGCAGTGCGATGCGACGCATCAAACGCTGCCCAAATTCTCGAACGACATTGCGTTCTGGTTCGTTGTCCACAATCGGTGACGAGTTCGTTAATGACTGCCTGGGAGTATTCACATGGAGCATGTCAGAAGCCAAATTTCGGTGGGGCGCCGTGCTCGGATACGTGCTTCTTCCAAAACGGACTACGCGGCCGACGACTCCACTTGCGAACCCACCTTGGAGTGTTGTAGACGACGATACCCCATTCGCCAAGAAATTTGAACGCGGCTTGCACATTGTCAGAGGACCAATGTTGATTGCGGAATCGCGATTGAATGATCCGAAGTGAGTGCCAAGGTAGTCGCCACAGCACGGTGAAAGGGGACGCCCCCACATCCATCGAGAAGATTGCTTTGCCTTCCCATTTTCTAGCTAGCCCCGCCGCGTTGCCTACGGGGCGAAGAGGGTGTTTCACGATGGCGCAGGGGACAAACAATATCGCCCCCCCAGAATTTTCTAGACGTGCAAAGAACTCGGTGTCTTCGATTGCGGCACTTGGGAAACGTTCGTCGAAGCCGCCAACTTGCAGAAGAATCTCGCGATGGATAGCGAAATTTGCCGAGATACGAGCGTCACCTAGTGGGTTATGGGGAGCTTCCCAGAGAAGCGATGGTGGTTCGCCAATCCGTAAAGTGGGACCTTGAAAGGCTGAGAACGATTTTTCTGTTTGAAACGCAATGCATTTGTCATACGCGGTGAGTAAACCCGATTCAGGAAGGCAATCGTCGTCGATGAATACGATCCAGTCATGCACCGCCTGGCTGGCGCCATGATTGCGATTGGCAGCGGGGCCTTTCGCTGGGCCCGACGTCCAACGAGCCCAGGCAAATTCGTTCGAAACGAGCTCCTTTGCTGAGACGTGTCTGCCATCGTCGCTTACGATGACCTCATAGTCCTCGGCCGGAAAGGATTGCACATTTGGAGCGAGCCTCTTGAGGCACTCGCTCAACTCTTCGGGACGGTTGTAGGTAGGGATGACCACAGAGAATTTTGTCATATTACTGCTCTGTTCAATGGTGTTTGCTCGCCCACGCGTCGGTTCCATACTTCGAAGTGACGCTCGAAGATCCTTTCCGCTGTGTACTCCGCACAAACGGCGTTCAGCCCTGAGCGTCCTAGCGTTTCCGCCTCTGCGGGCGTGGCAAGTATGTTTGCGATTGCTTTCTTTACCTCTCCGACCGATCCGTCGGTGCTGATGCCGCCCCGGTGCCGGTTGACGAGTTCTTGTGATGCCGGTGCGGCGCCACAGATGACCGGTTTGCCGTACGCCCACGCTTCCACGTAGACGATGCCAAACGACTCCGCTTCGCTCGGAAGTGCAAACACATCGCAGGCGGCGAGTGCGTCGTGTTTGACCGCGTCTTCGGCGGCGCCGAGGTCGAGATCCACTTCCTTCGGCAGCGATGGGTAGGGCGGTTCGAGATCTCTTCCGATGGAGACGAGCGTCACCGGAGTTCCTGCGTGGTTGAGTTCGGCAACGGCATTCCGGAGAGCATGGTAGCCCTTCGCGTTCGATTTTCGTCCAACGAATAGGATAACTTTGCGATCGCCGAGTTCATGCTCTTTGCGAAATCGATCAGCGTCTCCCGGATAGTTGTCCGGTGCGGCGCATCCACAGCGAACGAGCACAGACGCTGAAACGCCCTTCTCCCGCAGGTGTTTGCCCTCGTAGTCGGACTGAACAAAAACACCGTCCATTTTGCGATAGAGGTCGATGTCGAGTGGAGCGTCACCCCATTGTCGTGGGTGCACAGCGGGCCAACACGTGGCGAGCTTTTTCTGTTCACGAGCGGCTTGTAACAGCGGAAAGCCTACGAGATCCCATCCGGTTCCCACAAAATGAACAACATCGCACTTGCTGACCGCGTTGCCGCACCAAGCCGAACCTTGCCATTGGGCCGCAGTTCGAGAAAGGAAACGCACCTGGGGGCGCGTCATTACGGGTAAGAGACGATTGATCCGTGGTCGCCAATGGGATTCCAAAGTCACGTTCTGGGCCGGTGCGGCACCGTTCCAGAAAACCTGATGTGCGTTGCCGGTGAGTTCGTTCGTGAGCATCCGTATGTACGACTCAAGACCGCCATGGTTGTTCACATTTACCAACGTGAATATGCCCACACGCAGTGGTTTCTCTTTGCGAACGTTTTCGGATCCAAACGTTTCGCTCGATGTGGATGTGTTCGTAACTAACACCCTGATGCTCGAATGTTGTTGAGGAATTCGACGACGTTTGCGTGTTGTGTAAGCTCCCTTTGCTTGTCGCGACACCAACGATGTGTCGACAAGCTAGGGCAGGAAACGACTCGTTTTTTGGGCTGCGTTTGTACCGGCAAGCCGAGCGCGTTGATGAATTCGCGGAAGGTGTCTCGTCGTGAGATGACGTCCATTTGGGCAACGGCGACCATGAGTTCCCCGTCTCTCGCGGCTCCGTGATAGACACGAAAGGCGGGCGGTGTTGAATCCAGAAAGTCTTCCTGGTAGTCGATGCCACAATACTCTGCGATTGCGGTGGCATTCTTTCGAGGTTGCAGTTGCGGATAGCTATTCCAGTCGATACCGCAAAAGTGTTCGGCCAGCGTTTGCGTGGATGCGTTGAGGACCTCGTCCCGTGTTCCAAAGTGAAAACTGCTATCGGGGTTGCTGATGTTGTGAAAATACTCCGAAATGCAGATTTCATCGAATGGGCGAACAAGCGTGAGCACACGTTGAAATGGGCGTCGGATACAGTCACGAACTTCATCGAGTCCTAACTCTCCGGAATGACATTTGACGGTGAAATGTGCCATCGTTGGAGGGACACTTTGGATGTCGCTGAGGTCAGCACCGCTGCTGAACCGCGACTCGCAAAGTCGGTCAAATAACTTTGTCGACCCGACACGATGAGGCGTGTACACGATCGAAATCTGGTTGCCTAAGAACGTGGAGGCTAATCCTCTGAGAACTGCTTGTGCGACCATTGTTGTTGATATTTCTAAATGAATGTCTTCGAGGATCGAATCAATGCTGAATCGAGTTCTCTCACATGCTGGTGACGATGCACCGACAACGAGCGAATCATCTGCCCGTACCACAGGCCATGGTATAGATACTTCGCGCGACAGAGCGATATCCAAGAAAACTATTGGGTTTGTGCTTGATACACTGCATCGCGAACCCAAATGCCTCCCGTCCTTGGCCTTCTTCTGCCGTCATCCATGATGCCTGATGGGCGAAATTGAGGAGGTAGTCCGAAGGAAGTGGATTGCGACGGTTGTAGGCCGCTAGCGAGTGGTGTTTGGGGCTCGCCTGGGCAGCAGACGAGGTCGCTCCCATGGATTGGTTGTGAATCCGATAGCAGAGAAGAGGCTCGTCGAGATTCGCAAGACGCGATATTTCCGAAGCACGAAGATAAAGGTCAAAATCTTGCGAAGCCCCCGTCGTACTTTCGTACTGCCGAAGCAACTCCATCACCGATCCACGTATCATCGCCGAGGGATGTGTCAGACCGCATCCAAACGTCAATAGTTTGTTGATGATTTGATCATGCTTGAGGGGATAAGCCAATTCGCCGATTTCGTTGTCGGACTCATCGATAAGTGTGCTCGTCGTGCCTAAGATCCCGATGTCAGGAAGTTGCGACATGACCTCGAGTTGACGTTGAAAGCGGTTGGGCGCGGAGATGTCGTCGCAGTCTATTCTCGCGATATAGATCGAGTTGCAGTGTGCGAGCCCCGTGTTCAGTGCGTGGTTGACACCTTTTCGCAAGACCACGCATCAGCATCCGAATGTACGACTCTAGTCCACCATGTTTGCCTGCCGTATTCAACGAGAAGATGCCGACCCGGGGCCTGTTGCCCTTGCTAGCTCCGCCGGCCTGCGATGGGACATGAGAACGCGGCTGTTCAGCTAACACGCTCGTTCTCGATTTTCGGACATAAATTCGACAATCGCCGGATGCTGTATCAGGGCTTTTTGCTTGTCGCTGTACCATTTGCTCGCAGAAACATTCGAACTTAACATGGAGATCTTGGAGGTCCGAAATGGAAACGGCAATCCCAGCGATTCGATAAACTTGCAGAACGTGCGCCGATGTCTGAGCACATTCATCCTAGCGACCGCGACCATGACAGCGCCGTCCTCCGTGTTCCCATGGTAGACATGAAAAGTAGTCTTTGGAAATCCCAGAAAGTCGTTGCGATAGTCCACACCGCAGTACTCCTCAATCGCTTGGGCGTTGTGGCTAAATTGCAGGTGCGGGTAGCGATTCCACGGAACGCTCATGAAATGGTCTGCGAGCGATTGGGTCGACGCATTCAACACACTATCACGACTGCCAAAATGGTAGTCGTAATTGCTATCGTCAATGTTCTGGAAAAAGGCAGACAGATAAATTTCTCTGGCCGGCCGAACGAGCGTGATGATCCTTTGAAATGGTCTTTGAATGAGACTCCAGACCTCAGGCAGAGTCGAGTCGCCCGAATGGCACTTGACCGTGAAATGAGCCACCGCAGGGGGCTTTTCTTTGATGGCTTGAAGGTGCCCACCTGCGCAAAATCTCGGTTCACAAAGGCGTTCGAACAAAGTGGTGGAGCCCACCTTGTAGGGTGTGTAATCGACGGAAATCTGGCTTCCCATAAAGGTGGATGCCAACCCCACGAAAAAGTGCTTTACCGACCATCGCAATCTAGACTCCTGTGTTCGCGGCAAATCGAATTGCAGCGGCAACCTGTGAAACGGTTTTTTCCCATCCAAAACATGTCGCACGGGTTCTTCCGGCATCGGTCATCGATTGCGCCAGTGAGCGATCCGAGATGATTCGCGAGACTGCGTTTGCGATTTCTTCCACGTTTTGCGGTGGCACCTGGATGGCAGCGTCTTGGACGACTTCAGGAAGAGAGGTTGTTGAGGAACAAACAACTGGGGTTCCGCACTGCATCGCCTCCAGAACGGGCAGGCCAAAGCCTTCAAACAAGGACGGAAATACGAATGCCAGCGCTTCGCTGTATAAGGTAGGCAGGTGGCTGTCAGCGACGGGCCCAATACGGAGCGTTCGCCGCTGTATGGCGGGATGCTTGGAAAGCTCGGCTTCGATGTGGCTTGTTCCCCAGTCGGTCCCCGAATTTCCCGCCAGTACCAAGTTTCCGTTCCAGCTTGGCAAACGATTCGCGACCGCCGCAAAGGCTTGAATAACCGCTGGCAAATTCTTGCGTGGTTGTGCGTTTGCGACCGACAGAATGTAGGGAGCGTTTCCCAATCCATAAGAAGAGCGAAGCGTGCCGATAGCGTGGGGGGCATCCACCGGCCTAAAATTGTCAGCGGCGGCCAGCGGAGCCACTACAACTCGTGACGGCGGGAATTGCGTGTAGTCGCAGAAGTCGGATTTCGTGTATTCCGAAACGGTCACTACGACATCCCGAAAGATGTTTAGCTGATTGCAGATTGTGTTGAGCAGGCCTGTCGCTGCCGGGCCGCATTCCGCAGGGTGACGGGCGGGATATATGTCATGAATCATAACAACCCGAGGGATCGTTGCGGGGATTATAGCTGGCGGTGGTAGGAACGTGGAGCAAAATACGTCGATGGTGCGATGGTCGAGAGCTGCCTCCAGGTCGCAACGTACGAAACGCCGAAGAAGTTTCGCAGGCAAACTCCAGGGGTTGAAGCGAGCCGCCAGATTCGATCGCGATTCAAGCCCAATCTGCAACGGCGCCAGTACCTTGGAAAATCCCATTCGGCTTCGGTAGGCCGGTATGGACGAGCGGCTAGCGGAAACAGCTTTTGATGTCCAGCGTTGAGCCATGATGCTCGTGGAGACTGGATTCCAATCACCATCAAAGGCACCGACCGCTTTCACATCCAAGTCGGGAATTTCACGCAGATTGACGAGAACACTTTCGATGACGCGACCGACCCCCGTCACCGCAGCGGTGCGGCCGGGTTTTGGTGCAGCGAAGGATACATCGAATCCGACCCGAATCATGGTGTCGTTATTCCTAAAAAACCCTGCAGACGGTCTCGCATGCGTCCCTTTGTTCGTCGGATGACGCTAACCCCATCATCGCGACGTAAAAATTTGAGCGGTGGAACATCGTTGGTGGCAAAAGGTGGATTGGCGGCGACCACAAAGGTGTCGTTCATGCCTGTTGGTTCGCATCCGCTAGTGACTTCAAGCATGCCCATATCTTTAAGCATCCGCACCAACAGCTCTCTTGGATACGGGCGTTTGTGAGTGTGGTCCATCCAAAATAGTCGTTCGCGGACAAACGGATTATCCCAGTTGGGAGTGCGGATGATCAAAATACCACTGGGACGTAGCACGGCGAGGGAATTCGAAAGCATCTTCTCGAGCTCGTCGCCCCAAAGGTGTTCCACAACGTGCGAAATGTGAACGCCACCAAATCCGCTTTCGACTTGGGGGAATGCATCCTGGCTGCCAAGTACCGCGTTGCGCCCGCGCTTTTTACTTAGCTCCACCATGGCGGGATCCAAATCGATACCCAACGAGTCAACGCCCATTTCCGTGAGCACATCCGCCATGTAACCGGGACCGCACCCTACATCCAAGACTGGACCTCGCTCGGTAAACAGGGCCGCGTAGGGACGATGCCAGTTTTGCAACTTTTCTTCACTGGTTTCGTGAAATAGCGAAAACTGTTGTAAACTCATAGTTTCTCTACTGGCCAACAAGGGCGTTTTTGTCTAGGTGCCGAATGACTTTAGCGGGTACGCCAGCGACGATTACGTTGGCAGGCACATCCGCCCGTACCAGCGCCATGGCACCCACCACGGCGTTTTCGCCAATGCGGCATGGGCCCAGGATCGTGGCGTTGCTTCCGATCCAAACGCCGTTGCTGATGTGTACATCGTTTCCTTCTGGCGGGAATTGATCCTTGCGTTGCTCCCCGGTCAATGCAGGGTTATGGGGTCCCGTAATCACGTTTACGCCATGGCCAAAAAACGCGTATTCGCCGACGTAAACCGGTCCCGAGACCAAATTAAAGAGCGCGTCGTTGACTTGCGCGGAGGGGTGAATTTTCAGTCTCGACTCATCACCAAAAATCCGCGGGCTCTTCAGCACAACCTCCTGAACCAGATGTTGAAAGCAGCTCCAAAACAGCTTTCGAAAAACTCTGCTGGCACTTTGGCGAAGGAAAGCTTTCATGCTTTTGTTGAAATGAGAGGGCCATGCAAAGCGTGATCGCCTACGGTGAGGTCACAGAACTTTTGCGCAACGTGCTCGAGATCACATATCGCACGCCAATGGTTTGAAATCGCGACTGCATCGCGTTTGTGGTTACACCAATTGTTTAGCTCACAGGTTAGAGCATCAATCGCCTGGTATTTTGTCGTGTAGGTGCAACCATAATCGTTGTTGCCGATTAACGATGCATACCCCGGTACGGAATTAGGCGCTACAATAGTGCAGCCCGAGCATAGTGCCTCGAGACCCTGTATCGGGGTTGTCTCCCATTTGGATGTTGACAACAGAATACGCGACTGTGTCAATCGGTTGCGAAGAAACTCGGGTTTAGAGTCTTGAAAGACTTTAACGTTCGGCCAGCGGTTTGCTAGTGTCGCGAACATAGAGACATCACCTCGAACGTGTAATTCCAGTTCCGTGTCTGGCAACTTTTCTCCAATTGCAGCGGCGAGAAACGCCATTGCGTTGGGGGCCTTCTGATTGGAATTGAGGCGACCGGCAGCGACGATACGCTTTTTACGATCCTGGCGCACAGGTCCGCTCGTAAATTCGCTTCTAACCGCAAAAGGTACGACAACCAACTTCTTCGCAAGATCTCGACGATTTCGGCTCTCCAAGAAATCCTTTAGTATTCTTGCTGGTAAATCGGATTCAATCTTGATCCAGTGTGCTTGCTCGAAACTTGCTAAGACTTGAGAGTCAAAGCGGGTAGATTGCCACCAGCGATCTAGAGCTGCCTTCCACGAGCGCAGTTGGTGGATGCACGTGAGCGATCTATCCCGACGTATCTTTAGTTCTCGGAACAGATTTTGCCGAGCAGAGACGTGTCCGTCTGAGTCTGTTTCGATTACGACAGTTGTGCCGGCATCCCGAGCGGCTTTCAGTGCCTGAGGATCGAACACATTGAGCCGATAGAACACAGCCACATCCAAGCCTTGATCCATCCACCAACTGCTTTGACGCATCTGGCTATCGGAAGGGAGGGGGCTCTGCAATGAGGGAGAGAAACTGTCGTCAAAGGCAAATGCATAGATTGTTGCTGAATGCCCTACGCGGTTAATAGCTTCGCATAACTCTGCTACACAAATAGCGCCTCGCGTAGCTCTGGTAGGAATGAACCAGCCCAGACGCAACATGGCGCGTTTCTCCCCATTAGGTGAAGAAGGCTCTCTAGCCATTAATGGAGTATGCGGGCACTGCATTAGGTTACTCAGAAAATGGTACTCAACGTGGGAGCGAATAAAGCTCTATCGAGAGTTGGTGGTCTCAGCGTTGTGAAACGCCTTGCCTGTACGCTTTTCCGCTGTTTTTGTTTCCGCGAATATGGTGGTCAAGCCAACGCGGTGATGGATTTTATACCCTAGCGAATCCATAAATGTTGCTGTTTGAGAGGACTGCCATATTTCACTGTGGTCCTCCACGCAGACTACTTTGGGCAACCAGCGACTCCAATCGTTTGATTGTAGGATCTTCAAATCGGATCCTTCGCAATCGATGTTCAGTACATCAATGTGGGCGAAACTCGAACGCTCTAACAGGTTGGCTAGAGTATCAGAGGGGACCTCAATCGAGTCTACAACATCCTGAAACTTGTCGGGGACTTTATGGCTATGTTCCTCCAGGCAGTTGAACGCACCGAATTTATACCGGGAGAGTCGAAGTGTTCCGGGTGAGTCAGAAACAGCAGAACAAAGAAACGAATCTCGCGAACGAAAGCGAGCATAAAGATGTTGAAAATCTGGATTAGCATCGATCGCTAGACCACTCCAACCATGGCGATACAATTTGTAGGTGTTTGATAGATATATCGGATGAAACGCACCGACATCAACGTATACACCAACGTATTTTTCGGGAAAGAATCCAGGTATGACCATGTCTTCACCAAACTGGGACCAAGTCCTTTGTCCCATGCCCAGTTCAGCCGCGCTGAGGCCCCACATCCAAGGTGTCAATAGTTTTCTTAGACTGCGTTTAAGCATTGGGCAACCTTCAAATCCGAAAAACTAAAATCTGAGAGGCACATCTTGCAACCGGTTTGGCTACTCGCGTTATATCCATTGACACCAACGGAGTCGGTGACTTCAAATCTTGCCGCCGAGGGCCAATGGTCAATGATTCCGCCACTGTATAAGAAAGCATCTATGTCGTAAATTCCCGGCAACAAGATGGGACTATCGATTTGTATGGAGAATGATTCCACGTTGGAAGCAATCTGGCCAGTATCAAGATGCTCTGACGATATCGTGATTACGTTTTCACGGTAATTGTTGTAAACGTGGAGGCTGAAATGACAACGGCTCGACGGATCATGTGTACTCAAATGTACATCGATCAAGATTGGGGTTCGAGCTGGGAACCTGTTCCTTGCGGGTATCAACTTTTCAATAACTCTTGCTTTTCCAAAGGGCGACTGACGGCTGACTGCGGCACCAAGCTCCTTGCTGTCTCCACTGTATTTGTCGATAGCGGTCGCGACGTCGCCGGTGAATTCGACGGCCCCGCGTCTTAGCAAGACGGCCGAGTTGCACAGCGCCTGCACAGCAGCCATGTTGTGACTCACGAACAGGACTGTTCGACCGCTTTCGGCGACATCTTGCATTTTGCCGAGACACTTCTTTTGAAACTCGGCATCGCCAACCGCGAGAACCTCATCGACGATGAGAATTTCTGGATTGAGGTGTGCCGCGACCGCGAATGCGAGCCGAACGTACATTCCGCTGCTGTAACGTTTTACCGGCGTGTCGAGAAACTTTTCGACACCAGCGAAGTCGACGATTGCGTCAAACTGTCGGGTGATCTCCGGGCGACGCATTCCGAGGATGGCACCGTTCAGGTAGATGTTTTCTCTTCCGGTGAGTTCGGGATGAAAGCCCGTTCCTACTTCGAGCAGCGAACCGATACGTCCGAACAACTCGACTTTCCCGGTCGTGGGTTCGGTGATTCGGCTGAGCACCTTGAGTAGAGTCGACTTGCCGGCACCATTGCGTCCGATCACGCCAACGACATCGCCTTTGTTGATTTCGAGGTCGATGCCCTGGAGCGCCCAGAATTCTTCGTGCGTCGCCTTTTCGAACGGATTGCGAATCTTGTTCGAGATCGCCTCCCCGAGATTGGTGGCACGGTTTCCAGCTTCGTGTTTGATGCGATAAGACTTGGACAAATCGCTGATCCGGATTGCTGTCTCAGTCATTGGCTGACTCCCCAACACGTCGTTATTCTCAATGCGAAGTTGAGCGTGCTCATCGATTCGCTAGATGACATCGGCGAATCCTCTTTCGGAGCGACGGAAGGCGAAGGCGCCCAGGATGAAAGTCATCGTGGCTGCGAGGATGGAGTAGCACATCCACGCAGGTGCGATCTCACCTTCACCTAAAAGCGTCCAACGAAAGAACTCGACGAGGCTCGCGAGCGGGTTGAGCATGTAGATGCTTTGATATTGCGCGGGAACTTTTTCGTTGATCGCCGCGAGTGAATATCCCACCGGGCTCGCGTAGAGCAGGAACTGAACCGCTACCGGGATCACGAAGCGAAGGTCTCGATAACGAACCATGATGCTGCTGCACCAGAACCCGATCCCGAGGGCAAACATCAACAAGAGGCTTCCCGCGACCGGCATTAGCAAAATCCGAAGTCCCGGATTGATTTGGTAGATCGCTAGTAAGAGCAGCATGACGATCAGGCCAACGCCAAAATTTACCAGCGGTTGGAACGCACTCGAAAGTGGCAAGATCAAACGGGGGAAATAGATTTTGCTAACGAGGTGGGAATTCGTGACCATCACGGTGGAAGCCGCGGTCAGGGTCGTCGAAAAAAGGGTCCACCCGATCATCCCCGCGAGCGAAAACGCGAAGTAGGGAAGTGCACCCGACGGCATCTCGGCTAGCATTCCGAAGACGAACGTGAAAATCCCAGCACCGATGAGAGGTTGGAGGACAACCCATGCCACGCCTAGCAAGGTCTGTTTGTAAACGAGTTTGACGTCTCGCATTCCGAGTGTGAACAACAGATCGCGAAACTCCCAAATGTCGCCGAGTCGCAGCGATCGCCAACCGCTGACAGGTTCGATCACCAGGTGCGGCTTGGGATCCGCCGTTTTGCGGTTGATCGTCTCACGTTGGTCATTTCGGTACCCGTGTGACGAAAGCTCGGGTGTGGTGGCGGTTATCTCGCTCATGTTCGCAGGCTTTGGATTGGTTTGCGATTATGGATACGGGAGCTTGCGATCTATCGACGGGTTCGAACGCCTGACGGCGGCGTCGACTAAGCATGGCGTCGACTAAGTATTCGGTGCGGCTACGGCGGGTTCCTGCGATGCACCAGAAGCGTTGCCGGCCGGCGTGTTCAGATCGTTCAGGTGTGGTTTGGGCACCGTTTCTTCGCCAAAACCTTGTTCGATCAAACGATGACGCATGCGAGCGAGTTTTGATTTCTCTTCCCAGCGACGTTCGGTCCAGCGCTTAACGTGATTCTCGATCTCAGCGACGAATCGTGCCGACGAGAACTCGGTGCTTCGTCGGTGCAACTCGGTGGGATCAAACAGGCTGAACTCGATTTGCGTTTCGAATCGTTCGACCGCTTCGATGAGTGAGTCCGGGGTTTGTTCATCGAAGAACAGGCCGTGTTCACCGTCGACGACGGACTCGGTGACGCCGCCTTTGTTGTAGGCGATTACCGGTGTGCCGCAGCTAAGTGCTTCGACAGGCACGATTCCGAAATCTTCTTCGGCGGCAAATACGAGTGCTTTCGCTCGTTGCATGTAGTCGACGAGGGTTTCCATCGGCGCGTGTCCGAGGATTTCGACGTTGGGGCCCGCGATTTGGCGTACCGCTTCCATGTCCGGGCCGTCACCGATCACAACGAGCTTGCGATCGCGGAGCTGGGTGAACGCCTCGACGATCATTGGCGTTCGCTTGTAAGGAACCATCCGTCCGGCCACGAGATAGAAGTCTTCGCGGGGCAGCGTTGATAGAGAAAACTGTTCTGTGTCGACGGGAGGATGGACGACTTTGGACTTGCGCCGATAGACTTTCTCAATCCGACGCGAGATGAAATTGCTGTTTGCGATGAACTGGTCCACGCCCAACGCGGAACGTACATCCCAATTCCGGATGTAGTGCAAGATCGCACGTGCCATCATCCCGCGAGGACCGAACTTCAGCCCTGCTCGGTCGAGGTATTGGTGTTGAAGGTCCCACGCGTACCGAACCGGGCTGTGGCAATAGCAAACGTGCAATTGGTCGGGCCCGGTGATGACGCCCTTTGCCGCGAGATAAGAGCTAGAGACAATCAGGTCGTAACCGGAAACATCGAGTTGTTCAATCGCGAGCGGCATCAGTGGAAGATACGCACGGTGCTTTGCCTTCGCCATCGGAAGGTTTTGAATGAACGAGGTCGTGACTGGTCTGTCTTGGAGAAAGCCCCGTTGGTCTTCTTCAAGGAAATCGAACAGTGAGTACACGTCGCAGTGCGGGAACACCTTGATCAGTTGCTCGACAACCTTCTCGGCACCGCAGTACGTGTAGAGGAAGTCATGGACCAACGCGACGCGGAGGTGTCCGAATTGGCCGGGCGAAATCGAGCTAGCCATATTGGGCTTGCCATCCGCTGCGTTTCGTGCCGCGTCGAAGCCTGACCCGACGGTCATTGCGGCTTCCTTCTTGCGAACGACTTCGAGGCTGTAATCGGTGACCAATCGAGAGAACAACACCATGCGTTCGCTGGCGAGTTCGAGTGAGTCATGTGCCGCGACTTCCACGGTTGCCGGCACGGACGCGCCGTGTGTTTTGCGTTCGGCAATGGGGATGGTGGCGTGGAGTCTTTCGCAGGCCAGGAGTTCAGGATTGTCGCTCTCCCAGACCAGACGACGACTCTTGGATTCGGGACCGGGGAAACAGATTTCAACTTTGACGAAATCGAGGTGTTCGGCGGCTCTGCAAACGCCCTGCCACCATTGGCTGATCGTGGTGACGTGATTGAATTCGAGCTGTAGGCTTTCAAAGCTGTCGCGATGGCGACGCGATGCCCGGTCGAGTTCGCGTTTGTCACGAAGCGCTTGCACCATTTCTTCGGTTCGAACCGAACCCGCAAATCGAAACGTTCCCCACAAGAGAGGAATCAACAGAGCGAAACCACCGAGCGTGCTCCATCCTTCCATCGACAATGCAATGAGACCGATTCCAACCGCCAACAGCGAGACGACGTGGAGGAAGATCACGGCCTGCATGTGCGAGAACCCGCGATCAAGAAGGCGATGGTGAATGTGCCCGCGTTCGGCTGAGAAGATCGAGCGACGTTGTTGGTATCGTCGGCGAAACATCGTCAGTACGGTGTCCGCAATTGGGATGCTCAGTGCGAGCGACGGAAGCAAAACGCCTCGCATCGTTCCGATCAACGGGTTGGCAACGACCATCATGGCAGCAAGCAGGAAACCGATCGTCATGCTTCCTGAGTCACCCATGAACGTTTTTGCCGGGTGCCAGTTGTAGAACAGAAATCCGATCAAACTTCCCGCCAAAGCCAACGGAATGATTGCTGCGGCGACTTGTCCATTGAGTAGCAAGCAGATCGCCAATACGGTCGAAGCAATTAAAGCGATGCCGCCGGCGAGCCCGTCGAGTCCGTCAATGAAGTTGATCGCGACCGCAATGGCCACGACCCAAAACATCGTCAGCAGCCAGTTGACCCAGCCGAGGTTGACCCAAAGTTCTCCCGCAAACCACAACTCGCCGATCACTCCGCCACCCCCGCACACCATAGCGGCTGCCGTGAGTAGCGAGATGAGTTTGAATCGTGAGGAAACCGAGCGGATGTCATCAACAAGGCCAACTCCGAAGACAAACAGGCTCGCACCGCAGACTGCGAGGAGCTGTTGATACACCGATTTCGACAGTGGGTAGTCGAGAAGTTCGAGCGTGATGACAGAAACCAGGACGCCGCTGAGAATTCCGGCGATGATTCCGATTCCGCCCAGCCGCGGAGTCGCTGTGACATGCACCTTTCTCGCGTCCGGGGTGTCGAGCACACCGAGTTTGCGAGCGAAATAGATTGACAGTGGCACGCAAGCGAGCGTTACGAGTAGCGCGACGACTGCCGGAAGTATCTCTACGATTTGGTTCATCTCTTGATACTCTCGTCCGTGCTGATGGGGGCCATTCGGTGCCGTTTAAAAGCGAGCACGATTGGCAGAGTTGTTTGGGGTTGGACTTCAGAGGCGCGCACTTCGTGCACTTGGGTGACCATGTGTGGCTTCCCGGTTTGACTTTCTGACGTGGAGCAGGCCTCGTGTCAGAAAGGGGACAGCCAGTGAGAAAACGCTCGGCCATTGATTGGGCACAGGCGGTCTCTGAGCTGTCGGGCGTAGTATGGAGACGAAAAAATTTCATCGTCAAGCATCGCCTGAAGCAGGCGGATCGAAACGACGACGCAGATCGCGATGCGCGTCTGTTTCTTAACATTGTTGCGAGGTGTTTATCCGGCGGTTTTGATGATTTTTACGCAATGTGAAAGGCCAGTTTCGTTTATGTGAAGTTTCGAAACGCCCCGGCGGAGGCAAGTTGCGAAAGCCGTTGCTCCCTCTGCAGGCAGTGGACGTGCGCTATGAATGATCCGTTGACCGTTTCCATTTGGTCACGCCGTACTCATTTGGTCACGCCGGCGTCTGTGTCACTGGACGTCTGTGTTGTTGGACGGTCTGAACGATCGGTATCGAGTGGCCGTCAACCTGGTCTGCTGAATGGGTATTGGTGAACTGTGACTAGGGACTGCACTTGCAAAATAGAGGCAAGTGCCTGCCACGAAACGGGATGCAGCCGTGCTGCAAGCGAATCATTTTTCGAGCGGGTTAATAGCTCATGCAGCGTTCGTCAGTCACGCCGCACTGCGATGGTTCGCGAGCGAACGCAAGGTGTCTTGCGCTAGTTGGGTCATGAGCGCATCAACAGTCGTGCGAAAATCGAACAGCACTGAAAGGCTCACCGAAGGTTGGGCAGAGCCGATGTCGCATCGAAAGCGAGTGATGCCGGAAGAAGGTAGCTCAGCGATGGGGCGAGTGCGTGTTGAACAGCACGCCGGTCGCGGCATAAGTCGTTGGTGCAAAGAGAGTTGCGGCAGGGCGGGCGGCGGCTATTCGTCGCCCACTAGCGTGGTGGGTTGGTCTTCGTCGAGTGTGGACTCGGGCTTTTCGAGAGTCACTGTTTCGTAGAAGTGAGTTACCGGGTAGATCTCGTAGAACCGATGCAGTAGCAGTTTGATCTTGTGCAGTCGGCCAGACGTTCGAAAGTTTTCGCAAGAGTCTGCTTTCGATTTCCATTGAACGATCAGCATGTACTGGCTCGAATCGTCAACCGATCGCTGAACGTCGTGGCTGATGTAGCCACTTGCGTTCGTGATCAACTCGAGGGCAACAGGAAGCGTTGACTCGAACTTCTTTTGAAATCCCGGATGCACGTGCAGCAGGGTGTATTCGGTCACCATCGTGAGCGTCTCAGCGTGTGCGTCTGAATGAAGGTCGACAGCTAATAGCGACTGGTTTTTCGCTGGCGTTGGAGGATAGGAGATAAGTAGCAGGTGTCAAGCATCGCTGGCAAATCTCATGCGGCGAAATGGTCTTTACGTGTTTCGCTCCGCAACCGCGACGCGAAGTTCTCGTTGATGTGTGCGAGTAAGCCCAGGCGGGAATGAAGAAACAGAGAAGGCGGCGCCCTGAATCTTAACATAGAAAATATGGGTGAACCTATTTGCAGCAGGCATCTCGGGGCATTCAATTTTGGTTAGGAACAGACTTCAGATGCATCGTCAAATGTGAGGAATGGTCGATTCCGAGGTCGGGCAAAACAAGATCTCGTTAACTTGATGAACCTTCCGCGAGACTCGCTTTACAGGAAGCAGGCGTACGTACAATCGCCCCAAAAGTAACAGTCGCTCCGAGTGCGGCAGTAAGAGTCCACAATCTGTTCCCTGCAATTCGAAAGATCAGGATCCCCTCATGACACGTGCGATGAATCGAATCGAGTCATTGTTTAACAAGCTCTCTAATAAGAGCAATCGAAAGCGACAAAGCGAACGGCGGAAACGCAAGAACCGTTTGTCCATGGTTGAAAATTTGGAAGGGCGTCGGCTGATGGCCGTTGTCTATGAAGCTGATTTCAGTACGGACGGTGCCGGGTTTGCCGACCACTCAACCTCATCACCACCAGCAGCAGGTCCAGCAACCAGCGGGCCTCACGGTACGGCACCGAACGCTTGGACATTGTCGTACGACACAACTCCAGCCTCCGACAGCGGCGGAAATGAATTTAGCGTCGAAGCTTCGACGCAGGGGCTGAACTCAGGTGGGTCTGGTCTCGTCCTTCAGTCAGCTGACTGGGGTGGCCAGGGTATATTTGAGAGTCAAGACATCGACGTTTCGAGTCTGAGCACGGTCGACGTGGCGGCTGTCGCGTTGGGTGAAGGCTCCGACTTTATCAACGCCGGTTCCGAACAGTTCGCTTGGTTCTATAAGCTCGACGGCGTTCGCACCGACAGCACAACCTACACAGACCCAACGCTCGATACCGGAGCAAGTCTTGACTGGACGCTCGCAGGTTTGAATGTCGCCGGCGTCAACGACTTGGTGGTGGGTTTCGAGTTCAACATCAACGGAGGTGGTGATGGTTTTGAGATCGGTAGCATCACCGTTGACGACCTTGGCGGTGGAGGTGGCACCGACGTAAGCATCACCGCGACGGACGCCGTCAAAGCCGAAGGCGATTCCGGAACAACTTCGTTCACCTTTGATATCATTCGCACCGGCGACACGAGTGGCACCTCGGATGTTACTTGGACGGTCAATAACGTTGACACAGACGCAGCAGATTTTTCGGGCACGCTGACTGGCACCGAGAACTTCCTTGCCGGCGAAACGACCAAGACCGTAACGATCGATGTCGTCGGTGATACGACCGCTGAATCGGACGAAGACTTTACGGTCGATTTGTCTGCTGTGGTCGGTGCAACGATTACGGCTGGCACTGCAATCGGAACGATCCAAGACGATGATACTGCTGCACCTGCAGCCGATCTGATCATCACCGGTGTCGTTGACGGTCCGCTGAGTGGCGGAACTCCAAAGTCAGTTGAGTTCTACGTCGTCAACAACATTCCCGACCTCAGCATCTATGGCTTCGGATCGGCCAATAATGGTGGCGGCTCGGATGGCGAAGAATTCACATTCCCCGCCGTCGCAGCTACCGCAGGTGATTACATCCACGTTGCAACGGAATCGCCAGGCTTCACCAGTTTCTTCGGGTTTGCTCCCGACTACACCGACGCCAACGCGATCAACATCAACGGTGACGACGCGATCGAGCTGTTCCAAAATGGGACGGTGATCGACGTCTTTGGCGATATCAACACGGACGGCACCGGCGAGGCCTGGGACCACCTTGACGGTTGGGCCTATCGCAACGATGGCACCGGGCCGGATACTTCGACGTTCGTGCTTGCTAACTGGTCGTTCTCGGGTATCAATGTGCTTGACGGCGAAACCGACAACGGATCTGCTTCCACGCCATTCCCAATCGAGACCTATAACGCCGGTGGTGGCGTGGCTTCGGTGGCCATCACTGCGGTTGACTCAATAAAATCCGAGGGTGACGCCGGCTTGACCGACTTCACTTTTGAGGTGACTCGCTCGGGGCCGCTCACCGGTGCCCTGACGGTTGACTACGACGTGATCGCCTCAGGTAGTGCGGGCGTTGCTGATTTGGCGACTGATTTCTCGGCGGCGGCGTCGGACTACTCCGGTCAGGTAACCTTCGCGGATGGTGTCGGCGGCTCGCAAACGATTACGGTTCGCGTAAGCGGTGACACGACCGTTGAATCGACTGAGTCGTTCACCGTCGAGTTGTCCAATGCATCGTCAGGTGTCATCGGCACCGCTTCAGCCGCCGGTTCGATCCAAGATGACGATACGCCGCTTAGCAATGCCGTTATCAACGAGTTCGTGTTTGATCACATCGGTACCGACAGCAATGAGTACATCGAGATCTTTGGTGCCGCATCCGAAGACCTTTCGGCATACTCAGTCTTGGTGATTGATGGAACTGGAACGACGGGTAACATCAAGCACGCCATCACGCTGGGTACTTCAGATGCGAGCGGCTATCAGTTGGCAGGCGGTGATGTGCAAGCCGCGGAAACCTTTACCAATGGCGACGACCAAACGATCTTGTTGGTCCGTGGTTTCTTTGGGTCGGTCGGCGACGACATCGATATTGCTGACGACGGAGTCATCGACAACGTCCTCTGGACTGACCTGATTGATGACGTTGGATTGGGTGGTGACGCCACGTTCGTTTATTCGACGACATCTCTGACTGCCGAATCACTGGGTGACGGAAGTATCCACGATCCGGGTGGAGCGTCTCGGATTCCTAATGGTTTCGACACAGATACTGCGGCTGACTGGCGACGTAACGACTTTGACGGCGACGGTCTTCCCGACTACGGAATTACCGGAACCGCAATCGACTTTGGTGAAGCCATTAACACTCCGGGTACCGCCGCAGGTGGTGGCATGGGCGATCCTTCGCCGAACGCTTTGGGAGTTCCCATCGTCCCAGCACTGACTGTGTTTGAGTCGGACGGGGTTACCAATGTTTCCGAGTCGGGTGTTTCCGATTCCTTTACGATCGGATTGACCACCAATCCAACCTCGCAGGTCGACATCACCGTGACGCCGAACGCGGACATCGATCTTGGTTCGGGATCCGGCGTGGCAATCACTTTGACGTTTACCGATCGGTTGCCTCAAACCGTCACGGCTGTCGGTTTTGATGACGGTGACATCGAAACTGCGATTGAAACGGGATTGATCACGATTGCCGCGTCATCGATGGACGGGGACTACAATGGCAAGACCGCATCCGTCACCGCGAATATAGCGGACAATGACGAGTCGGTCGGGCCAGCGTACCTCAATGAGTTTGTGATCGATCATCGCGGGTCAGATCTCGATGACTTTGTCGAGATCAAAGCGGGCAATAACGCAAACCTGAGTTCATTGACGTTGTTGTCGATCGATGGAGACGGCGAATTCAGCGGCAACATCGATGCCACTGAAATCCTCGGCACCGCCAATGGTTCGGGCTTCTATGTTGTCAATCCATCCGATCCGCTTGGATTCTTCAACGACACCAATTTTGCGTTGGTGGAAGGGTTTGCCGGAGGAGTCGGTGATGACCTGGACGTTGATAACAATGGTACGTTTGACTGGTTGGATTCGCCGGTTCCGTCCGGTGGAATGAGCGCCGCACCGTGGACCGTTCTTCGTGACGCGGTCGCAATCCCAGCCTCCGGAGATAGCACTTTCGGATTCGTTGAACTGACCGCCGCAACGCTTGCTGACGGCGATTCGTTTGATCCGGGCGGGGCATCTCGAATTCCCGATGCAACCGGTCCGACGACGGCTGCGAGCGACTGGGTGCGAAACGACTTTGAAGGCCAAGGTCTGCCGAACTATCCATTCACCACACCAGCGAATCCGTCTGCACCAGGCAATGCGTTGAATACGCCTGGCTTAACCAACACTCTGAACAACGGAATTGGCGTTGTTGAAACGTTCAACAGCACGGACGTAGAGGAGGGGGGCGCGAGCGACTCGGTTCTGGTCTCGATTAACGGAATCGCGTTGACGGGTGACGTCACCGTGACAATCACGCCTGATTCTCAATTGGACCTGGGTGCGGGGGCCGGCACCGCCGTCACTCGGACCTTCACCTCGTCCTTCAGCGGGCCGTTCTCGATTGACGTCGACGCGGTGAACGATGCGACGACTGAAGGTCCGCACACGGGCATGATCTCGTTCGAGATCACCGCGAGTGCCGACGCTAACTACGCGGCTGGTACCACGGCTCCGGATGTGGCGGTGAACATCACCGACGACGAATCGCCGACTCCGCAAGTTGCGATCAGCGAAATCATGTACAACCCGGCTTCGATTGAAGATGGGGCTCTTCCTGAGTGGATCGAGATCGTCAACACCGGAACGACTTCAGTTGATATCAATGGTTGGTCCTTTGATGACGAAGACGGTACGGACTGGACCGCGATATCCGGCGCTTCGCCATTGGCATCGGGCGGTGTTGCCGTGATCTTTGACTCAGCTTATACGTCGTCGGCTGACTTCCGCAATGAGTGGGGTGTGCCCGCTTCAGCGCAAGTCCTTGGTGTCACCTGGGGTAACTTGTCGAACTCACCTTCGTCAACCAACGAGATCCTTGGGTTGTATGACGCCGGTGGGGCGACCATCGACCTGGTTAATTACGATGATTCGGGTGATTGGCCTTCGGACAACGGCACCGCCAGTATCTTCTTGACCAACCTTGCCGCCGACAACAACGTGGGGGCGAACTGGGAGTTACATGACACCTCGGCATCGCCGGCGCAGGATCCAGTGCCGACCAACCCGACGGGGACCGGAACGGCGTTTGACGACACCGACGAAGGTTCGCCTGGAGAGGTTCCCACGTACACGCCTGGTAGCTTGACGGTTGGGATCGGCGCAAGTGCCGATGGTTACGAGCAAACCAGCCCGGTGCCAACGATTCCCGGACGGTTTGTCGTGACTCAAACGGGGGTCAGTGCAACCGACACCGTGATTTCTTACTCGATTTCCGGTGGCTCCGCGTCCGTTGGAAGTGACTTTACCGCTCCGTCGGGCACGGTGACGATTTTGGCCGGTCAAACGACCGCGGACATCGACATCCCGGTTCTGGATGACGCAGGCTTCGAAGGCACCGAGGACTTGGAAATCACCTTAGATTTGGTGACCTCCGGTTCGGCAACCATCGACGCTGCGGGTTCGACTGCAGCCATCGATATCTTCGACAATGATCCGGCGATCGGTTACGCCGCTGGCGACGTGATCATCAACGAGATCATGAAGAATCCTGACTTCGTCTTAGATTCCGAAGGCGAGTACTTTGAGGTGTATAACACCACCGGAGGTGACGTCGACCTCAACGGTTGGGTCATTTCCGATAACGGCACTGACTCGCATGTTATTAATAATGGCGGCCCGCTAATCGTGGCTTCCGGTGGATACTTGGTGCTCGGCATCAATGCCAACAGCGGAGCCAACGGCGGCATCACCGTCGACTATGAATACGAGGGTATCGCACTGGCTAACGGTGACGACGAAGTTGTGTTGACGGACGCTACCGGCACGGAGATCGATCGCGTCGAATACACCGACGCCGACTTCCCTGGCGTTACCGGAGCTTCGCTTGAGTTCCTCCCATCGTTGCTCGGTGGTGGCGATGACCACACCCAAAACGACCTTGGAGCAAACTGGCAAGCCTCGACGACTCTGATCGGTGCCGGCCCGGATCTTGGAACGCCAGGAGCGATCAACAGCGCGGCATCACCTGAGATCAACGTGACCGGTCTGACACTCACCATCAACGACGGTGACGTCACGCCATCGAGCACCGACGGCACCGACTTCGGTGGCGTGGTGATCGGATCGCCTGTTACCAGCACCTTCACCATCGAGAACCAGGGGGCAGCGTCGCTCGACGTTTCCGCCATCTCGTTGACAGGAGTTGACGCGGGTGAGTTCAGCATCAGCAACGTCAGTGTCGCTCTGCCGACCAGCGTCGCGTCGGCTGGCTCGATCACGTTCGACGTGACGTTCAATCCGACTGCAGTCGGTGCCAAGAACGCCACCGTCGAGATCACCAACACCGACCTCGATGAAGGCACCTACGACTTTGCCATCACCGGAAATGCGACAGCAGCTCTCTCACCAGAGATCACTGTTGAAAGCAACTTCACGGAGATTGTTGACGGAGATGCCACGCCTGACGCCGCAGACAACACCGACTTCGGTTCGGTCGACGTTACCAGTGGCCTGGCAGTGGAGACGTACTTCATCAGCAACGATGGAACTTCGGATCTGACCATTCCAGCAAGCGGGGTCACCTTCAGCGGTGCGGCCGCTGCTGACTTCACCGCGATTGCCGCAACCGGTTCGACCGGCTTCGATCCGGCTGTTGGCGTCGTGATCGCTCCTGGCGACACCGCTTCCTTCAGCGTCGAGTTCGATGCGAGTGCCACCGGTGCTCGTAACGCAACGGTCAACATCGCCAACGACGATGCGGACGAAAGCCCATACGACTTCGCGATCACCGGAAACGGAGTCAACGCAGCCACGAACATCGTTATCAACGAAGTGGATGCAGACACCCCAGGTACCGATTCGGCTGAGTTTATTGAGCTGTTCGGCCCTGCGGGAACTTCGCTCGATGGTCTGTCGGTGGTGCTCTACAACGGCGACGATGACGCGTCATACGACTCGATCGATCTCGATGGCCACAGCATCCCCGCGGATGGCTACTTCGTAATCGGAAGTGCCTCGGTGCCAAACGTCGACTTGGTTGAGTTCACCACGAACGGCATCCAAAATGGTCCCGACGCGGTTGCACTCGTGGTTGGCGACGCAACGAGCTACCCGAACGACACGCCGATCGCTTCTTTGGCCGCAGGCAACATCGTTGACGCGGTCGTTTACGACACCAACGACGGAGACGATTCTGCCTTGTTGACGGGGGTCGGTGAGACCACTCAGTACAACGAAGACGAAAACAGTGATGGAGACATCGAGTCCAACAGCCGCGTACCCAATGGACTGGATTCGAGCCCATTCGTTGCACAAGCACCAACGCCAGGTGAGTCGAACGATCCGATCGT
>NZ_ANOH01000145.1 GCF_000346505.1 Aporhodopirellula sallentina SM41
AAAGATGCAACCTATAAGAAAACGTGACCTTTCAAAGAAGTTCTCCAAAGGCCAGTACAACGGCAGGGATCAGCGGGCGGCGGCGAACAACATGGAGCTCACCGAAAACCGTGACTCCGCCGCTCCGTTGCATCCCATGGTTATGTTTCTAATGTTTTGTACATGATGTGAGCATCGACGTATCCGAGTTTAGGGTGCTCGAATGCTCCGGTAAGTGTGCCCACGATGTAGAAGCCCAACTTTTGCCATAGGCGGACTGCCCCTTCGTTTGTTGCCACGACAAGGTTGTACTGCATAGCACGGAATCCGTGACGGATTGCCTCATGCTGCGAATGCACACACATCTGAGATGCGACTCCGCGCCCGCGAGCAGCCTCGGCGACAATGTAGCCGCAATTGCATACGTGCGATCCCTGTGATGGCTGGTTGGGTTTGAGGTAATAGGTACCAAGTATTGCACCGTTTTCTTCGTCCTCAGCGACGTAGGTCACTTTTGGAGTGGATACCCAAACGTCAAAGGCTTCTTCCTTTGTGATTGTAGTTGGATAGGGATAGGTGTCACCGGCGCGGAACGCGGGTTCGACAATCTGCCAAACCTCGTTCCAATCAGATTCAACAAATGGGCGAATTGACAACATTTGGTAGCAAATCTTGAAACATAACGGTAGACATCACGGAGGACGGACGATGGAGCCTCCACTTCAAAAACCGCGCAAGCCGTCCTTCCGTGCATGTCATGGTTACCCCAGATCGAGTGAGGGCTATGGATTGGCGGTGCGTTTCTGTTTGAGTGTGTCTACTCAGCGATCAGATTCTTCGCGGGATCATTCAACACAGTTACGATAAGAAACACGTTGCGATCATCTTGACCCTGTGCACCAATGATCCTTGGTTCGCCAGTCAGATACAGGTCCGTGTTCTCGATTACGATTCGAGACAAAACCGATAGGTCCTCGTCGCCATTCTGCGATTCGCCAACGGTGTATGCGATGTTCACGATCGTCTTATCTGACCTCACCCCCGCACGAATCTCAAGCGTTGTCCCCACTACTGGCGGTCGTTTTCGCGTTTTGGCCTCGTCAGATCCTGAGCCCTCGCCAGGAGGATCCAAGAAAGTTTTGCCCTCTGTGAATACCGCAACCGATTCGCTCAGCGTCGGAATGCGGAACTCGCGGATCGGGCGTACGCCTTTTTTGCGCAGTGCTTCAAGCGTTGCGATTGCCTTCTGGGCTAGATCAATCTCGAAACTTGGCCGGTATTCCGCCACGTGCACGACTAGTCGGACGTGCTCCTCACTTTCCTTGTTGTCAGCCGTGGCGTGCGAGACGCCAATGCAAAAGGTCAAAACGACCAAGTGAATTCGGAATAATGGTCCAATCATGGTGAGTCTTCTC
>NZ_ANOH01000146.1 GCF_000346505.1 Aporhodopirellula sallentina SM41
GACTCGAACGGTGCAGTGGTAGCGAAACTCGCCAACGGTTTCGGCGTGGTTGATTGCGAGGTGCGTTGCCGAAAGTCTTGGCGACTGTCGCTACGGTTTGCGGGGATACTTTGGGTCTGGGACTCGAAAACACTGGGTTCGTTTGAGGAACGCGAGTGTTCGCCAAATGCGATCCCAGCCCTCGTCTTGGAAGAGTCGCAGTTGCGGATAGCCAGGCATCAGACACCCGGTGTATTTGTAACTGCTGAACCCATCGATCGGCACGAGTTCCTGTCGCTCCGGATTCCTTGCGATGTAATCGACTACAGATTCGATGGCATCTCGCTCTAGCTCGTGGTTCTTCAGCACATGGTCAAAGGATTGAAGTTGCAATTGATAGCCTATCCGATTCAAGCAGTCATTGAGGTCTGTGCGGAGATGTTTCATTCCCAGCAACTGATCGGATTCGTCGGTCAAGCCACACCAAAGAAGGTGAAGGTGATCTGGCATCAAACAAAAGATCGGGCAGGCAATTTGAGCGCGAAACGCGACATGTGTTTGGATTTCGCGAAACTTGTAGAGGAGTTTGGGATCGAGCCATCCCGTTTTGCGACCTTCAATGGCAAGCGTCCAATGGACCCAGGCCTCGCTTCGGTAATGTTCCGGTGGTAGGCGTTTAAGTCGTTGTCGATGTTCCGGCATGTTTTTATTTGTAGCGAAACTCGCGGAGAGTTTCGGCAGTGGGTGGGGACGAGTGTGGTTGCCGAACGTCTTGGCGACGTTCGCTACGGTGGGGATGTGGCGTCGTTGTTGATGGTCGACGCGTTTGTCTGGGGGCTTTTGACGGTTGCGGGGAGGTTGCGGGTGGTGTGTGTTGATGCTGATGATTGTTTTTTAGGTGGGGATCGCTCTCTTTTGGGCGAGGGGCGGAGTTCGTGTCGATGTGAGAGGCAAACGCACTCTCTCGGGGTATACGGAAAAAATGTGCTGCTATCGATCGGTTTGGATGTCGCTGCTCGTGCTCGTTGTGACGTCGGGCCACGCTTACTCTCAAGAGTTCACCTTTTTGAGAAGCGAAAGAGAGTCATCCGAGGATGAGATTGAAACCGATCGCGATTCGTTCACTCCTGCGACAACGATTGCTGGAGAAGGACGATGGATCGTGGAAGCTGCGTATTCGTTCATCGACAATCGTGACGTGCCGGAAACGCATAGCTATCCAGAGTTACTCGTTCGGCATGGTGTGAACGATTGGTTGGAGTTGCGACTCGGTTGGAACTACGAAGTCGGCGGGGCGGGCAGTCTGGTTTCGGGAAACGTGCCGAGCGACTTGAAAGAGGAAGCCGAGATCGAACGTGAGTCGCGGATCTTCTACGGCGGAAAAGTTTTCCTGATGGAGCAAGCCGATTTCCTGCCGGAAGCCTCTGTGTTGTTGCAAGGTTTCACGCCAACAAGTGGCGAAGAAGCTCAGACCACATTATCGGCCACGTACATCTTTGGGTGGGAACTGAAAGAGGGCGTGATTTGGGATTCGGCGATCCGGTACAGCACCAGCAGTCGTGACGACGACCAGTTCAACGTGTGGTCACCGTCGACGGTCGTCAAGGTCGCGATCGGCGAGCGTTGGAAGGCACACGCGGAATACTTTGGGGTCTATACAGATGGACGCGAAGAAGAGACGGCGCAGTACTTCTTTTCGCCGGGGGCTCACTACTTGGTCACGTCTGATTTCGAAGTCGGATGCCGGGTGGGATGGGGGCTCAACGACAACTCGCCAAACTTCTTCTCGAATGTTGGTATCGGCTATCGATATTGATCGATCCCCGGTCGGGCGGAACTCTCTAGGCAGTCCCCCCCGCGGCATGTGTGCACTGCTTTCTCGAGCAGGTATGATGAGAGGGCGATGTTGAGATCGCGGAGGAGTTCTGTTGCCAGACAGGTTGCTCCACGCGAATCGCGCGATGCGATGGTTGCATCGTAACAACATCGACTCACCTATTGGTATTTGCCGCTCTCGTTACGTCCGGTACGTGCACATCGATTGTTAGCCGAGGCCCCGCCTCGCTTCGCCACGACTTTCGTGTGTCGATGTCGTCGATGCACGTGATTGGGAGAGTGGCTTCTGTGCCAAACCTCTCTCCCCGTTTGAATGGTAGTTTCGATGAACCGTGTCATGGTGTTTCTTGCCTTCGTTTCGGCGACGGTGTTTTCGGCAGTGGTATCGACGTCTGGAAGTAACGCCGCTGATCTCGTGATGCGGTATGACGAACCGGCGCGAGCCTGGACTGACGCACTGCCGGTCGGAAACGGTTCGATGGGAGCGATGGTTTACGGTGGAATCGAAAAGGAGCAGATTCAGTTCAACCATGACACGGTATGGTCGGGCGGGCCGCAATCGTATTCTCGTGAAGGGGCGTCGGAGTATCTGTCGCGAATCCGCCAATTGCTCTTTGAGGGCAAACAAAAGGAAGCCGAATCGTTGGCGATGAAGGAGTTCATGTCCGTGCCGCTCGGGCAAGCCGCGTATCAACCGTTCGGCGACCTTCATCTCGATTTCGGAACCGTTGGCGAGCCGACGGACTACCGGCGAACGCTCGATCTCGATGCGGCAACGGCGACCACTGAGTATTTCTCGCAAGGTGTAACGTACCGACGGACGGTTTTTGCGAGTCATCCCGATGGCGTGATTGTGGTTCGAATCGTTGCCGATCAGCCCGGAAAGGTGAATTTCACCGCGTCGCTATCGAGCCCGCATGAATCAAACTCGGGAACCGCAAAAGTGGACGGGCAAACGTTGAAGATGTTTGCGGAAGTTGATGACATGCAAAGCCGGGGCTTCCTGTTCGAAGGTCAGGTCGCGATGGAAGCTCGTGTGCGCGTGGTGACCGAGGGCGGTGCAGCGGAGGTATCGGACGATGGATTCAGTGTCAAAAATGCCAACGCGGCGACGTTGTATTTGGTAGGGGCGACGAACTATCAGGACTACGCGTCGGTCGATGCGAAGCCGGACGAGCAATGCGATGCGGTGCTAGAGAAAATCGCGGGTAAGTCCTACGACGATGTTCTGTCCGATCACCAGGCGGACCACCGCGAGTTGTTCCGCCGCGTATCGATTGAGCTCGGAGAAAGCGGGGCAGGGCAGGGCGATCAGCGAACGACGATCGAGCGGCTCAATGACTATCAGGCGAATCCTGATCCGGCGTTCGTTTGTTTGTTGTATCAATACGGCCGGTACCTGTTGATCGCTTCATCACGTCCGGGAGGCCAGCCGGCGAACCTGCAGGGGCTTTGGAACGACAGCAAGAAACCGTCGTGGGATTCGAAATACACCATCAATATCAACACGGAGATGAACTACTGGCCCGCGGAAGTAACGAATCTATCCGAGTGTCATGAACCGTTGTTTGACATGTTGGAAGATTTGTCGGTAACGGGACGCGAGGTTGCGAGCGACTTCTATGGTGCCGGTGGTTGGGTGGTGCACCATAACACCGACGGATGGCGAGGGGCAGCGCCGATCAACCATTCCAATCACGGAATCTGGCCCACCGGTGGAGCTTGGTTGGCGACGCACCTGTGGGAGCACTATCTGTTTACCGGCGACAAAGGGTTTCTCGGCGAACGCGGTTATCCGCTGATAAAGGGGGCCTCGGAGTTTTTCCTGGACTATCTGGTGGAGGATCCGGTGCACTCGAATGGTTGGCTGGTCAGCGGTCCGAGCAATTCTCCTGAGCGTGGCGGATTGGTGATGGCGCCGACCATGGATCACCAAATCATTCGGAGCCTATTGAACGCGACTGCGGATGCCGCAGACACGCTTGGCCGAGACGCTGCGTTGGCCGCACGACTGCGAAGCACGGCAGCCAAGATCGCGCCTAATCAAGTCGGAGGTGAAGGGCAACTCAAAGAATGGCTGTACAAAGAGGATCCCAAGTCGACGCACCGGCACGTTTCACATTTGTGGGGTTTGCATCCGGGATCAGAAATCTCGCCGCAGACGCCTGAATTGTTCGAGGCCTGCAGACGAACGTTGCAGTTTCGCGGCGACGGCGCCACGGGATGGTCGCGAGGTTGGAAAGTGAACTTCTGGGCGCGACTGCGTGACGGTGAGCGCATGAACAAAGTGCTGACGGGGTTCTTCCAGAATTCGAGCGTGAAAAGGCAGGCTGGGTTCTACAACAATCTGTTCGACGCTCATCCTCCGTTTCAAATTGACGGGAACTTTGGTTTGACGGCGGGCATCTCCGAGGCGTTGCTGCAATCGCACCGGCGCAGCGACGATGGTGACATCATTGTGGACTTGTTGCCCGCATTGCCGTCCGCGTGGAAGACCGGATCGGTGTCGGGTCTGAAGGCCCGCGGTGGGTTTGAGGTTAGTATGCGTTGGGAGGACGGGGAATTAGTCCGGGCCGAGTTCGTTTCGTCTGGAAACGGGCCGTTGGTGGTCGAGTACGCGGGGCAGGTTCAGGTCGTGCGAGAGTCAACCGAACCGGGCCAACGGATTGAATTTGTGCCGTAAATAGCGAACCGAAAACGTGCTGCGCACTGCAGCCAACAATTCTTCGAGATGGACTTTTCGATGCCGCGTCGAGCAACTAGGGTGAAGTTCGACGGGATCGCTTCGCGGCGTTGATTTGGATGGTCAAAAAGTTGGTGTGTCCCCATTTTGAGTGTTTTTTTCGCGGCTGCGTACGGTCGCTTTTTGCTCAAAGAGGCTGCGTTGCGAAACTCTGTCATCCGTAGGCGGTTTTGGATTTTTATACAGCGAGCATAGCCCTTAAAATGGCTGTGAAATTGCCGTATAGATTCTAGTCAGCCTACCCCTGCGGTGCCCGAACGTTACGGGCACGTTGGCTGGTGAGGCGGCATAACATGAGGTTCGTATTTTATGCGGTTGCAGTATTGCCCTTCACGATCGTGCCGTTTGCGATATCAATTGCCGTGGGTGCTGGTGGGGATTTCCCTACTCAGCGTCGTTTCTGGGCAGGTCTTTCAAGGACAAGTCTTTCAAGGGCAGTGCTGTCTGTTGCAGGGCAGCGTCGTTGCTGCGGATCTGGCATTTGAGTCGAACGCTCGTCAGCCGACGTTGAGCGAACTGAAAACAATCGGCGCGAAAGAGTCCGCGTATCTCGAAGCGTCAACGCCGGCTGTCGATCAGGTTGTTGCACGCGACGCGTCGGTGTTTGCCGAGACGATCAAACCGATCTTGGAATCGACGTGCGTTGACTGCCATGGCCCGTACGGCGCGGAGGCGGGCTTCGATATCACCGCGATCGATCCTGATATGGTCGATGGTGGCGACGCCGAATGGTGGCAAGAAGTGCTCGCCTCGGTGAGCAATGGTGAGATGCCGCCACCGGATGAAGTGGAAATGGAGGACGAGGACCGTGCCTCGGTGGTGGATTGGTTGAGCAATGAGATTCACTACGCGTCGATCGCACGACGGGCTCGCGAGTCGAACACGTCGTTTCGTCGTTTGACGAAATACGAATACAACTACGCCCTGCAGGACTTGCTCGGCGAGCCGTGGGACTTCGCGAAAGATCTGCCGCCGGAGTCGGTGTCGGAGGACGGGTTCGAGAACAGTTCTGACTCATTGCACCTTTCCGTGTCGCAGTTCGAAACCTATCGGCAGCTCGCTCGTCGGGCGTTGGATCGAGTAGCGGTGCGTGGGGAACGGCCTGAGATCGTGCGATGGCGGCATTCGATGACGGATGCTGCTGCGATCGAACAGCGGTTGCATCGGGAGAAGGTCAAGCGATTGGAAAAGCGTTTTGAAGATGACGAGGAGAAACGCAAGAAGCAAATTGAGACTGTGACAAGGATCCACCATAATCCCACTAGCGGTCCTTACTATCTCGACGTCGCGACGGGCGAAAAGATTCGAGCGAAGTGGGAATATAACGGTGCGAAGTACGCAATCGAACCGATCGACCAGCAACGCGATGAAGGTTCGGATGGCGCCGAAGCCGCGACCGGAGATGAGACATCGGGTGCGGATGATGAACCGATCTCGATCGACGCGTTGGATGGGAACGCGGAGAAAACTGAGACGCTGTCGAAGTTTGTCGCTGTTTTGCCTGCGGGGAAACGGTCGCATTTGACGGTCGAGTTGGGCAATCAGGTTCCTGACGAAGGTTTCCTTCGAGTCCGGGTTCACGCCTCGCGTCCGGCGAAGCAGGATCGGGTGCCGAGTATGCAGTTAGTGTTCGGTTGGCGTGCGACGAACGAGGGACGGGCTGATGTGCGAGTCAGCAAACGAGACACTCCCGTGACCGCTGGCGCGGAGGAGCCGCAGGTTTATGAATGGTTGATCCCGCTGGGCGAGATTGATCCACGCAACGCAGAACGTAAGACATCCACCATGGGCCGTTTTCCGAGCCCTTCGGAATACATTCGTTTGGTGAACAGTTCGGTGCCCAACGCGAAAGCGGGGCCAGCTGACATTGTGATCGAGTCGGTTGAGGTCGATGCACCGATCTACGATCAATGGCCGCCTGAGTCGCACGTGCGGTTGTTCCCGCGTGGCACGGTCGATGCTTCGATGACCGACGCAGAAGAGCTGGAATATGCTCGGGAGATTTTGTCGACCTTCATGCCGCGTGCATGGCGAGGTCCGGTCACATCGTCGGCGGTCGAGAGCAAGGTCGCGTTGTTCGAAGCCATACGAGATGGCAGCGATGATTTCCAGGACGCGATGTTGGAAGTGATGGCGACGGTGTTGACCTCGCCGCGTTTTCTGTACTTTGCCCCTGTGCCATCTCAAGCATCATCGGAGCATGTTCCACGTCGGTTGTCTGACACGGATCTCGCAGTCCGGTTGTCGCTCTTTCTGTGGTGCAGCGTGCCGGATGAGCGATTGTTGCGTCTGGCCGAGTCCAACGAATTGCATCTCCCCGATGTGTTGCGTGCGGAGGTTGATCGAATGTTGGCCGATCCGCGGCACGAACGGTTTATCGAACACTTCGTGGGGCAGTGGCTCGACCTGCGGTCGCTCGACTATCTCGCTGTGGACAAGAGCTTTACCGATTTTGATCCCGCGTTGAAGGAAGCGATGCAGCAAGAGCCTCGTGCTTTCTTCGCGGAGATGCTGAGAACCGACGCGAGCGTTTTGGATGTGATCCATGCCGACTACGCTACGGTGAACGAGCGTTTGGCGGTTCACTATGGCATCGCAGATGTGGCGGGCAATGAGTTTCAGCGTGTCCCCTTGGATGACGCGGCGTCACGCGGAGGTGTTTTGACACAGGCCGGATTGCTGGCCATGAATTCCGACGGTGAGCATTCTCACCCGCTCAAGCGTGGCGTTTGGGTGCTGAAGTGTTTGCTCAACGACCCGCCGCCTCCACCACCGGCAGCGGTTCCGGAAATCGATTTGGCGGATCCTGAAATTGCGAAGTTGACGCTGAAACAACGTATCGAAGATCACCGCAACCAAGCGGCCTGCATGTCGTGTCATAAGAAGATCGATCCATGGGGAATCGCGTTCGAGAATTATGACGCGATCGGACATTGGAGAGATGAGATCCAAGGTCAGCCGGTCGACGCCAGTTCGGCGCTGTACAACGACCACGTGCTCGATGGAATCGATGGGCTGAAACGATATCTGCTCGATGATCGGCAGGACCAATTTGTCCACGCGATGGTCGAGAAACTCGCGATTTTCGCCCTCGGTCGTCCGCTGGCGTTTAGCGACAGTGCGGCGGTCGATGAAGTGACCCGCACGGTTCGACGCAACGGCGACGGATTGAAAACTCTGGTGCAAAGTTTGGTAACGAGTGACCTGTTTATGGGACCTTGATAGAGGAGTCGCCTAGTGCGTCGCCTGCTATTTGCAGGTTGGCGGACTAGCTGCCGAATGAAGATGTCCCCTGACTGATGAATCGATTGAACGTTCCCTTCCCCAATACACCTTCCTGACTTCACGAATCGCACGCTTGTTTGCGATCGCTCGCCTTTTGTAGGAATCACACGATGAAATTGAACCTGGATTCGCTCGACCGTCGACGTTTTTTGCGTGGGGCAGGTGTGGCTCTCGCGTTGCCTGTTTTTGGATCGGCAGCGAAGTTGGATGCGGGAGCGGTGTCGCAGGTTGCTGAGTCGGCGGGCTTGGATGCGGACGCATCGCGGAAGGTCAAACGGTTAGGCTGTTTTTACTTCCCGGATGGTGTGCCGATGCCGCTCGCGGAGGATCCCGCGTATCAGGATTGGTCATGGTTCCCGCATGGAAACGGATCCGACTTTCGTTACACGAAGTGCATGGAGGTGTTCGAACCGCTGCGGGATCAGATCACCGTGCTGTCGGGGTTTTCGCATCCCGAGGTGCGTCAAGTTCATGGGCACTCCAACGCGGATCAATTTTTGACGGCGGCGGCGACGGGATCGGATGGACCGTACAAGAATTCGATTTCGCTCGATCAGGTTTACGCCAATCACGTGGGTGATCAAACGCGGTTTTCTTCGTTGGTGCTGTCGACCGACGGTGGAACCGGGACGCCACGCGGGACTCACACGATGTCGTTTACTCGAACGGGACGTGCGATACCTGCCGAGCACCGGCCGAAACGTGTGTTCGACATGCTGTTTGTCAAACAGGATGCGGATGCGGCTCGCCGGTTGGCGTTGAGCAAGAGTGCGCTCGATGAGTTGCTCGCCGATGCCAACCGTTTGCGACGTGATCTGGGAGGAGATGACCGGGAGCGATTGGACGAGTATCTCGACTCAGTACGTCAGGCAGAGAAACGGGTTGAGAAAGCGAAGCTGTGGGTGAACACGCCGTTGCCGAAGGTGGAGGTCAATGATCTCGATCTGGAGGTTTCGCCGGAGGATCCTCAGCGGTACGTCCAAACCATGTTTGAGTTGATCTATTTGGCGTTCCGTACCGATTCAACGCGGGTCGCCACCTACCAAATCGGCCGAGAGAACGCGTTCGGGATCAGTGACCGGTTGGCACGTGCGGTCGGTTTCAATCTGGCACACGCGTTGTCGCACGAGACCAAGCAGCCTGGCGGATGGGAGAGGTTCTCGACGTATTGCGGTTTCCTGAATCGCGAGTTCTGTCGATTTGTGACTCGGTTGCATGAGACACCGGAACCGGCAGGGCAGGGGACCATGCTGGACAACACGTTGTTGTTATTCGGTTCTGCCTCGAGTGCGTTCCACCTGTCGCAAAACTATCCGGTAATTCTCGCCGGTGGGAAAGCGATGGGCTTCAAGCACGGTCAGTACGTCAACTACGCTGGGGCCGGTGCAGTGGGCGGTTCTTGGGATGGGAAACCCGAACCGTGGATGAAGGAACCTGAGAAAGAAGACGAACCACTGACAAAGGTTTTCGTGACGATGTTGCAGCAGTTGGGGCTGGAGACCGAGAGCTTCGCGGATCGAACCGGTGGGTTGTCGGAATTGGTTTAGCGCGTTTGGATGGAAAACGCAGCCGATGTCAGGCTGATGAACATGCGCCTGGGGCGCGAAACTCGCCGAGAGTTTCGGCAGGGTTCGGGGATCGCCGAAAGTCTTGGCGACTTTCGCTACGGGTGATTCGAGGTGGTGGCTGGCGCGGAAAGGATGTTGCTTGATGAAACGCTGGCTTTAACGGCGTGGATCGTGACGCAAAATTTAACTGTGGTGTCGCAATCGACCGTTGCTTGGTGATTGCTTCCGAGGATGATGGGTGCTTCTCCGAAAGTAGGTGGACCGAACTGGTCCCGCGGGGAAATCGTCTTTGTCTCGACAACTCGGTGGAATTTCTTATGCGGCGGTTTTGGGTGTTCCCTTTGTTTATGTTGGTGTGTTGCCTCGTCGGTGGTGTTGCGGGCGCGGACAACGTCAAGCCGAACATTGTTGTGATCTTGGCGGATGATCTAGGGTACGGCGACGTTCAGTGTCTCAACCCCGACCGAGGCAAGATCGCCACTCCCGAGATGGACGCTTTGGCGGCCGAGGGGATGATCTTTAGCGACGCACACTCGGCGTCATCGGTTTGTACGCCGACCCGATATGCGCTCCTGACCGGCCGGTATAACTGGCGAACGCGTTTGCAGAAGTCGGTTTTGTACGGGTTCGATAAACCGTTGATCGCGAGCGATCGTTTGACCGTCGCTGGTTTTTTGAAGCAGCACGGTTATGCCACCGCCGCAATCGGGAAGTGGCACTTGGGGTTGGATCTGCCGACGACGGATGGTCAGCCGTTTCGTGGGAACAATCCCAAGAATGTGGATTGGAAGAAGCGAATCGACAACGGTCCAGTAGACCGCGGGTTTGACTATTTCTTTGGCATTTCAGCGTCGCTCGACATGCCGCCTTACGTTTACATCGAAAACGACCGGTTTGTCGGTGAAGGCACCGCGACGAAAGCTTTCAGGCGAAAAGGCCCGGCGGAGCCTGATTTTGAGGCGGTCGATGTGTTGCCGATGATTGGCAAAAAGACTGTCGAGTACATCGGTTCGCAATCGGAATCGCAACCGTTCTTCGCGTACGTGGCGCTGAACTCGCCACACACGCCGATCTTGCCCTCAAAGGAATGGCAGGGCCGCAGCGAGTTGGGCAAGTACGGTGATTTTGTGATGCAGACCGACGCGGTGATCGGCGACATCGCCGACGCGATCGACGCAGCCGGTTTTGGCGAGAACACGTTGTTGATCGTGACGAGTGACAACGGATGTTCCAAGGCGGCGGGGATCGGTGCGATGGTGGAGAAGGGGCATTACCCGAGTGGTCATTTGCGAGGTTCGAAGGCGGACCTGTGGGACGGTGGGCATCGGGTGCCGTTCCTGGTTCGTTGGCCTGCGGAGGTTGCTGCGGGGACGCGATCCGATGAGGTCGTTTGCCAAACGGATCTGATGGCGACGTGTGCCGATGTTCTCGGTGTCGACGTTCCGGACGGGGCAGGGGAGGACAGTGTCAGTTTCAAACCGGCGTTGCACGGCGAACCGATCGAATCGACACGGGCAGGAGTGATTCACCATTCGATCGGAGGCTACTTCGCGTACCGCCAAGGTAAGTGGAAGTTGCTGCTGTCGAAAGCGTCGGGTGGATGGAGTTCGCCGAATGAGAGGCAAATGCCTGCGGGCAGTCCACCGGCTCAGCTCTACGACATGGAAGCCGATCCCGGGGAGACGAATAATCTCTACGCCGCGCATCCCGAGGTGGTTGAGCAGTTGCTCGGTCTTCTCGAGGCCGACGTCAATCGTGGCCGCAGCACCGAGGGGGCTCCGGTGCAGAACGATGTTGACAATATTCAGATCTGGAAGGGAAAACGCCCGAACGGGTGAGCGAACGGCCGACGTAAAGCTCGCTAGCTCTCCCGTTCGCGGGAGAGCTAGGCCCTGGGCGGCTCTACAAGTTGAGGGCGGCGAGGGTTCGGCAGACGAGGTGCGGGTGATGGTGGATCTCGTAGTCTCCCGCCGGGGCGTCTTGAAGCGTGGCGGCGATGAGTTCGCTATCGCCACCGGTGACCACGACGCGTTGTGGTTGTCCGTAGAGGCGAACGAGACGTTCAATCCCACCGGTCACGCTGGATAGGATTCCCAGTCGGATCGCGGACGCGGTGTTGGTCGCCGGACGCGTCATCGAGTCTTGGCTGTTGCTCTGCCAATCGAGGTGGGGCAGGGCATCGGTTCCCGAAGCGAGTGCCGCGGTTTGCATTTCGAGACCGGGGATGATCGCGCCGCCTCGGTAGGTCCCGTCGTTATCTACCAAGTCGACCGTGACGGTTGTGCCCGCGTCAACGATCACAAGCGGCAGTGCGTAACCAGACGATGCGCCGAATGCACCGACCAGTCGGTCGATCCCGACGCGGTCGGGGTGATCGGTAGCGACCGAAATGGGAAGATCTTCGCGGGTGATTTGGCGAAAACGCACGCGGTCAGGTTCGAGCGTCTGGGTTGCTTCGATAAGTCGCGCGGCGGCGGTTCGGTTAACGCTCGCCACACGGGCTTCGATCGAATCGTGGCGGCGAGCCAGTTCGGCGAGTTTCGCGGCAGCCTTCTGAAGCGTTTCTGCTTCGGCGACACGCAACATGTCCACGTCGGTGTCAGTGCCGGCGGCAATCTTGATCGCTGTGTTTCCAACGTCGATACCTGCGATCACGGATCCGAGTCCGTGTCGCCAGAGTTGTCGGGGGTCTCGTTTGTTTGCGGCGAGATGTCGGTTCGCCCCGTCGGGGATTGCTTGCCCCAGATGGTGGGAACGTCACGAGCCTGTTTGTCGTTGGATAGCGACGATGTCGGGCCTGACTTGTGCGGTGGGAGTCGACGTTTCGGTTTGGCTTCGGTCGGCACATCAACTTCGCGAATCGGTGTGAGTTCTTCCCCGGCGTCGATCATTTCGAGTCGACGGGCGGTGACCCGTTGCATGATTTCTTCGACGAGGTCGCTGAGTCCGATCTCAGACGCGGCGCTAATCGCATGTAGGTCGCGTTTGTGATCAACCGGGTTGTCTTCGAAGTGCTGCTGCATTCGCGTGAAGACTTCGCGGTCGGGATCGAGTTCGCATTTGGTCATGACGACGAGTTCGTCACGATCGCTGAGTTTGGTGTCGTATTGTTTGAGTTCTTCGCGGATGGCGGCATAATTTTCGACCGGATCGGTGCCGTCGATCGGTGTCGGTTCGACGAGGTGGACGAGCAGTCCGGCGCGTTCGATGTGACGGAGGAACTCGTGGCCGAGACCGTGTCCTTCGCTGGCACCTTCGATCAGTCCGGGGATGTCGGCAGTCACGAAGGAGCGTTCGCGGTCGACGTCGACGATACCGAGGTTGGGGAACTTGGTCGTGAACGGGTAGTCGGCGATTTCAGGTCGGGCGCTGGAAATTCGCGACAGCAGCGTGCTCTTGCCGGCGTTGGGTTTGCCGATCAGTCCGACGTCGGCGATCGATTTCAGTTCGAGGATCACGTGCCGAGTTTCGCCGTCGGCACCGAGAGTTCGTTGGCGTGGAGTTTGGTTGGTGGCCGATTTGAATCGGGCGTTGCCGAGTCCGCCACGTCCACCGCGGCAGATCACGAACTCTTCACCGGGGTGCGTGAGGTCTTTGATGACGAAACCGTCGGCGGCGTCGATGACGCTGGTGCCGCACGGGACGTACAGACGCATTTCTTGGCCTTTGCGTCCGTGTCGCAGACTGCCTTCGCCGTGTTTGCCACGTTCGGCACGGAAGAATCGCCGGTTGGCGTATTGGGCGAGCGAGTTCACGCCCACTCGGGCTTCGAGGATGATGCTCGCCCCGGTGCCGCCGTCGCCGCCGTCGGGACCGCCACGTGGAACATACTTTTCTCGACGAAAACTCATGCAGCCGTCGCCGCCTTTTCCAGCGGAGAATTCGACTTCGACGCGATCAATGAACATGAGTTTGTTGTGGGGGAAGGTTGAGCGGGACGCCGACGGTTTCGTGGCGGGTTGGCTCGTGATGGTGGCGAATTGGCTTGATGAGTGCCTGAGAATCTAACCGAAAACTCATCTGCCGGTCAGAGTTAGCCGTGGTTAATACGTGAAAACCGGGGCGAATGCCCGTTGGCGGGGCGAGCCATCGTTGTTTTCGGATTGGTTCTCAACAAAAAGAGGACACGATGAAAGTATCACCGTGTCCTCATGTTTTCTACCCAGTACCACAATGCGAGTGATACCGTGTCGGTGTCCGGTCCCTGTTGATATTCAGGGTTTCGATCTTAGGACGAGATGCGAGCGACCAAGTCGAGGACCTTGCAGGAGTAACCCCATTCGTTGTCGTACCACGACACAACTTTGACGAAGGTTCCGTCGAGTTGGATGCCGGCGTTGGCGTCGAAGACCGAAGTGCGGGATTCGTCACGGAAGTCAGTCGAAACAACGTTGTCTTCGGTGTAACCGAGGACGCCCTTCATGGCGCCTTCGGATTCCGCTTTCATTGCGGCACAGATTTCTTCGTAGGTTGCGGACTTGTCCAGTTCGACGGTCAAGTCGACGACCGAAACGTCGGAGGTTGGTACGCGGAAAGCCATCCCGGTCAACTTGCCGTTGAGTTCTGGAATGACTTTGCCGACTGCTTTGGCAGCACCGGTGCTCGAAGGGATGATGTTTTCGAGGATACCGCGTCCACCACGCCAATCCTTCATCGAAGGACCATCGACGGTCTTTTGAGTCGCGGTTGCGGCGTGAACGGTGGTCATCAGGCCACGTTTGATGCCGAACTTGTCGTTGAGGACCTTGGCGATTGGTGCCAAGCAGTTGGTCGTGCACGATGCGTTGGAGACGAAGGTTTCGCCGTTGTAGCTGCTGTCGTTTACGCCCATGACGAACATTGGGGTGTCGTCTTTGGAAGGTGCCGACATGACAACCTTCTTAGCACCGGCGTCGACGTGGCCTTGTGCTTTTTCGGCGGTCAGGAAGATACCGGTCGATTCGACGACCACGTCGGCTCCGACGTCGCCCCAAGCGAGTTTGGAAGGATCGGTTTCGGCGGTGATGCGAACTGGTTTGCCGTTGACGACCAAGTTGCCGTCTTTGACTTCCACGTCGCCTTCGAAGCGGCCGTGAACGGAATCGTACTTGAGCATGTATGCTAGGTAGTCGACGTCCAACAAGTCGTTGATTGCTACCACATCAATGTCATCGCGTGTAACCGATGCGCGAAAAACCATCCGTCCGATACGGCCAAATCCGTTAATACCTACTTTGATAGCCACTTTGCTCAGATTCCCTGTTATTTGAAGTTCAGATAGGACTGTGGCGCGAATTATAGGAACGTTCGCAAGAATTGAAACAGCCCCCGAACCTTCCCTGCGACAACAAGCCGTCTGGACCGATGACGATACCACCGCGTGATACCCCAGAAAGTTCATCAGCCCCGGGGGCGCGGCGATCCCGCAGGCCAGAGAATTCAACGTGGCGTCGGCCGGAAGGCGTCGCGCCCGGTACCTGGCGATATGTGCATGAAGGGGCGATCGCGGCCCGCTATGACGAATTTGTGGCGACCACGCCGCTTTGCGGGGTCGATCTCGAGATCATCTCCGACGTGTTTCCGCCAATATCGACCGTCGAATCTGCCGGTGAAACGGCCGCCGAAGGTGCCGAGACACCGGGGCAGGGCGGGGCGGTCGGTCCATCCGGGGGCGGGGAAAAAAAATGGGTTTTCGACCTCGGGTGTGGGACCGGTCGAGCCTCCGCCGTGTTGGCGTCCAATGGATATCAGGTCGCCGCGGTTGATTTGTCATTGCCGATGCTGCGTGAGGTTCGCAAGCGAGAGTTGGAATCGGTGGCAACGATCCGAGCGAACTTGGTGCAGCTCGATGGGATCGCGGATGACGTTGCCGAAGGTGCGGTGTGTTTGTTCAGCACGTTGGGGATGATCCAAGGCAGGCAGAACCGGCGGCGCTTCCTGGCTCACGTTCGCAGGGTCGTTCGCACCGGCGGTCGGTTTTACCTGCACGTGCATCATCGCTACGCCGCGCTGACGAATTTGCCCGGAGTGAAACAGTTGATGTCGACGGCGGTGCGGTCGTGGACTCGGTCGGACTGGGAATACGGCGACGCGGTCTACGCCTATCGAGGTCTGCCGGACATGTTTCTGCATCAGTTCTCAAGACGCGAACTGATGGCCGATTTTGCAGCGACGGGATGGAACGTTGAGCGATGGTGGAACCTGTCGCTCGACGGTGCGCGAGTGATCGATTCGAAATTCGGTATCGCGGGCGGGTATCTGATCGTGGTGGGGTAGGTGGGAGTGGATCTTGTTAACGATCCTGCTGGATGAGGATCTTTAACAAGATCCACTACGTGAGATTCGGGCTGCAATCTGTTTCATGTTGCGTCTCGTTTTCATGTGGCGCCTCGGACGAGATGCAACATGCATTTGATGCAGAGGATCAGCAGGAACAAGATCATCGAGTCACCACCGATCGAACGCCCACGGCGACACGCGACGATGTTTCAGGGCTGATCGCGAGTGCCAACCATCCGTCACGCATCTCGAGTTGGCTGATCGCGAGCCCATTTGTTGCCGGGTGTTCGATGAGTTTGGGTGTGGTTAGCGGGATTTTGCGTCCCTCGGCGAGGATCTTGTTGAACACTGCACGGATCGGAATCCGTTGCCGCATCGACATTCCCGGTCCGCTGATGCTGAGGTGACCGTCGCGGACCAACCGTGCATCGAGTCCGTCGATCTGTGGCCGGTACGCTGCCCGGACGATGAAACGTCGCAGGGCCGGGCCTTTCGATTGAGACAGACTGACCACGCGAAGGGTGAGCCACAGTTTCCCGTTTTCGATTTCGATCGTCACCGGTCGTGTTTTAGCGAACTCAATCATCGCATCGGCGGGAACGTCCTCGGGCAACTCGGGGGCTTCGCGGCCGAACAGTTTCATCGTTTGCGTGTAAAACTGTTCGATCGTTTTGGCTTGGCCGGTCGGCATCAATCGTTCCATCGTGTTGTTGATTGCCGATTGATGCACCTGCAAACTCATCCAACTGTCGCTCCAGGCACGCGGTCGTGGTGTGTTCGATGCGAGTTGCCAATCGCCGGCGAGTCGGTAGCGTGCGACCAATCGTTTGGGCGTCGTCTTCAAGTCGATGACTTTCGGATCGAGATCCAGTCGGCCGAGCGGTCCGAAGACGAATTCGTCGAGTCGGTGTTCGGCAATTCGCGATTTGGCCTCGAGCTGGGTTTGCATTTCCGAGGTGACCTGATCGCGAATTTGGTTTTCGCTGATTTGCTGGGCGACCGGTCGAACTTCTTGGAAGCGGCTTTGGGCGATCCCGCGGACCAGTGATCCGATCAGCGGCCATCCGTCGTATTGGCTGCGGATCGCACTGAGACGTTGTGAACCCGAAACACTGACGTGGGGTTGACCGATGTCGTAGCCGTTGGGCCGGATGATCAGTGGCGTTGTTGCGTTGAAAACGTTGTGACCGTTGCTGAGGACGGAGACGCCGGATTGTCCGCTGCGGCTGTGCGTGTTGACGGTTCCGTTGGTGGCGATCGCGAGGTTCCACGAGTTCGGCGACGGTGTGAGTCGCAGGCTCAGGTCGGTGCTCACGGTGCTGGTCCCTCGGACTTGGTTGCCGAGCACGTTGGTGCGGATCGGTTCGGTGCGAGGTTCCACCGGTGGCATGAGCCGGTCGATCAAGTCGACCGAGATCGCGGTTCGCACGTTGGCGTTTCGATAGGTCACGTCGATTGCTTTGGCAACTCGAGCGGCGTCGATGTCGTTGGAGAACCGTAGCGACTGAAACGCTTCGCTGACTTTGATCGCCGCGAGATCGATCGAATCGGTTTCGCCGCGTTCAATGTCGGACAGCAAGCGGGCGTAGTCGATCGGTTGTGCCGTCCACGTTTGCATAGCAGATGCGAGAACGCGGATCGTATCACGCTGCAACCATTCCTGGTGTGCTCCGTCGAGCAAGTGATGATCGAGGCGAGACAGGAAACGTTGTGCGAGCAGCGAACGTGCGTCGGCATCGTCGCTATGCACCGCGGATTCGATCTCGTCGAGCAACAGGAATGTGTTCCAACCTTCCAGGTCGCCGGTTTGCGCGAGTTCCGTGCGGAGTCGCTCGATCGTGTTGACAACATGATCGCCGATCGCAGGAGCGGCCTCGTGGAAACGTACGAGCGAGTATCCGTTGGGGTTGCCGAACAGGCGTGCTCCCGGGATGGATGCGGATACGTCGTCGGTAAGGTTTCCGTCTTGGTCGGCCAAGTCGGACGGCGTTTGAGTGTTGTCGTCTTGTTGCGCGAGTTTCCAGATCGGTCCCCAGACGGCGGCCCGTCGGGACAGTGCGTGTGCGGCTCGCAGCCAACGGACCTGTTGGTCGCGTGCGGGAACGCGTTCGGCCAATTGCAGGCCGGCTTCGGAGAGCGATGCGAGTTTGCGGATCAGTTGCCCGCTGCGGTCGTCGCCGATTCGCGGCAGGGCTCGCAATTCATCGAGCGTCGATTCGACTTTGTTCGCCCATCGGCCCATCACGACGGCGGTCGCTTGACGCTGCAGCGCGGTGGCGGTCCGATCGGAATTGACGCGTAGGTTTCCTTCGGCGATCAGGTCCCGCATCGTGTCGCTCGATGGTTTGTCGATCGATGTGAGTGTGGCGATCCCGTTGTTGCGGCTGAGTACCCGGTTGATGTTTGCGTCTGCGACAATCAACGAGAGATCTTGGCAGAGTTGTTTGGGCCGTGGCCATGTGATTGGGCTGCCCGCCGATACCGAGGGCGTCAATGCGATGGTGGCGGTCTTGAGGCCAGTTTCACGACGGGCCTCGACACGAACGGGCTGCCGGCTCGGTTTGGCGAGCACCTCGACGTTTCTCGGCAACAGCGATCCGGGGAGATCCGATGGGTGGTCGGTCGCGGATTTTGCAACGGATTCGGATGTATTCGCGGTATCGGCGAAGAAGGTTTCGCTAGCCGCGATCGCGTCGAGCTCGCTTTGGTCCGCGTCGGATCCATAAACGAGTTCGAGCCACGCGTTCTCGGTCATGCCGGTGGCGGCAAAAGGATCGTCCAACCCTGGGCCGGGATCGGACGGGGGTTGCGGAGCGACCGTGGGGGCGGTCTCCGGTCCCGAATATCCTGCGAGCTCCGCCACCGGGTCCAGTACCGGTGCCAACAACGTCCGAGCGATCACCTGGTTGCTCGCGTCCAGGTCCGCTGCGTCTGACGAGTGTTCCTTCTCTTCCACAACAAACTTATCCTGGGTGGCACTTTTTTCGCCTGCCAGGTTTTCTGCGAAACGCTGCGGAATCGCGAGCCCCCGTTTGCCTCGGTCGGGGCGGTGGGAGGGGGTGACGTCCTGCAGCGCTTCCTGCAATGACCTTGCCATCATGGTGCCGGTGATTTCATCGGTCACCGACTCAATGTGTTGAGCGGGTGTTGTCGAGTGTTCGCCGGGCACCATCAAGTGATGGGCGATGCGTACAACTCGGGCCAGAGTCGACGAGTCGATCGCGATACCGCGTGACCGACAGGAATGTGATTGAGCGTCCCAGCAAAGTGGGAGGGTGGTGGCGGCGGTGATCGCGGTTGCGCAGATCGCCGGCCACAAAATGAGTGCTCGTTTAACGTCCTTGTTCATCGTACCAATGCCCGTAGGAGCATCCATTGCAATCAGGGGGAGGAGGAGGTCGGGGCTCCATGCCGGTTCGCGAGCAATCGTTGCCGCGAAAGAGTCAACATGGTTATTCCGAAACTTGAGTGGCTGTTGCTTGGTGCAGCACAGCTACCGTGATCCCGAAAGACGACGTGCCCCTTCAGGTTTCACTCGCCGTCAAGGCAGGTATCGTCGGTGTGGGCATGTACAAATCAGAATCGATTGCCACGCCTGCCTATCGAGAATGAACGACGGATTGCCTACGAATCGCAGAACTGGAGAAGGCGTCGAAGGTGGAGAGATGCGCGCAACGGGTGCATCCGGCGCATTCTGAATCCCCCAGCGGAAGGCCACGTGAAACAATGTGAAACAGGGGCGTGGTAAGAAGGCTGGTGCGGATCGCCGGATCGCAAACGGTCGTACGTTTGGTACGCAAGAGACATCCCGAGGCCCCATCAGCCGAATGGCATTGGCCGCGGAATCCGACGGGCAAAAGGGGAGGCGGATTGCCAGAGAGAGTTTGCGGGTGATGAAAACGGTTGGGGCTTTCGCCTGGAGAAAACCCGTGCGTGTTGGATTGAAATCGACGCGTCGGGTTTGGAAGTATCGGGGAGAGTGTTTGGTAGGTGTCTCATCGTTCCGTAGCCGATGTCGCCAGAACTCGGGGGGGGGGAATTCTGGCGAATCCGGATACGGGAATCAGACACCTTAACCTTCGTAACGCTCTAGCCGGCGACGCGGAGTTGTGGTCGGGCGGCGGAGCCGAGTAGTTCTCGGAGACGTTCGAATTCTTCGGCGTCGTTGAAGTGGATCGTGATCTTGCCGCGGCTGCGAGCCGACGCTTTGATCTCGACCTTGGTGCCGAACACCATTCGCATTTCTTGCTGCATCGCTTCGATGTGCGGCGGCACGGGTTTGCGTTTTTGGCGTGACTTGTTGGTCACCTTCAGACCCGTCTCGGCGTCTTCCTCGGCACGCAACAATTCGCCAACGGCGCTCTCGGTTGCGCGAACGCTCCAGGTCTCCGACACGATCTTGCTGGCCATCTGCATCTGAATTTCTTCTTCGCCGATTGGCAGCAACGCGCGGGCGTGGCCGGCACTGATCTCGCCGGCGACCAACATGTCGAGGATCGATTGAGGGAGTTCGAGCAGACGCATCAAGTTAGCGATCGTGCTGCGGTCGATGCTCAAGCGGCGGGCAAGGTCATCTTGTTTGCACTTGTGTTCGTCGATGTACCGTTTGAACGACATCGCTTTTTCGATCGGATTGAGATCCTTGCGTTGCAGGTTCTCGATGATTGCTAGTTCGGCGACGAGTCGGTCATCGGCTTCGCGGACTTCGGCGCGGATGGTTTTCAGGCCGGCGTGAACGGTCGCACGCAGACGACGCTCGCCGCTGATCAGTTGGTACTTGCCGTCGACGATTCGAACGAGCACCGGCTGGAGTTGCTGGTGGTTCTTGATGCTCTCGGCGAGCGACGCGATCTCGTCGGGATTGAACTCGCGACGCGGTTGGAACGGGTTGGCTTCGATTTGGTCGATCGGAAGCTCGAGCGATTGGATGCCCGACTCGCTGCCACCGTCGCCGCTTGGTGCGGGTTTGGATTTGGTCGAGCCGCCTTTTCCTTCGGCACCGAACGAGCTGGCTTCATCGATCGGCATGCCGTCCTCGTCCATCGGAGTGCCCAGCAACGCGGCGAGTCCTTTGCCGAGTCGTCGGTCCTTGCCGCTGCCGTTGCGAGCCGCACCGCCACGTTGTGATGAGCCGGACGAATTCCCTTGCGAGGATCCTTGAGTGGTTGCACTAGTCACGCTGCAGCACCTCCATGCACAGTTGAGTATAAGCGAACGCACCGCGACTCCGCGGGGCGTATTGAAAGACAGTTTGGCCGTGACTCGGGGCTTCGCATAGCGCGACGTCTCGGGGCACGACGTTTTCAAAAACGATATCGCCGAAGAAGTCTCTGACGTCTTCGTCGATCTCGCGAGTCAGTTCGAGCGACTCGTCATACATCGTCAACAGGATGCCGCCGAACGTCAGTCGTCCGTCGGTCGCCCCGATGACCTTCTTGATGGTTCCAATGAGTTGAGCGACACCGACCATGGCGAAGTACTCGCATTGGATTGGGATCAGCACTTCGGTGCTGGCGGTCAGTGCGGTCTCGGTCATCGCGCCGGCACTGGGCGGGCAATCGATGAGAATGTAGTCGTAGTCTTCCATGACACTGTCGAGGTGGCCACGGAGTTTGGTGGTGGCGTGCTCGTCCGAGTTGGCCATGACGTCGGCGTCTTGGAAGCGGCGGCTGCCGGGAAGGAGGCTGAGGTTTTCAGTCTCGGTTTCGATAACGACGTCGGGCAGAGGTGTGTCGCCGAGCAAGGCGTGGTAGGCGGCCGGTTCGCTGCCGACGGCTCCGGTGGCGTTGCACTGCGGATCGATGTCAATCAAAAGCGTGCGGTTACCCGAGAGGGCCAACGCAGCAGAAAGGTTGACCGACGTCGTTGTCTTGCCGACGCCTCCTTTCTGATTCACTACGCTGAAGATCCTAGCCACGGTTGATGTTCCTGAGCGTGTCCTTCCGGATCGCGGAATTGCGATCCATCTACATCGGACACGACCGGGAAACTAAGTGAAACGCGCGCTGGGAAACAAGGTCGGTTTCATAAGAAACAGGGGTTGACACGGTCGGGCGTTTCTGGGGTGGTGTTTCTCGTGGAACGTGTGAGCCGGGTGAGGGCGAGCGGAGCGTTTGTGGCGACTGGTTAGTCGTTTCGGTCTGCTCGATTTTTGCGTAGTGGATCTTGTTAAAGATCCTTTTGGTAGAGAGGGATCATTAACAAGATCCACTACGTGGTGCTCGAGGGCAGGGTGGGGGCTTGGATGGGCTACGTCGATGTTGGAAAAGGCGTTTAGGGGGACGGTTCCCCGTGGAACGCGTTGGGTTTTATTGGGGTTGGCGGATCCAGTGACGTGGGCGAGCCGATTGATCGGGTTGGGGTGCGGATGCCTGGCGAGCGTGCGGATCGCTGGCGAGTTGTCCGCGGACATCGCCGGATCGAGCTGGCTGGTTGGCGGGCAATGATCGGCGTTCGGGCTGAGGACTCGAACCAGCGGGCGATTGAAAGCCGAATGACGTGGGAGGGGCCGCATCAAAGCTGGCTGATAGGTTCCCGTCCGCAGACGCGTTTCGGTCAGATGGGAATGCCTGATCGGGGCGGCGGGCGAGGGAACGTGGATCGGCCGAGTCGGTCAGGATCGACTGGGGAAGGTCATTGGACATCTCCCACGGTGCTCGTGGACGCGCGGCGTTATCGTCGGAATCCATGCTGATTCGCATCGACTCGAAACGGCTGGGAAGGCCGTTCGCGGTTTGAGCCGAACGGGAGTTGGATGCGATGCCAGTAGTTCTGGTGGCAGTAGACGGTGCGGCGGTAGAAGGTGCGGCGGTAGAAGGGGAGCTAGTGGTAGGGCCTCGTGCCGGGCGACCGGATTGTTGGTGGGTGGCCAACGCGTCGTAGCGACCGTCCTCGTACAACGGCGTGTGCAGAGGCACGGCGAGGTCGTCGTAGGTCAACGGGATGGTGAGATCGCGGCGGGGGCGAGCGACCGCGTTGGACGGAATGCCCTGGGGCACGTCGGCGGAGCGGACCTGGGACGCGAGCGAACTCGGGGCGCCCGGGGTGCTGCGTGTCGGCGAGTTTTGATACGGAGCGGCCGCGTAGGGCTGTTCCGGGGCGACCCAGAGTTGTTCGAACGGAACGGATTCGTCGCTCGCGGTTAGGCCGTCGGAAGGGCCGGTTGCCAAAACAGAATCGCCATCGGTGGACGCCTCATCAGTCGAGGCGCGGCGGAAGGGCAGGGCGGCGACGGTGCCGCCGATAATGATCAGGGCACCGATAGTGAGATTTCGCACGGTAGGGGACTCGTCAGCTGGATGGTGGAAAAGACCAGCTTCGTCCTTGAAACGGCACATTCTTTCGCTTCATGCGTGTGCTTGTCTCTCGTTCATCGTCGCGGACGGTAGAGAAATCTTTGAGAAAATCCCGTCGGCGGAAGAATCCGAGAATGCGCTAAAGTTCAACGGGCGCGATTTGCACCGGATGAGGGCAGGGATCAGGGTGCCGCGGCATCCACGCAGGGCAGGGCAGTGGACCCAGAGCGGGGCAGTGAAAGCAGGCCAGGTCAGTGCAAACAGGTCAGTGCAAATAGTACAGAGCAAACAGCGCAGTGAGAGCGAGGTGGAGCGTGCCTCGATTGCTCGCGCGTTAACGCGTCTTCTGGCGGACCGACGTCACGCTGCTTGGGCTCTTTGCTCGGACGCGGGTTCGGCGGTGAGGCACGCGATCGCCTCGCCGATCTGGTCGAGCACGACGTCTCGCAGCACGACCGGCCGGGACATCCACGCGCGATTGAGGACGACTTCGATTCCGAGATAAACCTCTTGCGAGAATTTAGATCGCAACGTTTTGGTCAGCGAATCGTTTGTGCCGCGGCCCGGGTGATTGCGGCGGACTTTGAGATCAGGCGAGATGTCGTAGAGCTCTTCGATGAAATCCAGGCACCAGTCGACTTCGTCGGGATGCGACGGATCGTAGAGCAATCCGATGTCGCCGCGTCGCCAGTTGCCTTGGCTGGTCTTGGCATCAAACGTTCGGATCGACAAGTGGACGACGTAGGACCAATGATGCAAGAGCGTGAGGATCTGACGCTCGACCTTTTGGCGATAGGGCGTGTAGATGACCTCGATGATGGCATCGCGCGTGGCCGGCGGCAGGGTGCGGGCACGCGGCGGGAATAGCTCGCGGTGGTGCAGCGAGTGCCCGACGTCGATCAAGTCAGAACGGAGTTCGTTGCTGATCAGGCTCGCACCGCTGCGGTGAGCCAAACGTCGGGCGGCGAAGTAGGCCTCGCGATCGATGCCTGTTCGGGAGAGCGGATCGTCACCTGCAGCGGCCGCGTTCGGCCGGCGTTCACTCACCGAGGTGGACGATTCCAGCGGCGTGCCTGCGAGGTGAGATCGCAGTCGCGAGGGAGTTCGCCAGCCTCCGGTGTCGCAGGTGATCAGAAGGCTCATGGGGCCACGGCTCCGGTCGCGCCGGTTGTGGTCCATACGTGCGACCGTCCGGTCAACGTTTGCAGATCGGCCCAGAAGTCCGGGTAGGTCTTGCGGGTGCAGGCAGGGTTGAGAATCTCGATCCCGGGCAGCCGCAGCCCGAGCAGCGCGAAGCTCATCGCCATTCGGTGATCGTTGTAGGTTTCCATCACGACCGGGCCGCCGACGCTGAGCCGAGCCGGATCGGACAGAGGATGGATCGTCAGGCCGTCGTCGTGCTCGTCGACGCGGGCGCCGAGTTTGCGTAGTTCGATCGCGAGGTTGCCGATCCGGTCGGTCTCTTTGAATCGGTTGTGGGCGACCCCGCGGACGCGAGTCGGGCCGTCTGCGAACAGAGCGACGACGGCGAGCGTTTGCACCGTGTCGCTGATCTCGCCCATCTCGACGTCGATCCCGGAGAGCGGCCCGCCTTGGATCGTGATCCCGTTTTCATCCGAGGAATATTGACAGCCCATTTGCTCGAGCACGCGGGCGAAACGCACGTCGCCTTGCGTGGCGTTCTCGGTGAGTCCTTCGACGCGGACGCGTCCACCTGAGATCGCGGCGGCGGCCCAGAAGTAACTCGCCGCCGATGCATCCGGCTCGACGTCAAATTCGCAACCCTGGTAGGACCCTTCCACGTTGACGCAGCGCAGCCCTGACCACGGTTCGTCGCCGTCGAATTCCCAACCGGTCACTCCGCCGAACGATTCCATCAAACGGGCAGTCATGCGGACGTAGGGGATCGAAACCATCTCGCCGACGATTTCGATTCGGATAGGTTTGCTAGCAATGGGGCCGGCCATCATCAGGCCGCTGAGGTATTGGCTGCTGACGCCGCCTCCGACACGCATCGGTTGTCCGGTCCATCCCTTGGAGTCGATGTCGACCGGGGGACATTTTCCTTCGGAGGTTGCCGCGATCGATCCGTCGAGTGCCGGTGCGATCGCATCGACGAGGTCGCCGATGGGCCGTTCGTGCATGCGGTCGATTCCGGACAGACGATATTTGCCACCAAATGCCGACAGGGCTGCGGTCAGGAATCGGACCGTCGTTCCGCTGTTGGCGATGAACATTTCGACCGGGGTTTCGGAGCTGATCTTCCTCGCGTCATCGCTGACGACTCCCCCGACGCCCTCGACGACGAGTGTTCGGCCGCCGTCGACGGGTTTGATCGAGACCCCGATTTTCGCCAGGGATTCGATCATGACCTCGGTGTCTTCACTGACCAGGGTCCCGGACAGGCGGCTGGTCCCGCTGGCGAAGGCCGCACAAATCAAGGCTCGGTTGGTCAGGCTCTTGCTGCCCGGCGGTCTCATTTTGCCTTCCACCGGTCCACCAGGAACGACGCTCACTCTCGTTACGGGAGAGGAATCGGAATCGGTCAGGGTGGAGGCGGATTGGGGCATCAAATTATCCCGCGAAGAACGGGTCGTTGGATTCGCTAAGTGATTTCTGGCCCGGGATCCATAGTGAACCGATCACCATCAGCGACAGCGTCGTGGTATGAATCAGCCAGGCGGCGTTCTGCATCATAACCGTATGGGCCGTCACGAGTGTCATCACGACCAAAACGGCGAGGAAGCGTCGTTCGGCTTTGCGGGCCGCTGTACCCGTGGTCAGCTTTGCTAGCAACAACGCGACGAGCGCGACCATCGGGAGTCCGAGTGCACTGAACGCCGAGGCAATGAATACGATTTGAGCCATCACTTTACTTCCTTGTACTGAGCAGAAAAGACTCGAGCGTTCGTGCTCGAGGGTCGGGCGAGCGGTCCGTGCTGGCCGCGACAATTTCTTTCTCTCGTATTTGGCACTCCGCCGGGAAGGTCGAACTTGAGTGAATTTTGAAAAAAAATGCCAGAAAATTCGATGCGATCGGATTAACCCGCAAATTCTTCCCATTTTGACTGGGCTGAGCCGTGGTGAATGGCCGAAGACGAAAATGGTCCGACTTCCGCCGCATTTTCCTTCCAAAAACTCCCGTTTTGGGGCGTCCCATGACTAAATCCGCCGATCGCACTGCAGCGAAATCTGCACGACACGAATCGTTGAGCCCACGCCGCCGAAAGATTGCGACAATCCTAACGGTCGCGGTTCTCGCCGGGCCGGTTTTGGCCAGCACCGGTGGTTGCCGGTTGTGTGCGGACTGTGACTTGGAGTCGTATCCGTCTTACGGCGGCGCGTGGCAACGCACGCTGCGTGATTCCGGACGCGTCGGCAGTCTCTTTGACCCCGGCGGCAGCCGAGCGTCCGATTTGTCGGCTCGCGTCGATTCGGATGCGGCGGACGAGCGATACCGTGATCGAATCAGCGGTGACGAGGACGCCGAGCCCGAGGAATCGGCAGAGACTCCGGATGATTCGCCCGAACGGACGGACGACGAAGAGCGTGACTTGCAACTCGATGACAGCGATCTGCGAGAAATGCAGGATCGCTATCGTGACCTCGAACTGCAGGACATCGATTACGAAGACGCCGGCGGGCAACCTCAGGTCTGGTAGTCGCCACTCGAGTGACGGCATGTTTGCCGATCCTCACTGAGTCAGCAGTCGGACCGCACCGGAATGCGAATCGGTGCGGTACTCGTTCGCGTCGCCGATGCGAAGAATTCATGAAACGCCGAGCGGTCGCTATACCGCTCGATCGCCGTCGATCTACAATGCCTCCTCGCAGCAATCCCGCGACGAATCTGTCGCCAGTGGTGCGTCAAAGCCTGGTTTTCGGGTAGCGAAACTCGCCGAGAGTTTCGGGATGGCTTCTGAATCATCGAAAGTCTTGTCGATTTTCACTACGCTCTGGAACCCTCATTCTTGATCGTGACGCGCCACTCGTGCGTTGATCCGGTATGTCGTTGGCGTGCCTGATGCGTTTGAGTCTGCCGGGGTGTTTTGTTGTGGGATGCCGATTCGCCGAGTGGCTCGCGAGTTCTTCGTTAAGTTCCCGTCACGAGTGTTTCCAAATCCGGTCTGCCCCTTCGAGAAACAGGCGGTGGGTGTTATGAAAGTGGACACATCACGATTTTCGAGTTTCGTGGTGCGATGGTCCGGCGGTTTATCTCGATGTTTCACCCCAGTGATTTATAATTGGACGAGCTAGCAACATCGTTCCCAACCAGCATTGTTCCCATTGAACGCGTTCCCAAGTACACGTGTTCCCAAGTTAACGCAGTCCCAATCTGGCGTATTTAACCTGACGTTGTTTCGGTGACGCATCCCCCAAGGCATCCTTCCATTGTTCAAGGTCGATCCACGTAAACTCGTCGGGCCCGCGATGGCGTTGGTCCTGTTCGGTTTTGCGGTCAAGTTGTTAATCACCGAAGCGGGCAAGGTGACTCGTGAAGAGTTCGTTGGTGGGATCACCAGCATCGAGCCCGCTTACCTCGTGATCGCTTCGATCCTGATCGCGCTGAACTACGGCCTGTTGACCTGTTACGACTTGCTCGCGTTGCGCTACGTTTGCCGGGTGTTGCCGCTGCGGCGGGTCGTGTTGGTGTCGTTCCTCGGTTACTCGCTCGGCAACAACCTCGGAACGTTGATCGCTGCGGCGCCGATCCGGTATCGCTTTTATCACCGGTGGGGTTTGACGCACACGCAGATCGTTGCGTTGATGTCGGTGTTGGCGTTGACGTTTTGGTCGGGGGTTTGTGTGCTCGGCGGGGTCGCGTTGACGCTCGCGCCGATTGAACTGCCGGCGAAGTACGCGTTGCCGTTCGGGACCCGGACGTTGGGGATCATCTTGTTGTCGGTCACCGCGTTTTACGGACTGGTTTGTTTGTTCTGGCACAAGCCGTGGCCGATCGGAAAGCTGCATTTGCGACCTCCATCGGTTGGCCTCGCGTCGGTGCAGGCGTCGGTCGCGGCGGTTGATTTGTTGATCTCGGCGACGGCCCTTTATCTCGTGATGCCGGGCGGGGCGGATGTGCCGTTCTCGATGGTGTTGGCGGCGTATTTGGTGGCGATCGTTGTCTCGTTGATCTCTCAGGTGCCCGGCGGACTCGGTGTGTTGGAGTTGATCCTTTGGACTTTGCTCAAAGATACAGTGGGGCAACCGGTACTCGCTTCCGTTTTGATCTTTCGCATCCTCTACTATATCCTGCCGCTGTTTGTTGGCATGATCGTATTGGTCGCCCATGAGATTTACAGCGGCGCGGTCGAGGCTCAAACGGACGCCCGGATCGAACAAAACCGGCCGCCCGAATCGCTTCGCAACGACAACCCCGATCCTCCATTCATTGACGCATCATGACCGACGAATCGAGCAAAGACGCCACGCCCCAGTACAACGATCTCGATGCCGAAGCGGCTCGCGTGATTCTGCACAAAGGGACCGAAGCGCCCGGGCCGGGCGGTTACACCAACACGAAAGACGCGGGCATATACATCTGCCGTCGCTGCAACGCGCCGCTGTATCGGAGCGAACACAAATTCATCAGCCACTGCGGTTGGCCGAGCTTTGACGATGAGATCGAAGGTGCGATCTTGCGAGAGGTCGACGCCGACGGTCGGCGCACTGAAATCATGTGCAACAACTGCGGTGGCCATCTCGGGCATGTCTTCGAAGGCGAGCATTTGACGGACAAAAACATCCGCCACTGCGTCAACAGTATCTCGATGCGGTTGGTCCCGGCCGATGAGCCGCTGCCCGAAAAAATTCAGTAGGCGGCGAGCAGGCAGACACGCGTCAGCGATACGCGTAGCAAATTGCTATGCGGCCTCGATCGATCGCAACCGCTAAAGGCTTAGCTCAAAGCCGCCCGTCGTGACAATGAACGTGGCCAGCATGCAGAGCCAGACGAGATCGAGAAAGTGCCAGTAGTGCGCGGCAAAGTCGACGGGCCAGTATCGTTCGTGGTCGTATTTCCCGAGTGCGGCGCGAATGCCAACGATGCATAGCGACACCACTCCGCCGGCGACGTGCAACGCGTGAAGAAACGCGAGCACGACGACCATCCCCGCGACGCCTTTGCCGGTTCCGCCTTGCATCGCCGGACCGCGAAGCAGTTCGAGCATCGACTCGTACTGGATCATCATGAACGCCACCGCAACGATTGCACTGATTAACAACAGTGCTGCTGTGGTGAATCGGCGACTGCGCCGGACCGCTCGCGTCGAGAAATGAACCAACCCGCTGATGCCGATCAGCAAACCGGTGCTCAACAGAAAACTCGCCGGCAGCGCGACGGCCGTTTGCGGGTCGCCTTGACGCGATGCCGCATAGATCCCGTAGAGCAATAGGCTGCTGAGGAAGAACACCAACAGCGTGCCCAGGAACAACCATCCGCCTTGGCGGTATCGCAAATCGGTCGGAAGACGTGTGGCAGAATTCGGCACTGACGAGATCGGTCGTTGAAGGGGAAAT
>NZ_ANOH01000147.1 GCF_000346505.1 Aporhodopirellula sallentina SM41
CCTTGAAGCCTCATTCCTGATCGTGATGAAGCACGAGAGCAAGACTCAACAAACACTTCGGAACCCCGCGCAGCTTGAGCCGAACGGCCGTAAGGCCTCGGGTGAAACCGCCGAAAGAGCATGCAAACCCATCACGCCCAAAACCCGAGTGCTTACGCACTTCGGCTCACGGAAAGGTAGACGCAGCCTTGAAACAACCAAGCTGAAATTAGGAGCCGAACGGCCGTAAGGCCTCGGGTGAAACCGCGCGAGACTCAACAAACGTGTTCGAGCCCGTGCCGCGGAGTCTCCTCAAGACTCCGCGACGCAAACTTCTTTGCCGATTAAACCGCGGATTGAATCAATTGGGTATGGAACCAACACAGCCCCAACGATGGATTCGCGAACAGGTTTTAACCGTCGGCTCGCAATGCCTCTCTCATGAGCACCGACACGTCGGGATTCCGATACAGTGCGTTGACCATTTCGGCATAGACTTCCGTGAACCTTTGGCTTTGGGCGAGGTCACCGAAGACAGACGTGATCTTCAAGAACGACAACGGATCCTTCGATGTACCCGCTGCAGCCTCGTGCAGTTCGGCTTTCTTATCGTCAACGATATCCAGTTCTTTGCCGTGTTGGTCAACCTGGCGATCGCTGTAGTAACACCACGCCGCGATGACCAGTGCGGCAAACCGAATGCTGCCATCCTTCGCGAGATTCTCGCGAATGGTTGGGACCAAGAAGACCGGTAATTTGCTCGAACTCTCCAAACAGATTCTCGCGAGCTGATCTTTGATGTTTGGGTTTCCGAAACGCTCGATCAACGTGTCCTTGTACGCAGCCAGATCGATTCCCTCGACCGCATCGAGGACCGGCGTCGCCTCCACGTCCATGAATCGCCGCAGGTAGGTCGCGAAGAGTTCATCCGAAACACAACCATCGATGGTTTCGTGACCATAGACCGAACCGAGTAGACCGAGAACGGAGTGCCCGGCATTGAGCAACCGGAGTTTCATCTTCTCATAGGGCGTCACATCGGGAACGAACTGTGCCCCCACTTTTTCCCACTCGGGGCGTCCGTTCACAAATTGATCTTCGATCACCCATTGGCAGAACGGTTCACAGGTGACCGGCCATTCATCGGCTAGGCCAAACTCGTTCTCGAGATACTCGATATCGTCGTTGGTCGTCACCGGAGTGATACGGTCGACCATCGCATTGGGAAACGCAACGTTGGTTTCGATCCACTTTGCGAGCTCTTCATCCTGGTGACGAGCGAACTCCAAGACGACTCGCCGGGTCAGGTCGCCATTGTGTTGGATGTTGTCACACGACTGGATCGTGAACGGTGGCAGGCCTTGCTGACGTCGCTTCTGCAACGCGGCGGTCAAATAACCGAAGACCAGCTTGGGTTGTTCCGGATTTATTAGATCATGCTGCGCGTCGGGATGGTTGATGTCGAACTCGCCGGTCGCGGCATCGAGGTTGTATCCGCCTTCGGTAATTGTCAGCGAAACGATCTTGGTATCCGGGCTCGCCATGCGATCGATGACCGCGCCCGGATCGTCGATCCCCATCATGAAATCGATGAGAGATCCGATCACTCGATTCTCAATCTTGCCATCGGGGTGACGGATAATCAGCGTGTAAAGGTAGTCTTGCTTTTCGAGGACCGAGGCGATCCTACGGTCGGGTTCTCGCAACCCAATACCGCAGATCCCCCATGCTTTTGAATCGGCCTGCGAGTCACCGTCTCCCATCAGCAGATCGGTATAGTACGCCTCGTGCGAACGGTGAAATCCGCCAACGCCCACATGAATGATTCCCGTCTTCAAGTCGCTGCGTTGGTAGGTCGGCCGCGCGACATCCGGTGGCAATCGATGCAGGTTTTCCTCGTTCAGCGGGATGGTTTCTTGTTTGATATTCATGAGATTTCTACGGCTAGCTCGCGATTTGGGGATTGAGTGCTTTACGACGACGTAGGACCACGTAGGCAAAAACAAAGTAGGTAATCGTGAACACAAACGCCCAGGTGTAAAAGAGATCCCGGTTGTCCACGTATATTTCCATGTTGGGGCTCCAGAACATCACCCGTACCGCTAGGACGAGCGTGAGCGCGAGGCTGGTCCGAGAGATCACCCGGAAGACTTTTGAGAGCGTCGAATGATCTTCGATCGGCTCGCCTTCTTCCTCGGCTTGCACTCTTTGGAATTCCGCGATCGCGACGTTCATCTTGCGTTCGGCCTCTTCCTCAACCGGATACTTTTCCGCAGCCCCATAGCTCTTCGCCAACAGCGTGTAGACGACGATGGTGAACAGCCATGTAGGCAAGAAGAGATAGTAGAACGACATCACCTGCATCGCATTGAGCCCGAACCCGAATATGAGTCCTGCGATCCACGACCCGACTGCGGGCGTGCTGTGATTGAGTTTGCGGTACGTGACCCAGTAACGAGTGAAGCCGATGCGCGGGAAGACAAAGTGCTCCGCAAAGACAATCGCGCCAACCGGAACGACGAGCAAACCTGCGTACGTCAACAGCGGCAGCATTTGTCCAAACACGAACGGGAAACACGCGATCACGACCGTCGCGCAGCCCACCGTGAACGTCACCATTTTACGAGAATGATTGTGGAAGATTGCTTGAGCAGCCAAACCGGCTCGGTAGAGGTTTGCGTTAGCCGTCGTCCAACCCGCGATGATCACAATCACGTAACCCGACATGCCCAAGGCGCGGTAGGCGACGTCACCCGGATCGAGTTCGACGATCGTTGATTTCAAAAGAACCGCGGTGCCAGCGCCCATGATTCCAGAGGCGATCCACGCAACGTAGTGCCCGAACAACATGCCCGCACTCGTGCACAACCCATAGATGGAACGTTTCGCGTAACGCAGCAACGCCATGTCGATCAGGCCGAAGTGGGTGATCGTGTTGGCCGCCCAAGCAAACCCGATCACTTCCAACAGACCGATGCCTTTTTCACCCTGCGCGTTGACGCCCGTCCAAATCGAATGGTCGCCGATCGTGATAAAGTCTTGAAAACCGTCGAGCGTCGACCTGCCTAACACCGCGTCGGCGAGTGCCGGAAACAAAACCAACGCGCCACTGACAAACATGACGACGAGCCAAGGCCCGCACAATCCCGAGAACTCAGCAACGGCGTTGAAACCGTACATCGCCACCAGGACAACGATCATTCCGACGGCGAGCACGATCGCTACAAAAAGAGCGTCGGTCGGGTACCACTGCAATTGAGCGGGTATGTTGAACAACAGCCTCACCGCCGTACACGACACCGTGATCATGGCAGCGGAAATCACGGTAAAAATGAGCACGTTGGCCCAGTTGTAGAGATTCGTCATCGAGTCGCCCGCGATCTTATGCAGATACGTATAGAGACTCAGACGCGTCTGTACCGCGATCGGCGCGGTGATGAGTGTCCAACTGAGGATCGCGAGGATGTTACCTACCAGCAAGCCGATCAAGATGTCGGTAGTGGATGCCCCGAGAGCAACAAAGGTGGCACCAATCACAAATTCGGTCGCCGCAACGTGCTCGCCTGCGTAAAGCCCGACGAAGTGAGTCCAACCATGCAGTCGGTGCTCGGGGACAGGAAGTTGCTCCTGCTTCATGTTCGCAATTGCTTGCTGACTGGAATCCGCGGTCATATTAAGAATAGGTTGAGAAGGTGGACATGAAAGGGAGATCTCCCAGGATCGGAAGGTCCATTGAGTATATCTGATGCAAGATCAGCGATGGGCGGACCGGCTTGATTTGCCGCATCACTCGCGAATCAAAAGTCACTGCCCGCAAAAGAGTCACTGTCTCGATAGGGATCTCTGCCCAAGCAGGAATCGTCGAAACAGGAATCACCAAAGAGTTCTGTTAATATGATGACGTCAAGGCAACCGGGAATTGCGTGGCGAAACGTCGCAATGGAGTGACGCCACGTTCCAACGCAACGAAATGAATCGCTCGCTCTGCCCATCCCCCTCATCACACTCAGCACTTCCCAACGTCAAACACAAGACGATCCGACATCGTGACACCGTCGTGTCTAAACAGCAGCGCATCGAATGTCTAAATCCGCTGCGTCAAACAACAAAGATGACGCAAATTCGAAACAGATCCCACGACGGTTTGTCGTCAGTCTTTTCATCGACCGGGTTGCCCGTTTTAACCGTGACAAATTCGGCTCGCTTCGTATCGATGCGAAGCCGGCAACACGCCGAGTCTCGGCTACCCGTTTCATTCACTCGCGTGACGCAGAGACGGAGTAGCTGCGCCGAAGAACGGCAGGTAGACGGCGATTGGTAAATATGTCGTTTGGGATCGCAATCCCCTCTCAACAAACGAGCCCTTTTGTATTACAATAACAGCAGGCCCGGTGCGGCCGAACTCGCAAGGCCGTGTTCACACCGGTGCGCAGCCACTGTTTGAATGCCTAGCCGGTCAAGGAAACGTACGTGCCACTACTGAAACGACTTTTTGCTATTGCCTGCGTGCTCGCGATCGCTGTGAGTGTGGATGCGGCTGAGAAACCCAATATCCTTTTCATCGCTGTCGACGATCTGCGTCCTGAGTTGGGCTGCTACGGATCTCCGATCGCGGTTTCGCCCCATCTCGACGCCCTCGCCAAAGACGGCTTGCTGTTCAATCGGGCATATTGCCAGCAAGCGATTTGTCGCCCCTCGCGGGCGAGTTTGATGACCGGCGCCCGGCCCGAAACCACCGGGCTGTTTCATAACTATGTGTCACTCCGCGAGTTGCAGCCTGACATCGTCACCCTGCCTCAACATTTGATCGCCCACGGATACGAAACCGTCTACGTCGGCAAGATTTTCCATCAAGGCGACACCGACGAGGATAAATCGTGGAGTCGGGCCCCGGTGAGATCCGTTGCGGGCGTGAAAAAGTTGCGAAGCGGTTTCGCGTTGCCCGAGAATCAACGAATCCAGACGGAGGACCGCAGACGCATGATCGCCAAGTACGGCGAGGCGGCGAAACGTGGACTCGCGAGCGGCCCGGCCTATGAATGTGCGGACGTGCCCGATCACGCTTACGTCGACGGCTACAACACGTTGCTCGCGATCGAAACGTTGAAAGAATTGTCTCAGGAACCGGACAAACCCTTCTTCTTGGCGCTCGGTTTCAAGCGTCCCCATCTGAATTGGATCGCGCCGAAAAAGTACTGGGATCTGTACGATCCAACCGAGATCCCAATGGCCGAAGAACAGCAGGCTCCTGAATCGGGGGCCACCATGGGGCTGCATGCATCCTTCGAACTTCGCACCCGGGCAGGGATTCCCAAGTCGGGATCGATCGGCCCGGAATTGTCGCGAACGCTCAAACATGCCTATCTCGCCTGTGTCAGCTATGTCGACGCGCAGATCGGAAAAATGATCGCCGCACTCGAGGAAGGCGGCCTTCGCGAAAACACCATCATCGTGGTGTGGGGCGATCATGGTTGGCACCTCGGCGACATGGGGGTATGGGGCAAGGCTACCAACTACGAAATTGCAACACGTGTCCCCTTAATCGTGTGGACACCGGAAATGCAAACCCGCGGTGCGAAGACGGACGCGTTGGTGGAATTGGTCGACATCTATCCGTCGTTGTGCGAGTTGTCGCACGTTTCGATTCCGCCTCACGTGGAAGGACACAGTTTCGTGCCGTTGTTAGACGATCCCGGCCAAAAATGGAAAACCGCCGCGTTCAGTCAGTATCCCAACCCGGCACTTCGCGAATGGGCGGCCAACCCGCTCTCGCCCGCGATGCGAGAAACGTGGTTTGGTCCCTTGATCAAACAGGTAGAAAACCGGATCACCGAACAGTTTCCCGATCGTTGGGAACGCGAACTGTTTGAGAAACACCTCACCGGTTTCACCATGCGGACGGATCGCTACCGGATCGTCGTTTGGAAAGACCGCCGTGACCTCGATGCCGAACCGATCTACGTCGAATTGTTCGACCATCAGACCGATCCTCACGAAACCCAAAACATCGCTGCGGATGAACCTGACTTGGTAACGCAGTTGTTGAAACAATTCCGCGCCGGATGGGAGGCAACACTATGAATCTTCGTATCTGGATCGTTCTCTTTGCGTTCGCCGCGCAGACGCTTCCCATGCAGCGTCTGCAATCGGCAGAGATTGATTTTGAGAACGACGTGCTTCCGATTTTGGAAGACAACTGCCTGTTCTGTCATGGTGAGGATGAACAGGAATCCGGGCTGCGTTTAGACCGACGCGGTTACATGCTGCGTGGCGGGGATTCCGGTTTGGCTGCTGTGGTCCCGAACCAGCCCGAGAAAAGTTACATGATCGAGGTCATCAACCATGTCGACGAAGACATGGCGATGCCTCCCGACGAGGACAAACTCGCCGCCGAAGACATTGCAACGATCACGCAGTGGATTGCAGCGGGCGCGGTTTGGCCCGGCCAAATGGACGACGTCGTCGAAGAGGAAATCGACCACTGGGCGTTTCTTCCTCGGCAGACTGAGTTCGACCACGCGAACATTGACGAATTCTTGAACTCGCGACTGCGCGACGCCTCGCTTTCGTTCTCACCTCCCGCCGACGCACGGTCGCTGATCCGTCGTGCATCGATCGTGCTCACCGGATTGGCGCCGACTCCGAAGCGGACACACCAGTTCCAGCGCGATTTTTCGAAAGATGCCGATGCGGCTTACGAGGATCTCGTGGACGAACTGCTAGCGTCGCCGCATTTCGGTGAGCGTTGGGCACAGCACTGGCTCGACGTCATTCGGTGGGCCGAGACCAACGGCAGCGAGAGCAACCTGTATCGCAAAAACGCGTGGATGTACCGTGATTACGTGGTGCGATCTTTTAACGAAGACAAACCCTACAACGATTTTGTCCGTGATCAAATCGCGGGCGATGCTCTCGGCCAAGGCGACGCGACCGGTTTCCTGGTCTCCGGGCCGCACGTCCCCGCCGCGACGGTCGGCCAAGAACCCACCGCGATTCGACAGGCCCGAGCGGACCGGATGGATGAGATCCTGCAGACCGTTGGCGCGTCAATGATGGGTGTCACGATTGGATGCGCGCGTTGTCACAACCACAAATTCGATCCGATCTCGATTCAGGACTACTACTCGATGTCGGCGGCTTTCCAAGACGTCGAGTTTGGCAGTCGGTTTCCGGAATTATCGGCCGACCACCCTCGCATCCGCCGAGACGCGGAACTGCGAGAACGTCTCGCCGAACTGCGAAACAAGATGCGATCGAAGGGTTGGGCGTGGGTCGAAGATTGGACGGGATATGAAGAGATTCATTTCCCCCCCAAGACGATCGACGAGATGCGAATCGACTTCCATGGCCGTTGGGTGATGATGGATGAAATGGAAGTGCTCGAATCGGGAAAAGACCATCGCAATGTTCTCGCCCCTGAGTTCGGGGCAACGATTCGTGACAATCCCTCGACCCACGTGGCGAGCCAACCGACCAGCAACCTGAACAACGGTGTCTTTGGAACAAAAGGCTGGCGAGGTGTTAGTAAAAAGGGGAACAAGGAAAAACCATGGCTCGAGTTGAGCTTTCCCGAAACGGTCACGGTGGAAACGATTCGAATGAGCTCGAACCGTGAGGATTTCCTGGAGACGGACTATCTCGAAGGAATCAACAAATCAAAAATACGGTGATTTCACAATCGAACTGCGTGATAATTCCGGGCAATGGAGTCCGTTTGCTTCCACGGCAGCGATGAGAAAGAAATCGACCGACAACAGCGAACGCCAAGCGTTGCAGACCGAGATCCAGGAGATCATCGCGGCATTGCTGGTCGAAGGTCCGCAGCCTGCGTTTTTGGCTCAGTTCATTGAACCGGTCGAAACGTTTGTTCTCGCCCGAGGCAGCCCGGAGAGTCCCCGCGATTTGGTTCATGCGGCGGCCCCCCAAAGACTCAGCGGCGAACTCGGGATTGAACCGGATCGCCCCGGACCGGAGCGTCGCAAAGCGTTCGCGGATTGGTTGGTTTCGCCCGACAACCCGCTGACGGCCCGGGTGATGGCGAACCGGATTTGGCATCATCTCTTCGGTTCAGGCATTGTCGCCACCCCGAGCGATTTCGGCCGCGCGGGAGCGACTCCAACGCATCCGCAATTACTCGATTGGTTGACCGGCCAATTTATCGAATCGGGATGGTCCACAAAGAGCATGATCCGGATGATCGTTTTGTCGAAAGCATTTCGCCAATCCAGTGCCCCCAACGATGAAGGATTGGCCAAAGACGCCGGTGCTCAGTTGCTGTGGCGTTTCCCGCCGCGACGTGTCGAAGCGGAGGTGATCCGTGACAGTGTTCTGCAGGCATCCGGACGTCTCGACCGGACGATCGGGGGTCCGAGCTATCGGATTCACAACGTCAAGAAACGCTACGCCCAGTGGGAAGTCGTCAACAACTATGGCGATCAAACGTGGCGGAGAATGCTTTACCAGGAACGAATGCGGCGCGTGGATGATCGCATCTTTACCGCATTCGACTTTCCCGATTGTGGACAAATTCGTGCCAAACGTCCTGTTTCCACAACGCCGCTGCAAGCACTCAATTTGATGAACAGTGACTTCGTCGTCCGGCAGTCGGAATTGTTGGCCGAGCGAGCACGATCGGAACGCGGCCGATCGCTCGAGGATCAAGTCACTCGGTGTTTCGAATTGCTTTTATGTCGCCAACCCACCACAGACGAACTCGACGCGTCGATGGCGGTCGCGACCACTCAAAGCCTCGAACTGCTATGCAGAACGCTGATTAATACGAATGAATTTGCGTTCTTGCCGTGACCTGCCCGCCACCACTTTCCCCGCTAACCAATCGTCGTTCCCTGACGCCCCTTGAAAGAGTCTGATGAACCCTGAAAAACTCTCGCCTGTCGGCCGCTCGCTGCTCAATCGTCGATCGTTCTTCGGGCAATCCGGAATGTCGCTCGGCGCGATCGCGTTGTCTCAGTTGCTCGCCAAAGACAACCTACTGGCATCAAATTCGGGTACCGGACCGATTCGTCCCAACATCGACGATGAGAATCCTTACGCGCCGCGGTCACCGCATTTCGAAATGCCCGCCAAGCAGGTGTTGGTGATCTATTGCCCGGGCGCGGTCAGCCACGTCGATACCTTCGACTACAAACCAGACCTATACAAACTGCACGGACAAAAGCCGCCTGGAATCCCCGCGGTAACGTTCGAGGGGCCGACCGGGAATATCGCCAAACCGTTCTGGCAATTCCGTCCGCGCGGTGAGACCGGCAAAATGGTCTCGGACCTGCTGCCCAATCTTGCATCCATGGTGGACGATTTCTGCTTCATGCATTCACTGACCACGCAGACGAGCGCTCACCCGCAGGGCGAGAACTTCATCAACACCGGCTTCACGATGGAAGGCTTTCCTTCGTTTGGTGCCTGGGTGACCTATGCACTCGGATGCGAAACGGATGAACTGCCGGCTTTCGTTGCGATCAATGACCCTCGCGGATTAGCCCGTAGCGGCAAGAACAATTTTGGCAGCGGTTTTCTCCCCGCCGCGTTCCAAGGAACGGACTTCACCGCGGCCAACCCGCCGGCGAACCTCGGACGTCCCAACGCATACACATCCGACGCCGACCGGGCGAGTGTCTCGTTGCTGCAACGGCTCAACGCGAAACACCTGCAACAGTTCCCTGGCGACGCTGATCTCGCGGCCCGCATCGCCAGTTACGAACTCGCCGGGCGAATGCAAACGTCGGTCCCGGACGTCATGGACATTGCGAATGAACCCGAGAGCGTGCACCGAGCCTACGGCACCGATACGGGGACCGAGTTGAAGAAAGCGTACGCGAACAATTGCATCCTCGCTCGACGGTTGCTCGAAAAGGGCGTTCGCGTCGTGCAGTTGTTCAACGGAAGCGACCCTGCCGGTGGAAATGGCATCACGAACTGGGACTCACACAGTAACATCGAGCGAACGCACGCGATGCAAGCCGAGATCATGGACCAACCGACCGCGGCATTGATCGCCGACCTGAAACAACGCGGCATGTTGGAACACACACTCGTGGTATGGTGCACCGAGTTCGGACGAATGCCATTCCTCCAAGCCAACGGGACCGGTCGAGATCACAACCCGGACGCGTTCACGTGCTTCCTCGCAGGAGCGGGCGTCAAGAAAGGATTCAGTTACGGAGAGAGTGACGAGTTTGGGTTTAAATCGGCGGTCAACGAAACGACCGTTTACGACTTCAACGCGACACTGTTGCACCTGATGGGACTCGATCACGAGCGTTTGACGTACTACCACAACGGTCTCGAACGTCGGCTGACGAACGTGCATGGCCATGTCGTCAAAGACGTTCTCGCGTAGGCTGCGAGCGTTTCTGAGAATCGACGTATCCGACATATCCAACGTCGCCAGACTTCAGTGGACTGAATTCTAGCGAATCCAGCCACGGGAATCGCACACGTCCAAACGCTTTCGTAACGGGGCTATTTCTTATTTGGACGTTTGGCTTTCTTCTTGTAGCGTTTCATCCATTCTTGGGTAGCCATCAACTCGCCGCTCTCGAGCCGCTTCCACAATTCCGGCTCATTATCACGCACGCCGTCGCGGGCGAGTTCACCGGCGAGGCCGATCTCTGGTTCGCGTTGATGAAGATCCGCCAACCCAAAGTCTTCGTTCGCGGAAGTCCATTCGGATTCGCGAGTTCGCAACTCTGCCAGCACCGCGGCGTACTCCGGATCAGTGGCGAGATTGTGCATCTCGTCGGGATCACGACTCAGGTCAAAAAGTTCCTCGGCGGGCTTTTGGTCCGCGAAGAACGTCAGCTCAGCCGGACTGAGTTTGCCTTCTCGAGCGAGCCTCCGCATCACGTGAACAGCCGGACGGTTCAGGTCTAAGTACGCTTGGTGTGCGTCCCACGGAACGTCAGGCATGTGGTTTTGAATGTACTTGAATCGCTTCGTCGTGATACTTCGCGAGCACTCATCGATTTCATCCCAAATGTCTCTCGCGGATCGAACGTACTCTCGATAGTTCGGAGCATCCACGCCAATGAAGGGACTCGCGGTCATGTACTGAGGAAGATCCACCCCCGCCAAATGCAAGACACTCGCTGAAATGTCCGTGGTGCAAACGAGTTCATCCACCACGTTTCCTTCCGAAACGATCCCAGGCCCCCAAACGATCATGGGAACATGGATACCAGACTCGTGAAGATAACCTTTTCCTCGCAAGTTACACCGCCCATTGTCGGCAATGAAAATGACGACGGTGTTCTTGTCGAGGCCTTGATCTTTAAGGGACTGCATTAACGTGCCGACTTCGTTATCCATGTACTCGACGGTATCGAGATAGGTGGCCCAGTCGTAACGTATCTCGGGTGTGTCGGCAAAAAAGGGAGGCAGAACAACGTGATCGCAATCCACCGGATCATCCGATTGCCGGCGAACATCATTCCACCAATCGCCACGGTGGGTGACCTTCAGTTGAATTTGACTGAAGAAGGGTTGGTCCGCGGCGGTGAAGTCGGCTTTCTTGTCAAACAGACCGAAGTTCTCAACGCCGTCGTACGGCCCTGTTTCATCAGTTCGGAAGTTGCAATCGATCTTGGTACCGCCCGCCATCACTGTGCTGTGACCGAGCAAGCATGTGTAGCCCGATTGCCGCAGAAACGAGGTAATTGGTTTGTAAGGCGACCGGAGCGGGACGTCGCGGTTACTGCGATGGTGTTGGCTGTTGGTGCGTGTTTGATCCACCCCCACCATCATCGCCGAACGATTCGGAGAACAGATCGGATTGGAGCAGTACGCGTGGGTGTAAAGCGTTCCTTCTGTCGCCAACCGATTGAGATGCGGCGTCTGCACTCCAGCAGTTCCATAACACTCGAGATCCAGTCCCATGTCTTCGGCCATCAGCCAAATGATATTTGGCCGGTTTGACTTCGCTTGTGTTTCCGGTTGAGGTGCGCAGCACTCGGGATGATTATCGTTCTTGGTGACCGGGCGTAAGACGATGTTTCGATATTGGACGGACGTGTGATCACCTTGCAGATAAATCGGTCCGGGTTTTGATTCATCTGCGTCCAAGGCGCCATTGGTGCATCCGGCAATCGGTTCGTTGTCGATCACTTTTTCGCCATTGAGCACCACGGTCAGATGGCGATCAACCAGGGTGATGTCGTAGTTCTGCCACTGACCTCCCGGTTTCCCCGCATTCAATTTGGGATTGATGCGATTAAACAGTGAGCCAACCCCAATGATGCCCTGCATTCTGCTGTCGCGGTCGACGACTTGCACTTCGTAACGTCCACGAAGGTAGATTCCGCTATTGCCGCCTGGCGGGACATTGAAGTCGAGCGTCAGGTTGAAGTCTTCGAATTCCTCTTCCGTTCTCAGGTTGCCGTAACGAGCGAATGGATTGAACGATGTTTTCGGCGTCTCGTTCACCATGACGCCGTCGACGACTTTCCAACGGTTCTCTTGTGCCGAATTGGTCAGCTCCCATCCCGTCAAATCCTTTCCGTTGAACAAAACGATCGGCTCCCCGAAGGTCACACGTTTGAGGTCGGGTTTCGGCGGAAGTGCAGCGAGTCTCGTCCCGGTATAGCTGAGCGTCGGACCATCGGGATTACTTTTTGAAGGCTGGACAACCACCGACAACTGGTTTTCATGAATCGTCGCGAGATGCAGTCGTGGTTCTTTCTTTCCCGTTGGTGGGCCGCCCGGGTATTCCGGTTCGCCAAACGCACGTTGATGGCGGTACTGAAGCGTTGAGTCAACAACGTCGACATCGGTGAGCTTCTTCGGGGCACCCACCGTCCACAATTCACCGCTCAACTCGCCGGCGTCTTTTTGCAACGACATCCATCCCGCTGCACCATCGGGAAACCGAATCGCCCAGTTTCCGACGAACCGATCGATTGCTTGATCCAAAGGAGTCGCATCACTGCCACCGATTGCTTCCGAGTCGACGGAGCCTTCCAAGTTAAGCAGTTCGATTTTACGAAACTCAGTCGGGTGGCTCTCCGATTGAATCGAGATCGTCCCCCGATCGAGCATCAATTGGTCGTCAACGATCAGCGCCGCCGCTTCCGGATCACGAGGATCGTATTGTGGATTGGAGTACTCGAGGACCGTTCTGCCCTTAAGCCGGTGACGTACAATTTCATTCCCACGAACTTCGATCTCGGCGGTAACCCACTGGTCACCATGGTAGGTATCGGAGTTGCTGCTAGTGCAGTGTGGTTTGAAAAGCGAACCGTTTAAAACGACGTTGGTCCCCGGGGTGCAGAGGTTCAAGTTTGTGCGAGCGTCGGTGCCATTTCCACCGAGCAATTGCACCTCGATCGAAACCGGAAACTTCTGGTTAAGCGTCATCAAACGTGGGTCTTGCCCGTGTAGCATCAGCCCGTTGTTTCGGTATGCCCATCCCGGCCCGCCTGCGATTTGCTCTCCAACGAACCGATACTCAATTCTTAAGAGGTAGTGTGAGAACGTGTCCTTGTAGAAGAGGTGACCGAATTTGTCGAACTGATTCGGCTTCCCACTATCAATGCTGGTCGAATCGCTCTTTTGGTAGTCTTCGTACGTCACGACGAGCAAACCGTCCCGCACCCGGAAGGTGTCGGCATAGTTCACGCCGAGTTCATGCCCTCGGATTTTTGGGGTCCAACCGGAAAGATCTTTCCCGTTGAATAACGTAATCCAGTCTTCTTGGTTCTTCTTAGCGTCCTCTGATTGGTCATCTGCAACAGCGCAAACACTTGCGTGGACGCACAGCAGCACAACGAATGTTCGGACAAAACGAGAGAAATTCGGATGGCAAAGCAATTTCAAGACCACTCATTGAAAGGATCGGCGGACGGTGTCAATTGTCAGTTTACAGCGAACGCCGAAACGACGGGCGAATCGAAAAACAATCAGTTCTTCCGTTTCCCTTTCCCCTTCTTTGGATTCGCTTTAGGGTTCTTCGCGTTGTCGACAACCGGTTCGGTCACGATGTCTTCCGCGAACTGAAACCCACGAGCCTCAACGCCTTGGACATTTACGTCATAGTTGGCATCGTTGAGCACCGCCGCGATTGCGGGCCCAACAAACGGTGTCGCGTAGCCGATCCCCTCGGGGATCTCCAACGTGCTGAGTAATTCCGGCGGCATGTAGCGGAGGTGCTTTTGCTTCAACTGAGCCTCTTCACCAAAGGTAGCATCGACATTCTTCACGAACGAACCTTTCGCAAATGTGCCCGGCTTGAGCCCGGGGGTCGAATATTTCTTCGACACAAATCCACCTTCGATACGCACAGCAAAACCGCAACCGACGCTCTTCACTCCGGTGATTTGAACGACACCGTTGGTCATCGCGTGGGGAGAAATCATCACGGCCGAGTTTCCGTTAATGCACTCAATATTCTCTGCCACGATGTTGGCAAGGCCTCCGAACTGTGCGTCATTCATTTTGGCTAAACCAGTTTCGAGCCGAAGCGTTGCACCTCCAATTCCTGAAAGGTTCTTGAAGAATACATCCTTTGCGGCTTGAGCCTGGATGACTCCATACCCATAGTGAGCATTTCCAACACTGATATTTTCAATGGTGCCCTTTGTCGGGACCGACTTCTGATCCGATTCCAATCCCATCGCGTTGAAATTTACGCACGACAATGCTGTCTTGGCATCCTCGCAGTGAAAGTTGCCGATATAGAAGTTGTTGACATTACCGGTTGCGACCACCTGCAATCCCTTCGCGTACTCAAAGAACTTCGCAGTGAATCGTCCGCCGAGACCGCGAACGCTGACGTTTTCAACAGGCTCGTCGTCTTTGCCCATCGAAAACAGAGTTGTGTTTTTGACTTTATTCCCGACAAAGGGAATCAAGGTGGCTTCGTGATCGATCCCGATGTGCACGTTCGATTTCAAGTGAACGTTTGCGATCTGATACGTCCCCGCAGGCATGGTCAACATACCGCCACCGGCGGAGCTTAGTTCATCGATCGCCTTTTGCAGGTCAGCGGAAACGTCTCGTGATCCGTCGGTGGGAACGCCGAAGTCTTTTTGCAAGTCTTTGACAAGACTTCTGTTTTCACAGGAAGGATCGTAGAAATCGTTCGCAGATACCTCGGGTACCAACGTCAACTGCGTAGCCAAAAGCAACGTGAGTAGAACGAACTGAAACGGGACAAGCGTGGTGCGTTGCATGAGGTAACTCCGTTGACGCTGTGATAAGAAAAACAGGAAAAGCGTGTGCCGGCTACTGAGCAGTCAGCGGCGAGGCGAGTTCAATGTCAATGAACCGGAACATTCCCAAAGGAATCGGAATGGTGACTGAGTCAGGATCCGACAGATCGAACTCGGTGTCGAACAGGACGTCGCGAATTTGGGTCGGACGAGCGGCGTGAAAGTGAATCACGGCCTTCCGATTTTTCGGGTTGATATAACCGCTGTCGATCAGGGTCAGACGCAAATGAGTCGGCGACGTCTGGGCCGCGACCCAGGCAACCTCGCCCGACACGCTCAGAGGCAACTGCTTCACCGCGCGGCGGATATCGGCGGCAACCGTCGTGGCATATTGATCGGCGGCGTAGGTTTGCTGGCCATCGGCAGAGAGATAATGATGACCATCGGTGTGATGTTCGACCATAATGTTTCGATAGATCGGATGCAGGTTGTCGACGAGACGTCCACGCGGAGCATCGGGATCGGAATCGGGGCCGCTTTGTGGTGGCGTGATCAGGACCAACCCGTTCTCGTACGGAGGCAGGAAGTTCAAACGTCGGTCGTTCACGCCGGCCGCATATCGAGAGAAGTCCCACTCGGTCACCGGGGCACCCGGCCAACTCCCGTTGAGTCTACTGAACACCATTCGACGTTGAGATTCCCGTTGGGGATCAAAAAACGTACACCATTTCACGTTGCTGCTCTCGATCATGTACTCATGGTCGGGTTCATGCATACTGAGATGAACCGGGCTATAGCTGACAATCTCATCACGTTTGGGAACGTAAAGAACTCCTTTGGCGATCAGTTCCCACAGCAGGCTCATGTACTCCTGATCGACGGGAAAATTATCGATGTACTGGGCCCCGGAAGAGATGTGGTACACCATCATCCGCAAAAAATGATTCGGTAGCATCTGATGAGAATGCTGTCTCGCTCGGTCAAAACTGGTGTTGTCCCGTGCACAGCGACTGCCCCAACTGTTCGTCGCACCGCTTGCCCAAATCCCCGATCGACTGGCAAGGCTCAACTCCATCGACTTGTCCGTCGTCTCTTCCATCGCGGGAACAAAGACGTCTGCAAATTCGCCTGACAGCAAACGGTTCCACATGGGCAGATAGACATTGCCTTGCCAAAAGCAGTGTTTGGTGCGCACATAAATTTGAGTGTTGCGATCCTGAGCGAATTGAGCCAGCGGGTAAAAATGGTCTTTGAGAACGAAGTCAAAGTCATCGCTATGGTCTTCGAGTTCAGGATAGATCAAAACCGTTTTTCTACCGTCGGCCGCATCGATCACCTCCTTCAACGTATCGAGGGTGAACATGTAGGGATCGTTTCCATGACCTGCCCAGTACGCCGCACCATTCTCGGTTTGATAGACGCTCTGTAGCGCGTCGACCGCTTGCTTATGCGTTAGCGTGTAACGGCGGCGTCGGTCACGCTTGTTCTGATACTTCTCGTTCGCGAGGGAAGAGCGGTCCCAATCTTCGGCTACTCCGAAATGCTGATGATCGAGAAAGACCGGACTCGAGGAGCTTTGCTGAATCTGCTCCACAATCGACTCGACCGAATCGTTAATCGATTCGGACATCAGATAGACCGGCAGCGGTGGTCGTTCCCACTCGGGACGCGAAAACGTATGGACCTTTTCGCGAACCACGTCGGATGCTTTGAGAATGGCAGCGATCTTGCCCGGCGGTTGTAGCTCCGCAATCTCCTTCTTCCAGGTGTTGTCGGCCAAGTCGATAATGTGAACACTACTGCCGCCGCTCTGTGCACTCGCGAGGATCGCTCGCTGATTCGGACCATCCATCCAAACGTCGTTGAATGAATAACGACACGAATGAACCTCACACTCTGCCGCGGTCAGATCGGGCGGAACGAGAAGGATCTGTCGCCCACAAACGATAAAATACTTGAATTGCGAATCGTTCGTCAAAACGGACGGCTGCACGACACGGTAACCAAATCCGTCAACGCGTTTCTTTAACGATCGGAACTTGAACGAGTCTTGCCGTTCGGAGGCGACGTTGATCCTCGACATGGAGGAGTCGTTTCCATGAGCCGACGTTCCGAGAAGGATATCATTGCCATCAACTGCTACCGTGAGGTCACCAATTCCCTTGCCCGCGGTGATCGGGATCGTGCGGTGCGGTTGATCGGCGAGGGGCTCGAACAGGTACACGGCTCCTTTGTCTTGCATTCCGTTCATGGTGCCGTGAACGACAAGGAACTCCGAACCGTCCGATCGCTTTGCCTTCCGCAGGAAGTTTGCGATGTGCAGCCCTTTGGGCGGACTGGGTTTGAAGGGATCGTTCCCCCAAGGCTTGGCGATCGAGTATCCACTCGATGGAAGAACCTTGATTTGCTCTCCGGTAGCGGACAGGTAGTAGATGTTGTTATCAAAACCGCCGCAAACGACGTAGGAAACGCCTGCTTTCTCGAGAACGCAGACGGCGTACATCGGCGCGTCATTCACTTTGAATTGCCATAACAGCTCGCCTGACGAACTGACGCAGTACACGCTTCCGTCGGCATTAGCGGCAAGGATCTCGTCGCGTTGGTCACCGGTGATGTCTTCGCACCAAACGTCGTGATTCATGGTGCCGGAGAGGTCACGCTTCCATAACGGCTGACCAGCGTCGCTCAGGGCGATAAGGTCGCCTTCGTAAGTGCTGCCGACAATGATTGTTTTGTCATCATGCCGAGCAACGCGAACTTTCGTCAACGTGTGACCGGTATCGATGCTGGTGAACCCCGCACCGGCAGACGGCACCGACATCAGGGTCGCCGCAGCGCAGGCGACGAGAAGTAAACACGGAGTGATTCGATACATGGTGCGCCGGCGTTCGTCGCCAATTGAGAGTGCCACGGTTGTCGCGAGTGCTAACGGGATCGTGCTTCCTGCATCAAGCTGCCGATCTCCTGGACGACTTCCGGATGCGAATCCGCCACATCGTTGGTCTCTCCGACATCGTTGGTAAGGTTGTAGAGTTCGATCGGGGCGTCAGGGTTCTGCTTGAGGTTGTATCGCACCGCTTTCCAATCGCCACGCCGCATCGCTTCCCGACCACCTTTGGCAGGAAAGTCCCAGTAGAGATAGGCGTGCTGCTCTTGGTTGGATCGATTCAGCAGCGTCGGCACGATCGAGATACCATCGGTATCACGTTGGAGCGATACTCCGGCGAGCTCGGCCATTGTAGGCATGAAGTCCCAGAACGCGCACACGTGATCGGACTGCGAGCCTGCGGCAATTTGATCCGGCCAGACCGCGATCATTGGGACACGAACGCCGCCCTCGTATAGATCACGTTTGACTCCTTTCATGACTGCATTGGAATCAAAGTACTTTGGGTCGTGACCGCCTTCTTCATGCGGACCGTTGTCCGAACTGAACACAACGAGAGTGTTGTCGGCGATTCCGAGATCGTCGAGTTCAGCCATCACTTCGCCGACATAGTCATCCAGGACGGCGACCATGGCTGCGAACGCTGCGTGGCCTTCAGGCTGGGGCAGGTAGTAGTCGCCGGGGTAATCGAATTCAGGTAGGAACTTCCCACGGTATCGGCCCATGTATTCATCGGGTGCGATCATGTCGGCGTGCGGTTGGATCGCGGCGTAGTAACAAAAGAACGGTTGGTCTTTGTTTTCTCGAATGAACTCGATCGCCTTGTCGTGAATGAGGTCGGGGGCGTAGTCGCGACTGTGCGACGCCACGTTTCCCCAAAGAAGTTCGCGTTTGTCGTCATTCCACAGGAACGCGGGGTAATAACAATGGGCAATGCGTTGGCAGTTGTAACCGTAGAAGCGATCAAATCCCATTTTGAGCGGGGCGCTCGCAGATCCCGGATAGCCGAGGCCCCACTTGCCAAACACGCCCGTCTTGTAGCCGGCTGATTGCAACAGATGCCCGATCGTGAAGGTGTCCGCCGGCATCGGCATTTGCCCCTCAGGAGCATGTTCCGCATTCCCTTTGACCGGTGTGTGTCCGGTATGAAGCCCGGTCATGAGCGAACACCGGGACGGGGCGCAGACCGCACTGCCAGAGTAGTGCTGGGTAAAACGCATGCCACGCTCGGCGAGTGCGTCAATATTTGGCGTCTGAAACTTCGTCTGTCCGTAACAACTCAAATCACCGTAGCCGAGGTCGTCGGCGAGTATAAAAATGATGTTCGGCGGGCGACCGGACTGAGCGGAGGCAGGCTTCGCGAGAACACTGGCAACGAGAACAATGGCAAACAGGCAAACCAATAAATGTTTCATCATGATGTTTCTTCGAGTATTGGCATCTCCGCCGGCGACCGTTGCATCGCGAACACGCCCATGGGGTCCGGAACAACGGGCAGATTTTTCGGCTGCTGGTCAAATCTTGATCACCCTGCGACAAAGACGAATGGCGTCTGCGTTCTTGCGAGACGCCGACTCAGAGAACGCGGCGCACGATCGCGACGATCACTCGGGATTCTGATCCTCTTCCGCCGCTTTGGCTTCCATTTTGGCCGCCTCTTTCGCCATCAAATCACGGAGTTCATCTCTCTCGGTAGGGGACGGGACGGATGGCTGTGATTCGCCGCATCCGACGAACGAGGCACCAAGACAAATTGCAAGCACAAGGATGCAGGACTTCATTGAACTACCTAGATGGGGAAATGAATGAAAGGAATGGTTTGCCTGAGTCTAGCGGCACCGCGACGAACGCCGATCGGCCGATAAATTCTCGACCGGCTTTGAAAACGAAATGACCTAGACGCCAGGATGGTTAACAAGATTGCGAACGCTCGGCCCATCCAGCCCTGATGGCCTAGCAACGCCAACAGGGCCGGGAACGAGCATCCAACTAGATCTCTTCGCTGATCGTTTCCTTCGCAGCGCGAGTACCGAGTGCACCCCACAAACCGTACGGACTCTGGCTTCCTGGTGCGGCGTCGCCGGTGCCCTTGAGCCAGACGCTTTCGGCATGCGAGTCCCCGGCTTCGATCGAATCGGTGATGAACTTCACCGCTCCGTCTGCCATCAGGACATGACATCCACCTTGGTGGCGGCTCGACGGAGGATAGTTTCCGGTCGTGCGTCCAGCACTACAGATCTCGCTGTTGGGCGGCAGCACCGTCAGCATGCCTGAGAAGATTGCGTTGCCGGCGTCGGCCCATCGATACCCACGAGCAGTTGTCGCCGATGATGGAGCCCCTGTCCAGAACTGCGGTCGCGTGGCATCGATCCAGCCCGCTTGGTCTCGACAGTAACTCGGGTTGCTGCGAATCTGCGCATTCGATGGCTCACCGCCATTCTGCGCGACAGTGCGAACGTCGTTGTCGCCAAGGTCCGTCGCGATTTCGCCCATCGCGATCGTGTTCGACAAGCCGTCGAGGATATCACGAAACTTCGCTTTCCCGTGCATCACAAACACACCACGACATGCTGCTCGGGCATCTTCGCGGGAGCCTTGCCAATTTCCGGCACTCGAACCAACGTCGGCGTTCCTGGTGTCAAAGATCCCATGGTTGACCGCGTACAAACCGTCGCCCTGACAGGCGGCGTAGTTCGTGCGTCCAAGAGCAGGCAAACCGGTTCCCGGATCGCTCGGGCAACGCAGTGAAGGAATGGTAGTGACCCACGGATCGTATTCGACGTGGCGAGGTGCCGGCCCCATCGGCGGATAGTCCGCGACCTCGGATTGCCATACATGGCCAGGGATGAGATATGTCAGCCCGGCAGAACCATCGTTCTCGTACGGGTTGCTGATCACTTCCCAAATCGCCTGCTGTTCAAAGAAAGGCAGCAACCCAACCAACACGCTGAGCGAATCACGATTGGAGTACTGGCAATTCCGGTCGTGGTGCTCGTTGTCGTTGAGCGCCGAGGTGCCGCCACCGTGTGTCGGCAGTTGCTTGTAGGCGGAATGGTAGTTGTGAAGGCTGAGCCCGAGTTGTTTGAAATTGTTGCTGCAACTCATCCGGCGTGCTGCCTCCCGAGCCGCTTGGACGGCAGGTAGCAACAGCCCGACGAGAACCCCGATAATCGCAATGACCACGAGAAGTTCGACGAGCGTGAAAGCGCGACGTGGTGTACGTTGGCTACGCATTAGAACATGCTCCGTTAAAAGAAAGATGACGATTCAAAAAGGGGATGCAAGGTAACAATCGCCTCCCCTACACCTATAATTCCGTCGCAGGAGCAATTTACGCATGGAAGTTCAAGAAATTTTGTTTCCGTTCTCCTAATGCCAGAACCAGCGTGCGATCCTCGAAGAAAACGCAGCGATACTTACTGACAACGAGTGCAAAGACTGATTGCCGACACTAAATCACGCCGTTGCGGCCTGGGTGCACGCGTGGCCAGGCGACTGCTGCGACGTTTCCAACACCGCATCCCCCAAACCTTTGTCAGTCTCGCTTCGTGAGCCTGGCAACGAAGCCACCGCCTGGGGCCAATCGCATGTCGAGCGTTTCGGAACGACGAAGCAAATGCTTATCGACGACCAGCCCCGTCGTTGTGTTATAGCCGTGCAGTTTGGCTTTCGCGTTCATGCCCACCAAATCGATCGGAGCTCCATCGATGTCGTCGCGGATGATTTCGACGCAATACTCGCCATTGCCCAAAAAAGTCAGCGAGGTTTCGAAGTCTCGTGCTTGCTGCTCACCATTAACAACACCCACAAACCACTGATCGCCTGTGCGGCGTGCCATGCCAGCGAGCGACCCGATCTTGCTGCCCTCGAGAACAATCGTTTCATCCCACACCGGTGGAACGTTCTGAAGAATATGTGACGCCTCCTGGAGGTCCCTCGCATTCATCATGGTGCCGGGATGTTCGGCGTATGTCTGCAAACCACTCGTGAATAACACAAGGGTCGCAACTTGATGCGCCCACGTCGTTGGCCCCGGATTGGAGAACAACGCCGGAGTGTAGTCAGCATGCCCAACGATGAACCGCGTGAACGGCAATGCCGCGTTGTGGAACGCGGGGATCGGTCCTTCACGCATCTTGTTCACTTCGATTCCGCGAATCCCTTCACGCGTCATTTCGTTGGGATAGGTTCGCTCTTCCCCTGTCGACGCGTGGCAGCCATGGAAATTAATCATCAGCCTTGCCTTCGCCGCGTTGCGAAGAACAGCGATTTCGAAATCAACCAACTCCTTGGACTCACCGTTCATAAAGTCTATCTTCAAACCGACCGCACCTGTTTGAGAGACACGGAAAAAGTAATCTCGCATCTGTTGGTAGTCGTTCTCCGGCGAACGGATGTCCTGGGAATGCACCCACAACCACACCCCAACGTCCTTCGACGCCGCGTGCTCGACGAGTCCACCGACGGTTTCCCAAGGACGGATCCAGTCCTTCCATCCATCGTCGATGGTCGTGTATTCAAACCCCATCTCCGCGGCGAGATCAACGAACTCTCGCTGAGTCTCGGGCGTTCCGAGCCCTAACGTTTCCCAGCTCCAAACGGTTCTTCCCGGGCGGATGTAGCTGGTGTCCGCAAAGAGTTCTTTGTCAGGCTTGGGATTCAGATTTTTGACTAGGTCACTGCCAACGAGTTCATTCAAATCGTCGGCGAGCATGGTGACTCGCCACGGCGTAGCAATCGTTCCCTCAACGTCGAAACCGGAGTTTCCCTCGGTGAAATCAGCGACCAAAGTGCGATGACCGATGGCTTTCAACCGCATTCCGCTGTAGTTGTAAGTTGCCGCTTTGGTGATCGCCGCAAATCCGAGATCGGACGGAAGTTCGAGGACGATAGGAGTTCCCTGGACGGGACCAACTGGCGATGCTTCGGCGAGGTTGTCGATATCGGTTGCGAGCCACTCTCCCGCGTACGACTTCAACTTCCAACCTTTGGTCAGCCTTTCAAAATACCAGGCCTTGCTGTCTGGGATTACTTTCCAACTCGAACTTTCTCCGTCGACGTGCTGCGTCCCCTCGCCAGGCACGACGTATCGAATCGCGACACCGTCATCGTAAACGCGTGTTTCGAGCGTGTAGTTTCTGCCGCTGGGTTGATGGGTGATAGGGAACAACCAACGTTTGTAATGATTTCGAGCGATCGAATGAACGCCACGCGTCGCGTAGGTTTCATCCGTCGCTGAAACAGCAGGCTCGCCGATCTCGACATTACTTCCGAGCGATAGTCCGTCTACTGAAATCCCCAAGGCCGACGGCTCAATGATCACGCGTCCTTTCCATTCGACCTGATAGCGGAGAGCTCCCTCTTCGTTGGTGAAGAGAGTGGCGACAACCTGACCATCGGGACTGCTCATCAACTCCGCTGTGCTCCCTGATGCGGCTGCGGTTTGGATGAGGACACTGATCAGCGCCGCGAAAAAAATGTCTCGGATCATGGTGATGCGATGATGGGAGGCGAAGCGAAGATGACGATCATTTGCAAATCTGATCACCTAGGCTTATTGCGACTTCACGCTGCGGAATTGATCGTACTCCGGGTTCACGTCTGCATCACGGAAGATAGCCCTGTCCTTCCAAAGATCGTACGTTGCCCGCAGTTGCTCCACGGATTCAGGGTATTGCCCCTGGTCATCGGTTTCCCGAATCCAGCCCTCGAGGATCGTACGATGTTTCAGCAACTCAGCGTGGAACTTCGGATCATCCGCGAGATTGTGGATTTGATGTGGGTCGTTCGCGATGTCGTACAATTCTTCTTCCGGTCGCACACCAAACCAATGCTCGCGTTGGTAGTCTGTCAGTTTGCCCGCATCCCGCAAACGTTTGAGGTCCTTTACCTCGACTTTGTTGTCGCGGTACTGCGGCTGCAACATGGGGCGTTCGGGATAGTAGTTTCGGATGTAACGAAACCGGTCGGTACGGACCGTACGGATTCGGTCGATCGTGTAGTCGCAACGGTCGCGTGCCGAAATCACATGTTGTCGAGGTTGATAGTCGGACGCAAACAGGTCTCTGCCGTCGAGATAGTCAGGAAGATCAACGCCCGCCATGGCTAACGTGGTGGCTGATATATCGAGCCCGGAAACGAGCTCCTCACGCACGGTCCCTGCTGCGAGGCCGGGGTGATTGCCTTTGATAACCAGCGGCACATGAACTCCACCCTCGTAACAAAACTGTTTGTGGCGGAGCGAATGGTTACTGCCGTGATCCGAGAAAAAGAAAACGATCGTGTTTTCGAGTTCCCCGTCAGACTGCAATTGCGCAACGATCTCTTCGACCCTCGCGTCGGCACCACGGGCGGCGTTGTAGTGCATCGTCCAGGACGCCTGAAGGCCGGGCGTGTCAGGAAAATACGGCGGCAGAGGGACATCATTCTTACCGAGTTTTTCGCCCGGCCGAACGTGTTTCGCATTCGCTTTGCCACCTTTGATTTCGATCTGCCCAAACCAAGGTTGATTCTTGTCAGGCCGAGCGTTCCAGGTGTCTTTGGTGATCGACATGTTGTGATGGGCGCGGTTGCCCTGCCAACCATTCATGCCCGCACGGTAGTCGGGAGCGCTTCCAACCGAGTAAAGCTTTCGTCGGTCGTAGTGAAAGTTGTAATCATCCTTGCCGCTGTTGAACGTAAAGTACCCCGACTCCCGCATCAGCTCGGGAATCGTTTTCATCTCGGCGGGCAGATGAATTTGAAGTCGCTCGGGAACGACTTCGCCGTTGGTGAACCGGCCCGATCGGTGTTGGTGAGTTCCAGTGGTCGTCTGCATCACACCAGTGATGATTGCGGATCGACAGGCTGAACAAACCGGTGCGGGCACAAACACACGTTTGAACAGAACCCCTTCACCGGCCAACGAATCAATCGACGGCGTGTGCCCCCGGTTGATCGGGTCGTCGTAGCATCCCATGAACGGCGAGAGGTCTTCAGAGAAGATCCAAAGAATGTTTGGCCGTTGGGCAGCCTGAGCACAGGTTGAGAGAACGAGCCCGAGAGCGAGCAAAGCAAATCGGTTCATGAGACAGGTGGGCGAGTGTGGGGAGGGGGGGGCAAGAATCCGCGGATGCAGTGGCCTGCAAGTCGCAAACGATTATGGAGTCAGTCGATGTGGAGCCATTCAATGTGGAGTCAGTCGATTGCGATCGCAACGTGAGTTGACCATACCGGTCGATCATCGGCAAAGAAAATCAACGGGAAGAATCACCGGAGAGAGAGGTGATATTTCGTCAGCAAGGCCTCGGTTGCTGCGTTGAAATCATCGTCATCGAGCATCCGATCATAGACCACGATCTCCGCGATGTTGCCCGCCAAGAAAGATTTCGCTTGAGAACCGTTGGCACCGATCACGTGAGAACGCTTCTGAGATGCACCCTGCAGTGGAATGCCACTGCCTTGAATTCTGCCGTCAACGTACAGTTCATAGGTGTTCTTGGCGAAACTGTATTTCACCCCGGCCAATACGAGGACTTGGTCCAATTGAGACTCGCCCTTCACGGTATGCCGTTGATATGTCCACTGCTGGCTGCTCCTGGTTGTCATCGCAGATACGTTGACTTTGGGCTCAGTCCCTGATTGCGACAATCGAATTTTCGTTTGGCTTTGCAACGAAAGCATCGCGCCGACTTTATCTCGCTCCAAACTGCATACCACGAAGACGGTCAGGTCATCGCTGCACTCGATCGGCGATGTCACCAGACATTCCTTGCGTTTCCTTCCGTCAAACTGCAGAGTTGGCCAACCGGTCGGTTTCGAAAGTAACGGAAAACTGTTCTCTCGCCAAAGAGGACGGCTTTCCGGAGCGACCTGCCACGCGGCGGTCCGCGACGGTCGGGCAGACACCCCATCAGTCCTGATGCCGTCCGCCAAATTGTCCCACGACACGACCCGCGAACGTTCGTCTCGCTGCACACCCTGACTGGCTTCAAACCATAGGGAAAGGTTCTCTGTCGAAGGCAAGTTGGTGATCGATTGCGGGGAGAGAATCCTCGCGCTGTCCCTTGGGATTCCCACAAAACGGCGCGGAACCGCCGGGATACTTTCCTTCATATTGACGTCGCGTACCGAGCCTCGGCAAAGAAGCCGCACTGCCGAGTTTTCCTCGAGCACGAGGCGTTCTGATGTGCTCGGCGTCGAGGCTGAGTTTTGCTTGAGATAGGCGATTAACCGCGTCGGAATCAATTCAGTTTGCCCGGCAAAACAGTGCACCTCGGTGTTGCCGCTGGAGTCCACATCGACGCCGAATTGATTCCCCGGCGTGACGACCTGAGCCGAGGGAGTCACGATTTCGAAATGCGTGCGATCGAGATCAGAATCAGACACGGGAGTTATCGCAAGCAGCCTACCAAAATGCAGGTAACAGCTCTCACCGGTTTGGATTTCGAGATCCGCAGGTCCCTCCAATGTCACGACAACACCGTTATTGAACTCAACAGAGAGCAGACCTTTTGAAATTGCGATCGATTCACCCGCATGGAATTCCTCCGGCGTACGCAGGCCCCATTTCTCGGTATCGATGACACAGTCAATGCGTTGGACGATTCTAGCGAGCCCGCGGCGAAACGGCGTCTGCTGCTGGCTAGCGACCGACTGCGTCGGCAGAACCACGGCAGTTTGTTCGGGACCGCGGGTGTAAGACTGCAACGTCAACGTGACCAACAACGTGGCGGCGACCACCAAGGCAGCTTTCGTGAACGTGCGCCGCATCGCATGCAACCGTGACACCCGATCGTTTCGAAGTGCCTGCGTGCTACTCGGTTCTTTGCCATGCGGCGGTTGCCGGGAATCAACTCCACTCCGTGATGGCTCGAGGTGGTCCAGACCGGCAACCGCGTGAACGTCACCCGTGTGTTCATCGGGGACATGCGTTTCGGCGAGCGCCCCCAGAACACTGACCGTGCGCAGATACTCTTTTTGGATTTCGACGTCTTCGAGCATCGCGTCTTGCAGACGATCGAAATCTTCCGCCGAGATCGTCTTGTCGATCGTCTGATAGATCAGGTCGCGTATATCTTGATTCATTCTTGTCCCTTATCCATCGACCAGGTCTTGCGACAACTGGGTTTTGACGCAATCGAGTAGAGCGGTACGGAGGCTGTTCATCTGGTAGTAAAGTCTGCGTGGTTTCCGCTGGGTCTCGGCGGCGATCTTTGCCACCGAATCTCCGCATCGATGAACGCTCAACAGCAAACGCCGCGAGTGTTCTCCCATCTTTTCGAGGCAGTTTTCAACGGCACATAACTCCGCTTCGCGAGCGTCAATATCGTCCATTGCGAGATCCGCGAGTTCCGCCAAGAGTTCGCCACGGAATACCATCCGGTCGCGAGACCGATCCCGTTGATAGCTCATCACTTTGTAACGAGCGATCACGCAAACCCAGCACGCGAAATCATCGTGCGAACCGCGGGCTTTGTTTCCCTCGAACTTTTCGAATTGGTTCCACGCCTCCAACGCGGTCTCTTGCATCACGTCATCCAAACCCTCGCCCCCCGGCAGGAGGCCTCGCGCAAAGCGTCTCACGATATGCTCGGTACGCGCGAGCATCCCAATGAAACGTTGGTTTCGAACGAGTTCGGATTCTGTGTTCACCGCAAAAATCCCCTTTCTACGTATAGATTCCGCACTGCCCGCGTTTTACCAACTTTTTTTGAGCTTCGTCGGCAACCGTTTCGATCGCGTCTCGCTGCAGGAGTGAGGAGCAAGACTGCGACGGCGAGAGTGCCGGAGCGAGAGCACGCGAACGGGCGGGTAAAGGCGGAAAATTGGCGAGACCATTTTGAAGCCGGACGTGCCATATTGCCGAAACTGAAGTCGCCAGAATTCAGGCCACCGAAGTCGGGCGAAATCGCCTACCTCTGTTTTAAGAATGCTCTCGCGATGAATTGATGATCGCAGTGTTCAACCGGATTTCGATTCTGTCAGGGAGCTACCGTTTCGAGAATCGGATCGATCAGCACGACGTGATCGAACCCGTCGAACGAGTCCGCGTCGGTCGACACGAAAGTCAAAAAACGATCTTCCGGGTCGAGATCAACAATCATCTCGAGTTCCCCGTCGGCTCGTGTGAAATCGAGCCGACTGTCGCGGAGTTCGCCGTCGACGAAGATTCGAAAATCCGCGCTGAAACGATTCGCTTCGAGCCACTCGGGAGCGTCGGCTTCCTTGATCGCTGAGTTGTCAAGGTTGGCGACAACGCCGACGAAACGTGTCGGCCGTCGGTCGAGCTGGCGGATCGCGTTGAGATCGATCGTCACCCCCACGTTCGCATGCAACCCGATCATGCCACTGTCGCACTGACTCAGTCGCTCCATGACTACGCCGAGCGTGAGCGTTCCCCAGAAATCTTTCACGCGGTAGTTCAGTTGCACGTCATTGATTTTACGGCGTGCCCAAATCGGTCCCCAGGTTCTGCCTGTGCATTGAGGAAGGTCGACGAGCGTGCCGGACGAATCGATTTCGGTTTCGATTCCGTTGAGCCACGGGATAAATACGCTGTCGATAAAGGGATGCCATCGGGTTTCTTGCAGGCCGCTGGCGAATCGGTGCCCCGGCCCCGTCGGTGTCTGCCACGGACGTCGGTCGGGGTCGCCGGTGTCGGGCCCGATCGCAGTGGATAAATTGTTGTCGAACAACGAGGTGGCGCAGACGACATCGACAAGACTGAGTTCCGCAGGGTCGCTACGCAGCGAGTTCGGAAACTCGCGGACAAACGATTCGGTAGATCCCATTACCGTCGGCTCGATCGTGCCGTGATCGCTGATCCGGGCGGACATCCCTTCGGTCAGGGATACCGTCGGCTGCGATGATTCACCACTCGCGTCGGGACTGACTTCGACCTTACCGTTGAAAACATGGACATCCGTTTCCGCGATGTGATTGAGCGAAACGGCGAGTTCGGTACCGAGGTCGACGACCGTTGCCGTCGGAGTTGTCAGGTGAAAATGCTCTCCCGCCACCCGTCCGGTGATACGCCCCTCTTCGAGTCGTCCGGAGTTTGCTCCGCTGGTGACGAACTTACACGGGCCGTGCAGGATAATCTTGGCCGCCGAATAATACTCGAGCTCGACGAGTCCCTTGCGAACATCGATGCTGTCGCCTTCGACTTTCCGCAGCAAGAACTCGCTATCGCTGGAGTCCGGCCCCCAGACCACCTCGGGTGAAACGTTTGTGATTCGCGCGACATAATTGACCGATGCTTCGCGAACCTGCGATTGCATATCATCCCGAAGAGTCACTCGTTGATCGAGCAGCGTGCCTGCGTTGTGCTGTTGAATTGAGTACCGGATCGCAACGGCCACGATCATACTCGCAGCCATCGTCATGACGGCGGCCAGTCGCCATTTCGTCATCGTGGGAGACTTCTTCTGCGAAGCAGCCAGCGTTTGCGGAGTTGTCCGTGTTTGCGTATTTCCCTGCTTCTTCGACACTGTCTGTGTGTCGGTACTCGGCGGACGGACTTCGTCGGAATCCGCGAGCGACCTCGCCGCACTATCGACCGCCGAAACATGCCGGAGTGTTTGGGACATGGCGACCACGTCGAGGTACTCATCGCGTACTTCGTCGTCTTCGAGGATCGCGTCCTGAAGGCGATCAAACTCTTCTGCGGTGACGGTTCCGTCGACAGTGCGGTAGATCAAACGTCGGAGATCGTCTTTCATGACGTGCAGTCCTCTAGCATTCGACGTTGAACACACTGCAGCAAAATGGTTCGTAGCCCGTCGATTTTGTAATAAAGCTGTCTGGCTTTTTTGCCTGTTCTTCTCGCAATCTCAGCCACCGATTCGCCAGGGCGATGAACGCTCAAAAGCAAATTCCGCGACGCGTCTTCCATTTCCGAAAGGCACTTCTCGACTGCAGCGGATTTTTCACGCCACTGCTCGGCTTGCTCGTTCGCGCCCGCGGCGAGGCGTTCAATTACCTCGACATGAAACACCAACTTGTCTCGGGAGTAATCGCGTTTGCGTCGCAGCACCTTGTAGCGAGCGATCGCGCACGCCCATCGCAGGAATTGATTGACGTCATTCTTTTCGGGATCCTCGCGGAACGTTGAGAACTTCCGCCAACACTCCAACATCGTTTCCTGATACACGTCATCAACGCCGTCATTGGTCACCATCAGTGACCGGACGTACAGACGAATCGCGGTATCGTTCTGTGATACCAGACGGACGAAATTCTGATTCCGCTCCTCTTCCTGAATGCTGTTACCTGATGACATTCACTCCTCCAGATGAACCTTTCCCGCTGCACGGTGATTTCCGCGAGAAATCTAAAAAAACTTGACAAGATGCGATGCCTTGACCCGGTGCCCCCCAAATTCAACCGATTGGAATCCGTCCGCTTTCGGTCGGCCCGCCATCCAATCTCGCTGTTTGTTCACTACCTGCAGTCCTCCAATAGGCAAAAGAAGTTGATCTTTTTAAAAGAAATTTTTGTAGATCAGTCTACACAGTGAATTGACAAGTAGACGCCCCCGAGACCGTTTTAAAGGGGGACAGGTGCTCTTAAACATTCTAAGGAGATTTCTATGAGTCCTTTCGTTATCAGACGAAAGTCGGGCTTCACGCTGGTGGAGTTGCTGGTCGTCATCGCCATTATCGGGGTTCTAGTCGGGCTGTTGCTGCCTGCCGTCCAAGCCGCACGTGAGGCGGCTCGCCGGATGAGTTGCAGTAACAATTTCAAACAACTGGGGCTGGGAATTCACAACTACCACAGTGCCTTTGGCCAGCTTCCAACTCACGGCACAGGGACTTTTGATCCGGGAGTCGCGAAGTGGTGGGATGCTCGCGATCAATCGAACAACCGCAACCTCAGCATGCTCGTCGGTTTGATGCCGTACATCGAACAGCAAGCAATCTGGGAGCAAATCTCCAACCCGCTCAACGAAGACGCGTTGGGGAATTCGCCTCCGGACCCATCTTCGTTGCCGGGACTCAACGGCGGTCCTTTCCTGCCAATGGGGCCGGATCCCGGTGAGATTCTCTACTCACCGTGGGCCACGCAAATCCCGACCCTTCGTTGCCCGAGCGACCCGGGAACCGGTTTGCCTTCGCTCGGCCGGACGAACTATGCCGCGTGCACCGGCGACTCCGACGGCGGTTCGGCCCAAGGATCTCGCGAACAAAGCGGACTGCCGGAATCCGGTTCCGGAAGCCCCAGCATGGCCGAAGTCAACCGTGCCCAGTTCCGAGGTGTCTTCGTGGCGCAGAAGAACATGCGGTTTCGTGACATCCTCGACGGGCTCGCAAACACGATCGCGATGGGCGAGATTGCGACGGACCTCGGCGACAACGACAAACGCACCATCGCTCCAGATAAGTCTTGGCACAACCTCACCGATTCGCCGCAAAACCACTGCGAGCAATTCGTGTCCGCCGAACGCCCCCAGTTTTGGGACAGCCCCGGATACAACGACTCCAGTGCAGGACGTGGTTACCGGTGGGCGTCGCATCGCCCCATGTTCTCTCAGTGCATGACAATCCTGCCGCCCAACCGGGAAATCTGCACATCGAACAACTCCCTACGA
>NZ_ANOH01000148.1 GCF_000346505.1 Aporhodopirellula sallentina SM41
CACTTCGCGACCTACAAAACGGCGACAACGCGTTCACGACGCAACTCAACACCGCCTTCGTCGCGATCCGTGAATCGATGGACTTCTCGGGACGTTATGGCCCCGTGGATACTGCGGCAATCGGCCGGCTCATCGAGGTCCACCAAACGCCCGTGCTCAAAGGGGTCAACACAACGCATTTGACATCGGCTCGTGCCGTCGATGCGTACCTGCAATTCGCGCAGCAACGACTCGTCAACTCAACCGCCGGCGGTCCACTCGCTGCGGAAGCAACGATGATCTTGGCGGATCTCGAAACGCTCGCTGCCAACGCGGGACGGACGATCGATTCGCCGCCCGAGTTCTCAGCCCTTCACTCATCCGAGCTAGCGTTGACCTATCGCCGGGCCGCTGTCGAAATCTCGCCCGACAATGCCGACGCCGCTGCGGACCTCGGGCGGACGTTGTTGAAACGGTCGATCCCGGAAGCCGCCAAAGACCTTCTGTTGCAGAGCGTTCGCGTTGCACCGACTCGTCAACGGTTTGAATCGTTGCTCGAAGCAGCCGCGAAGTCCGGCGACTTTGTCTTGGTGGACCAGTGCGAAAAACAACTCGCGTCGAATCAACTGCCCAGCGAGTTGCCGGTCAAGATGATGTCGCCGCAAGAGTTCGCCCGCACAGGACAAACCGGGCCTCCGGCGGCGATGGCATCGGCGGTCAATGCCAACCCAGGACCAAACCAATTTAACCGATCCCAGCAATACCGCGTGGCGACGCGTCCAACGAACAACCAAGTGCGTGGGGATCGCGTGCCGATGTCGCAACCATCCACGGCCGGCCAAATCGTCGACCCAACGTTGCCTCACAATTGGACTCCAAAGCCATCGGCCTCCGCCCCGCCGACGCAGCCCGAACGCCGCCTGTTTTGGTAATCTCATGATGCGAATTCAAATGTCAAATCAATCGCTCGGCCGTCACCGTAATTTTGCCGCCGGCAGCATTTTCGTTGACTTCCACCGCGTCAAAACGCGTGTGCTCTCGCTCGCCTGTTGCGTGGTCATCTCCGCCAGCGTGACGAACAGCGACGTCGTCACGGCACAGGAATACATCGCGCCGGGATCACCAAGTGCGGAACTGCCCGCACCCACCGAAAACCCGTTCGTTCGCCAAAACGCATCCGATGGTCAATCCACCGTCACGAACGTCGTCGGCGACGGTGACCCCATGGAGGAATACCGTCGTTCGCTCGAAGAACACATCCTTCGCAAAGAGAGAGCCAAGGCGGAAGCCCGCGCACGGTTCGAATCGCGATCGCGTGACTTGATCCCCAAACTCACGCCGACCAAACCTCGCACCGACGACAGCAGTACCAACACAAACACCGGAGACGACGACCTGTTGGCTCCGCCACTGCCGCGTTCAAACGATGACGAGGTTGCTTCACCGAGCGATCTGCTCGATCCGCCCGATCGCGACCTCGATGATTTGCTGCTGCCGCTCAATCCAAAAGACCGAGACATCGCCGGCCCCGATCGGAAGATCCCGGAACCACTTTCCCGCGATCGCGACTCCGATCTCAACCGTCCTAGCCGACTGGGCAACGAGCGACGAACGCCACCATCGCTCAACACTCGCAGAGACGACTTGCTCGATCGATCCAACCGTTGGGGAACCGATCGCGACGAGGAAGAGGAAGTAGATGACACCCGTGAGTCAAGCGACAAGGCAGCCAAACCACAACGTCGCAGTAGCTCACAATCCGTGCTCGCCGCACCGATCGACAACCGCTATTCCAGTGGAACACACTGGACCGGGTTGGTGCAAAACGAAATGGCCCGTTGGCCGATGCCCGCGAGCCACCGACCTTACATCCCCGCATCGCAGGTCGCATGTTCGACATGCGGAGGCTGCGTCGATCGGCATGGCGTCGGCGTCTGTGACAAGATCGGTGTCTGCGTCGGCGTCGGCACTCGCGAACGACGTGAGTGCCAATGTTGGAAGTGCCCGTACGACTCGCCGTTTAACCTGTACGGTTCGGGCGGTTATGCCGGCCCGTCTCGCTCCGCTCCGTTGCCCGAGTATCGCTTGCGTGCCGGTGACCAAGTGCAACTCACGTTTCTGATCAAAACGATGCGAACCGTTGGTTCCTATCGTTTGGTGGTTGGCGACGAACTGTTGATCGAATCCGACGCCGATGAGAACTTGACCCGCGGTACGCTCGAACGTGGTTTGGAAATTCAACCCGACGGCACACTGACACTGCGCTTCATCGGGCAGGTTCATGCGGCCGGCCAAACGATTGAACAACTGCGTGACCTTCTCAACGAACGTTACGAAGAGTTCTACCCGGACCCATCGATCGACGTCACGCCGGTACGAACGGGTAATGTCGCGAGGCAAATCCGCGAAGCGATCAGCGGCTCGGAAGGTTTCAATCCACAGCAAACCGTGCAGACCGTGACCCCCGAAGGAACCCTTCGCCTGCCTCGTTTGGGCGCGATCCCGACGCAAGGGTTGACGATGGCCGAGCTGAAACGTGAGATCAACCTGCGTTATGACTCACTCGGCGCAGGGCTCGAGGTCGAGGTCATGCTCGAGGAGCAGGCCCCGCACTACGTCTACGTCCTCGGCGAAGTCGCCGCACCAGGCCGATTCGAAATGGACGCGCCGACCACAGTGCTCGGGGCAATGAGCCTCGCGGGCAGCTATGTCCCCGGTGCCAACCTGCGTCAGGTCGTTGTGTTCCGTCGCGGGCAAAACTGGGAACTGCTTTCGACGGTGTTGGATCTGCGTGCCGCTCTGCTCGGCAAAGCGTCCCGACCAGCCGACGAAATTTGGGTCCAGGACGGCGACGTGATCATCGTGCCACCGGCTCCGATCCGATTGTTTGACCGCTTCGTGCAGCAGGTCTTCACCGAGGGTGTGTACGGAATCGTGCCGTTCGGCGGCATCTCGTTCTCCTTCGGCGAGAATAACTAGCCGCTGAGCCCGAGTAGCCAACACTGAGCCCGGGTCGCCAACACTGAGCCCGGGCCCGCCCTGCCGCAAGCCGTCTTGCCCCCCAGCCGTCGGTCTGCCTCACGCCAGGCTTCAGGACCGCCTCCCGACCGAGTCGAAAGACCGTCTCGAGGCGTGTCGGACGGGCGACGCCCAGCCCCGCCTCGGACATTCTGCGGTTTTCCAAACTTGCCACCGAGACTATCCTTCCTGGTAAGTCTGACGTGTTTTCCCTTTCGGTTTGGATCCTCGAAGTCACCCAATGGCCGCTAAAACTCTGCCTTTCGATCGCCCCCTGATCGACCGTATCATCGCCGATCACCCCACCCCGTTTGTGCTCTACCACGAAGACGGGATTCGCCAACGTGTTCGAGATCTCTCGGCGGCGTTCGCTTGGAACGAAGGTTTTCAGCAGTACTTCGCAGTCAAAGCGACGCCGAACCCGCACATCGTTGCGTTGATGGCCGAAGAGGGCAGCGGCGCCGATTGCAGCAGCGTGGCGGAACTCATCACGTGCGAGCGACTCGGGATCACCGGTCACGACGTGATGTTTACCTCTAACAACACAACCACCGAAGAGTTCGAAGTTGCGGCGCGACTCGGGGCCATCATCAACCTCGACACCCCACACCATATCGATCAGCTTCAACAGCTCGATCAGATGCCGGAAATGGTTTCGTTCCGGTTCAACCCCGGTCCCGAGCGACAAGGCAACGTGATCATTGGCGATCCGAAGGAAGCCAAATTCGGTTGCACCCGCGAACAGATCTTCGAAGGCTACGCCCGCTGTGCCGAACTCGGAGTCGAACGATTCGGTCTTCACGCGATGGTCGTTTCAAACGAACTCAACGTGGAAGCATTGCTGCAAACCGCAGAGATGCTGTTCGATCTCGCGCTGCAAATCCACGAACGGACTGGCGTCGCGGTTGAGTGCATTAACCTCGGCGGAGGCATCGGGGTTGCCTATCGTCCTGAACAAGATGAAATCGACTTGCCTGAATTCGGCCGTGGTGTGCAAGCACTCTACGAATCCAAATTGGCTCCGTCGGCTCTTCCTCCCGTTCGCTTGATGATGGAAAACGGACGCGCGATGACCGGCCCCTTCGGTTATTTGATCAGCACCGTGATCAATCAAAAAACCTCCTACAAGAACTACGTCGGCGTGGATGCCTGCATGAGCAATCTCATGCGACCGGGCATGTACGGTGCATACCATCACATCAGCGTCCTCGGCAAAGAAGACGCACCCGCCACCCAAACCGTCGATGTCGTTGGCTCGTTGTGTGAGAACAACGACAAATTCGCGATTGACCGTGAACTGCCGCCAACCGAAGTGGGCGACATCGTCGTCATTCACGACGCCGGTGCCCACGGCCACTCGATGGGTTTCCAGTACAACGGCCGGTTGCGATCCGCGGAACTTCTTTACAACAACGCCGGCGAAGTCCGAGAGATCCGACGCGCCGAAACGTTCGACGACTACTTCGCAACAGTCGACTTCGACAGCGTCCAGTGCAATCGAGATCAAACGGCAGAGGCTGTTTAGATCGGTCCGATTTTTGCAGGCTTCCATCGATACTGTCTTCGCTTGAATCCGATCGGAATCCCTCGATACCGAAGGAAAACCTCGATGCCCCCATTCGCTGGCGGGCGTCGGGTCCCGGTTGTCCTATGGAAACCGCGGCTAGCGCTGACCGGCTGATGATTTTTCAGATTGGTTCGTATTGGAGGTCCTCCTTACGAAAGGTCTGCGGACAGGTTCCTTACGCGGAAAGATCTCTGGTATCGACCACACCCTCGCTTCCATCCCTCAACAATCCCAACTGACACCATGCCTAAACTGACTGTTGAAAATATCGGTACGTTCGATGTCCCCGCCGGCAAACGTTTGGTCCAGGCGCTCACGCAAGACGCCGGCACCGATCAATTGCACGCATGCGGTGGGGTCGCACGCTGCACGACATGCCGTGTCGAGTTCATCGAAGGTGAACCCGAGAAGATTACCGAGGCCGAAAAGGAAACCCTCCGTGCCCGCGAAATCACCGAACCCGGCGTCCGCCTGAGTTGCCAGATCGCCTGCGACCATGACATGTCGGTCCGACTAATCAGCCGGCTCGAAGGCAGCGGACGCAAAAATCAAGGCGGCGCGGTCGCCGATGAGATCGAACCTGCACCGAACTGGACGACCAAGTAACACGGTGCCACTCCGGCCGCCATCAGTTCGTCCGGTGGCGGCAACGGTGCCTTCCGCAGCCCGCAAGCGTACCCATCTCAAACGACGCCCAGCGTCGTCATTCCCTCTACGGTGTGCCCGCACAGAACGGCTCCAAACGGTGCAATGCGCAATCAAAGTACCACATTAGGCCAAAGGGGCAGAGGATTGCCCCGCCCCAAAGATTAGCATTGAGTCTACTACGGAAGGTGAATGCGTTTCGCATACCGGCTGATCATACGGGTTGCCTGCCGCACGATGCCTGCGCACCATCCTAGTTCGCGGTACCTCCTCACTCTCCTTCGCTTTGCAAAACCGCACGTCCTGCGGGCAAAACCCGGCGAGCAAAGAAAGCAGATACGGAAGGCGTCACGAGTCCCTTCACTCGTGAGATGACGTGAGTCCCCAGGCTCGCAGAACCGCGTACTCTTCCCCACACACATGGCACTATCCATGGCATCATTCATGTCGTCGTCGCACACCCCCGCCCAATCGAACAAGTATTGGTTGATCCTATTCGCGGTGCTTGTGGTGGCGGCACCATCCTACGCGGCAGACTCGGTGAAGATCGTCGAGAGTCAAACATCGATTTCTCCCGGGCAGACGATTTCCTTGAGTGTGCGTTACCAGACGTCGGTCAAAGGATTGGTGCAACTGCAACTGTTCAATTCTTCCTGGAAGAAGGTGGCTGAGAAATCGACGCCAACGGTCGTCTCCGACAACGGTCAAGCCCGTATCGAAATCAAAATCCCGGGAGACACAATTGCCGGAGAAAACTACCTTTGGCAGGCAGTCCTGTTCGACGGAAAATGGAAGAAGCTCGCCGAGGATACTCTCGCGAAGGTGCGAGTATCGGACGGCAGTGACGACGCCCCCGCTCCGAAGTCACTCCCGCCCGAAAAACCAAAAAACACGGACGACGCGAGTGAGTCGGTCCCGCAAACGCCTTCGGGCGATGCCGGCGAAACCGATCAGTGGGTTCCACCGGGCGATTGGCAACTCGAGTGGGCGGACGAATTCAATGGCCGGGGCGAGCCGAAGAATTGGTATCCGTTGCTCGGCTATGACCCGACCGCGTTCCGAGAAAACACCGCGAAAGGTCTTCGGTGGAGCGGCGCGAGCGAAGACACCGCGTGGATGTACAGCACCAAATCAGGGAACCACATTCTCGATGGCAAGGGGCATTTGGTGCTTCGCGTCGTCTGCGATAAAACCCAACTCAACGAACACGGCCCCAAGGTCAACGCGGGCTATCTGCTGACCGGATACCCAGAAAAATGGGACTCCACCGAACCACATAACGCCAAGTGGGGCGGGCAATTTTTCAGCCCGGCAGATGGCCCGCTGTACGTTTCGGCCAGCGTGCGTAGTGATCAGGTAGTCGGACATTCCACCTGGTTTGCGTTCTGGCTCTTCAGCGAGACGCGTGCTTACAACGGCAACCCCGCCGACGGAACGGAAGTCGACATCGTCGAGATCGCCAAAGGAGCACCTCGCTACATGTCACACAGTTTCAACGTTGCAAACCACTGGAAAGAATCAT
>NZ_ANOH01000149.1 GCF_000346505.1 Aporhodopirellula sallentina SM41
CCCGCTTAGGAGCATATCGCACCAGATGTTTGGAACGCGTGGCAACTACGGAACATCGTACCAAGAGACGCTACGTAAGCGACTGGAACTACTGCCGTTTACTGCGCCGCCTGCACCTTGGAGGCTAGTTGGAGGCTCATTCGTTGGCGGACTGACTGACGTTGGTTACGTTCCCGGCACTGATGATTTACTCTCAGTATCATCAGAGGGACGCATCTTGTTCGACGCCTCAACCGGAAAACGTCTATCGCATGATCCAGCTGACATCTTTCAAGACGACCCATGCGTTCCTCACCGTACGGCACCTGCGATTGGAAAACACGCTGGTGCATGCGTTGCTCTGGCTGGCCGGCATGGCGGAGGCCTTTCGCGCCTCACCGACGACGGTTGGACAATCGACGTGATCCAACTTCCCTGGCCCAGTCATTTCCTGTTTCTTTCGCAAGACTACCTCCCCGTTACTGATGCTGCTAGCCATACATGGAAATTGTGCGACGATAACTCCTACTCATTCCGTGCCGCCGGTTTTTCACCTACGGGTCGTTCTTTCGTTTTTGCTACATCGGGTGAAGTAGTGACTTACAGCCGCGCAAGAGGATAACCATGGGTTGTT
>NZ_ANOH01000150.1 GCF_000346505.1 Aporhodopirellula sallentina SM41
TCGAGTTCATGGAATACGTTACCCCCGAACCCCCGCACTACCAGTCCGCAGGCAGTTGGATCACCGGAACCCACTTGAACACGTGGGCGCGGCTCGAGAAAGCCGAAGAAGCTTACGCGGTTCTCAATAAAGCCATGCGTGAACGGCTCAGCCCGAATTTGATGATGCTCTTCTACACGGAAAACTATTTCCAAATCGATGGCAACATGGGAACAACGGCGGGCATCGCGGAGATGCTCCTACAGAGCCATCGGCTGCACGATGATGGCGAGCCGATCCTCGATTTGCTGCCCGCATTACCGAAACAGTGGCCGAGCGGTTCGATTCATGGACTCCGCGCCCGCGGCGCGTTCACGGTCGATTTGCAATGGCACGACGGAACACTCAGTGAAGTCCGGATCCATTCAAACAGAGGCACAATGCTCCATCTCCGCTACCAAAACCAAGCAATTTCGCTGCACCCCAAAGCCGGCGAAACGATTCATCTCGATAAGAAGTTGCAACCAACCAATGCCCCACTTCGGTCGGAATGAACCACTCTCAAAAGAAACGTCAAAACGCCATCGAGGCATGACACAGCTTCGGGAAACCACGCGTCTGTTTACCTACACCGCGTACTGCACCTCACCTGCTCACGGCGACGGTGCACACGCCATCTTGGTTTGCCGAAACGGTTTGGGTGGCCCTATTTGGGAGCAATCCAAACGCAGTGTCCACCGCCTGCTGCCATGGCGGCCGAGACGACGTCGCCCTGCTGCACCTCGATTTTCCGCACGCGGTATGACTCGCGGTTGGTTTGAAAGTGTGCGTCGGCACCATCTTCATACAACGTCGCCACGTAGGACACGTTCGGGTCGAGGAAATCCAGTTTGATCGGCAGCGTCCGCGGTTCCTCGTTGTTCGCCGACGCGACGAACCACTCGTCGCCACTCCGGCGAGCCATCGAAACGTAGTCGCCGATCTTGCCGTCGAGCACCCGAGTCTCATCCCATGTCATCGGCAGCTTACCGAGATATTCAAACAAGTCCGCCTTCGCTTCGTATGCCTCCGGACAATCCGGCAAGATCGCGAGCCCAGAAAACGTGATCATTACCCGAGCCGTTTCCGCAACCACGGTTGTGTCGACGTTTTTGAAGATCTTCGGTCGAACGCTCGCTGGATCCTCCAACGTGAACAGACCGTTATTCATATCAAGCGGTCCGGCCAACATGTTCACAAAAACCGTCTCGCAAAATCCCGTCGGCGTGAACGTTCGAAGCGAATCCGACTGAGCATGACAGAACTCGCGGGCGACGTAGTTGGGGTACGTTCGGCGATCGCCCGACGGAGGAATCGGACCGTCATGAAAATCACACAATAAATGATGCTTCGCACACAGTTCGACAATCGATCGCGTGTCGCGCACCTTCTGTTGGCCTTTGCCTTTCATGAATCCGTACTTGATCCCGGCCGCTCCCCACTTCTCGTACAACGCCAACGTTTTCTCAAACGGAAAATTCAAACGCGCGATGTCATTGATATACAAAACAATGCCGACGTTCCGCTCTTTGGCATACTGAATCAATTCAGGGATATCGGTCGGATCTTCCCAATCGGCCGGCGGAGCCTGAGGTTTCAAATGAGGTTTGTTCGGATCGGGCTGCACCAACAAGTAATCCCGACTGGTCGTCGGATCGGACGACGCTTCGAACTCCAAACCGTACCAACCCGCATCGAGAACCAAATAGGAAACGCCATGCTTCGAGGCGAAGTCAATGAACCGTCGCCAACTCGGCATGTCCAATCCATACGTGAAGCCGTCGTCGGTTTTGGCTCCCCACGCACGCCAATCCCACATCGCGAGTCCCGGTTTTACCCACGATGGGTCATCCAATTCGCATGGAGGGTTCAAACAATACGTCACCGGTGAAAGCAAAAGATCCCCCGGCTTCGATGCCACCTGCAGCACTCGCCAACTCGTTGCGTTTCCCGATGGAATGGTCGATCGAGAAAACTTCGCACGAAACGCGTATTCACCTCGATCCGATGACACGAGATCCATCGGTGCGACGTCGTAAATCGCGGCCTCCATGACCGCGGTGAAAACGTTCGGTCGCAGTTCGCTGACCAACGGCAACCGTGCGGCGGTTCCCTTCTTTGCACGAAACTCGCTGAGCGGTTTGGGGCCTTCGGGATCGTGTTCGCCCGCGTAACACCAGCCCGTCGCATCATGAGGAAAAACGAATTCGGTCAGGTCATCTGATAGAGAAATCGATTCCTCGTAACCACCCTCTTTCGGGAACACGTATCGCACCGCGATCCCCTGATCATAGGCCCGAGCCTCGATCCTCAGCGTTCGTCGCGGCGCCTCTTGTTCGACCAGTGTCCATGCCAACGAATGAAAGTGATTTGGGCATGAGGCAAACTTTCCCCACGCAGTCTTGATCGTCTCGTTGACGGATCCCTTTTCCACAGAAGCCGACTCGAAGGAGCCGAACGCATTGTCGGTCAGTTTGACTCCTAACCGACCTTTCTCGAGAACGACGTTGTCGTTGGCCTGAACCGACCAATAGGGAACTCCCTCAACGAGCGTGAATTGGCCCGCAAGAATTCCGCTGGGACTTTCGAGGCGGATCGACTCTGCGGAACTCGGCACGCAGCAGATTGCAAGAGCAGCAAATAGAAACCGGGCAGTCGTATTCATGGTGATCATTGTGTTTCAGGAAAAAGGTGTGTGCACCTTTTAGTCGCTCCCATCGGAGTTTCCAAGTCGTTCTTTTCCAAACGAATCTCTGCGGGAGCTCGAGTGACGACGGCGTCATTTCGGTGAATTAGCGCGAGCATATCCACGACAACTCTTTGCGACTGAGATGGTAGCATCGCTGCGTACCCAATCGTGCGTCATCGACGAGGCGAACATGACGCAGCATGGATAGGTGCTGAGAGATACTCGCCTGGCGAACCGGAAGGAAATCCTTCATGTCCGTGACACACCTAGGCCGGATACCAACTCCTACAAAACTGCTAAACGAGTCGGATGCGAAGATGCCTTGAGGAGTTCCGTAATGGATCGAGAGCCGTTGAGATTTGTCATGGAAAACAGGCAGTTATCTTAGTCACGGAATTCTGACGCGAACAGACTCATGCACCAACGATTCACCGACAACGTGGCGAATACTTATGAGGCCCATGGTTATGCGAGTCCATACACTTGCGAATTCTGTTGAGCAGCAGATTCCAACTCTGCCTCTAATCGATTTTTGTTCATCGCTCCCTTAATCGCTCGGAACATCTCACCGCTGACGAGAGTCGAAATCGTCACCGTGAAAAACGCAGACAGGATTAAATCCACGGTCAGAATCCCGCTGCTACCGATCAACGGTTGATAGACGGCGATTCCGCGAAAGACGAGTCAGTGCTTGATGCCATAGAAGCACTAAAACAGATATCCCGGCATGTGCCCGAGTTTCGAAGTGAACTTCCGCCACGCCGCAAAAACTTCCGTTTGCGTAATCGTGTTCGAGGTACAGCCTGCCGCGATCGCTATCGCCACACAAGCACAGATCGATTGATTGGTTTCGGTTGTCGCAATGAAAACTCGTGTCCCTTTTTTGGCCACGCAAGATCTATCGACTTAGGCTATCGAGCCACATGTTGGTTTATCCGACGAGGCCACTTTGCAATGGCGATTCAACCGCGCATCAAAAAAGGAAGGCCGCGTGGGCCTTCCTCGATGCGTTTATGGAATGCGCCAAGCGTGCTACGCGTTGTCGACGTAGCGGTTAACGATGTTTTCGAGCAACTCTTGACGGCCGCTCCCGTTCGATGCGGCGTCCCCTTTTTCGAGCATCAGTTTTTCGAGTTCAGCGAAAGACATGTTTCCGGCCTCGATCTTCTTGCCGAGGTCCCCGTCCCAACTGCTGTAGCGATTGTCGACCAGATTCTGCAGCGCGCCGTCTTCCATGATTTTGGCGGCAACCTTCAATCCACGAGCGAACGCGTCCATGCTGCCGATGTGAGCGTAGAACAGATCGATCGGTTCAAAGCTCTCGCGACGAACCTTCGCGTCAAAGTTCACACCGCCGGGAGCCAAACCGTACTTCAGCAACACCAACATGGTCTGCGTGGTGAGGTAGTAGTTCGTCGCGAATTGGTCGGTATCCCAACCGAGCAACAAGTCACCGGTGTTGGCATCGATGCTGCCGAGGGCTCCCTGCATGCCTGCGTACTCGAGTTCATGCATCATCTCGTGACCGGCCAACGTCGCGTGGTTGGTCTCGATGTTGAGTTTGAAGTGATCTGTCAAATCGTACGAACGCAAGAAGTTCAAACAAGCCGCAGCGTCCGAATCGTACTGGTGCTTGGTCGGCTCTTTCGGTTTCGGCTCGATCAAGAATTGACCGGTGAAGCCGATCTCTTTCGCGTAGTCGACCGCCATGTGGAAGAACTGGCCGAGGTGGTCGAGTTCACGTTTCATGTCGGTGTTGTAGAGGCACTGATAGCCTTCACGTCCGCCCCAGAAAACGTAGTTCTCACCGCCAAGTTCCTTGGTGACTTCGAGGGCCTTTTTGACCTGAGCGGCCGCGTAGGCGAAGACCTCAACGTTGCAGGTCGTCGCGGCACCGTGCATGAAGCGTGGGTTGCTGAACATGTTCGCCGTACCCCAGAGCAACTTCACGCCGGTGCGTTCTTGTTCCTCTTTGAGCACTTTCGCGACCGCGTCCAGGTTCGCGTTGGTTTCCGACAACGAGCCTCCTTCAGGGGCAACGTCGCGGTCGTGGAACGCGTAAAAGGGAGCATCCAACTTTTCAAAGAACTCGAACGCTGCACGGGCCCGGTTACACGCGTTCTCAACCGACTCACTGCCGTCATCCCATGGACGCTGCATCGTGCCACCACCGAAAGGATCCGATCCCGTGCCACGGAACGTGTGCCAGTACGTGACCGTGAATCGCAGGTGATCCTTCATGGTCTTCCCGGCGACCACTTCGTCGGGGTTGTACCAACGAAACGCGAGCGGGTTGTCCGATTGTGGACCTTCGTACTGGATCTTAGAAACTTCGGGAAAAGCAGTCATGGATTTCTCAACTCGATTTCGGGCAAGCGTTGCCGCATGGGGAGGGACACTCATTCAGAGGTATTGAGCATCATCATGACAATCCATCATCGCGTTCCAAGTAGATATCGCGCATACTAACAGAGAAATTTAACACGCCCTAAAAGGACCGCCATGGGCCGGAAATCCGTCGCTTTACTCATCGAGACCTCCAACGGCTATTCCCGTGGTTTGCTCGAAGGAGTGATCGCCTACGTCAAGGAACGCGGCCATTGGTCGGTTCACCTGACCGAACAGGAAAGGGGGGCTGCCCCCCCGGCATGGCTGCAAAACTGGCGAGGCGACGGAATTATTGCGCGGATCGAAACCGACAGTATCGGCCAACATCTGAGAAAATTTCGCGTCCCGATCGTGGATCTCAGTGCCGCCCGGCACGTTCGCGGAGTCCCCTGGGCGGACACGGAAGACAAGGCGATCTCGAAACTCGGCGTCGACCATTTTGTCGAACGAGGGTTTCGGCATGTCGCTTACTGCGGCGACGCCGGCTTCGCCTGGTCTCGAAAACGTGGCGAGCATTTCCTCCGCCAGGCAACCGCCGCGGACTGCACGGTGCATCAGTTCGAGTCGGTCGGCCGCTACGATGTGTCCTACGACCTCGAGGTGGAACAACGACGAATCATCGAATGGTTGAAGACCTTGCCGCGTCCGATCGCGATCATGGGGTGTTACGACTTCAAGGCTCAACAGATTCTCGATGCATGTCGCAGACTCGACATTTCGGTGCCTGCCGAGGTTGCCGTGCTCGGTGTGGACAATGACCGGTTGATCTGCGAACTCTGCGAACCGTCCCTTTCGAGCGTGATCCCCGACACCCGCCGAACCGGATACGAAGCCGCCGATTTGCTGCACCGGATGATGAGCGGAGAACACGTCGCAACGGAAGAACCACTGATCACCCAACCGCTCGGCGTTCAACTGCGAGAGTCGACCGACACCCTCGCGATCGAAGACGGCGAAATCGCCAAGGCGCTGCAGTACATCCGTCGCCATGCCAACGCCAACATTCGCGTCGGCGATGTGCTGCGGCACATTAGCCTTTCCCGACGTGCCCTCGAACACCGATTCAAAAAACACGTCGGCCACACGCCGCACGAAGAAATCCAGCGAGTGCGTATGAACCGAATCAAAGAACTGCTGAAAGAAACGGACCTGTCAATCGGAGAGATCGCCGACCGAATGGGTTTCGAATACGTCGAGTACATGGCCGCCGCCTTCAAACGCGAAACCGGTCAAACACCAACCGAGTTTCGCGGATAGCGCCAGCCGACCACCAGGCAACGACGAAGGCTGACGTAGCGTCGCCCCCTTGGAGCGGTTTGTATATGGATTGAACGGCGATGGCATGAACACGAACGGGGCGTTCCATCCGGACATTCCATCCCCCAATTCATCTACGCCTCAACGGGGCCCTCCTATTCTCAAAACGCTCCAAAGGGGCATCCCTAATTCAGCCCGGGTCAACGGCCTGGGGATCGGAATTAGATCACACCACCAAGCCCCAACGGGGCGGCCCTCATGCCATGCATATTGTTTTGTAAAAATGCTCGAGAGGTTCTCAAAGAATATGTTGCACGTCTTCGGTGGTCTGAATTATGGCGAATCCGGTTACGGGGATCGGACCTATCAAATCCCCAAACGCTCTCACGCTCACGGTTTCTCGTCCGTCACCGCTCGGTCTATTGCTTGCTGCTCCGGCTTCAAATGCTGTAGGATGAACTCGGTGGCGTGCTGCTGAATTTCAGGTAACGACGGGTCCAGGTTGTTTCCGCCGAAACTATGCCGACCGTTCTTCACGCTTAACAACTTCACGTTCGCACCAGCCTTTTTCGCGGCATCGACCATGTACCGAGAACCGCTGATGGGTAACACGTCGTCCTTTTCTCCGTGCAGCAACAATACCGGCGGCGATGCCTTGGAAAGATATTCGACCGGACTGAGAAGTTTGGCGTTCTCAAGATTGTCTTCGTAAGGTCCACCCAGCATCGCGACGAACTTTTGAGGGTTCTCGAAATTACTGCCCTTGAGCAGATCGATCCGCAGGAACGACGTCGCCGGAAAGTACGACGCCACACAGCGGTACGTCGGATCGTAACCTGCGAGTTCCGACGCCCCCGGGAACAGATTCCCCGGTGCGAGCCCGGTCATCAACGACAAATGCCCGCCGGCCGAACCACCCCACACACCGATTTTGTCGGGATCCAAACCGTATTGCGATGCGTGCTTCACCAGAAACCGCCCGGCGTCCATGCAATCCACCACGCACT
>NZ_ANOH01000151.1 GCF_000346505.1 Aporhodopirellula sallentina SM41
CCAAGCGAAGCGATGTTCCGGCACTTCAACGTTGATCACCACGGTCGCCACGAACCGGTGCCGGAGCGTCGTCGCTTCGCTCCTAGATCCGGCCTACTTCATTCGGGAAAACCGCGGCGAACCCCGTGCGGCTGATTCAAACTCGCGTCGTATGAGTAGCCCGACTCGGCCACACGTTGGCCGGACCAAGCCAAGCGATGTTCCGGCACTTCAAATGAAAGCCCGATAAAACTGCCCTGGCAGCTTAAACAAATGCGTGTTTATCGAGTGTTTCAAATGCAACTGGAATGCTTTGCCATGTTGTTGAGTTTGGATCAGTGAGCGATCACGCTGATCAAGCTTCAAAGAGTTCTGGGATGATGCCGGTGGCGTCTCCGAAGGAGTTGGTTGGGATGCCGAGGCCTTGGAGGGTGGTGAGCCAGAGGTTGCAGAGTGGTGTTTTGGGGTCGTCCATGACGAGATGGCGACCGTGTCGGAAACCGGCTCCTCCGCCGGCGATCAATGTGGGGCAGTTCTTTAGCGTGTGGACGCTGCTGAGGTTGGTGCCGAGGGTGATGGCGACGTTGTCGAAAAGGCTCGAACCGTCCGGCTCGGGCGACGCTTTAAGTTTGTCGATGAACTCGGCGAGCAGTCTCGCGTGTGCGGTGTCTCGGTTCTGTGAGACCGTGCGACGTTCGCCTTCGGAGTAATGGCTCATGCTGTGCGCACTCATCGTCGCCCCTAGGCTGCTGATCATCGAGTTGACCGGCATGCGATAGGTGAAGACGCGTGTGGCATCGACCTGCATCGCGGCGAGCATGATGTCGTACATCATGCGGATCTCTTCGACGCCTTCGAGTGACTCGCCCGGTGTCTTGAGTGGTCGGCTGGGTTGTTTCTTCTCAACGCCCAACCATGTTTCTTCCTTCGACAAACGCACCTCAATCTCGCGAATGGATTGGAAGTACTCGTCGAGTTTCGCGTTATCACTGTGGTTGAGCTTGCGTGACAACGACTTGGCGTCGGAGTTGACCGTATCGAGCACGCTGCGTTGTTCCCGCAATCGTTGTTGCTGGCGAGCCAGCGGCGTGGTGTCTTGGGAAAAGAGGCGATGAAACGCGGCCACCGGGGTGTCCAAACCGGTGATCGGTTTGCCCGAACGGTTCCACGCCAGCGATCCACCTGGCCCGTGGCCGTCGTTGGCGGCACCGCGAGCGGCCAACTGAATGGACGTGAACCGCGTCTGTTCGCCCAACTTCTCGGCGGCGACTTGGTCGACCGAGACCGTGTTATGAAAACTCTGTCCGGGGATGGCGTAGCGGTTGGCTCCCGTTAACCAGAACGTGCTGCCCGAGTGACCGTCAGCCGAGTACTGGTGCATCAGATTTTGAATGATCGTGATGTCGCTTTGGTGTCGCGTAAGCGGTCGCAGGATCTTAGGCAGTTCATATTGCTCGCCGACCTTGTTGACGTCGGGGTACCAGCGATCCGCGGTCACGCCAAATCCCATCCCGAGAAAGACGGCTCGTTTCGGAGGCGACGCAACGGCGGTGGCCGCGGATGCGAACCGGCGGAAGCCGAACGATTCCAACATCGGAAGAGCGACCAGGGCACTGCCGCTGCGCAGGAAAGCACGACGCGAATTCGGGAATCTCTTCATTGGAAGGCTCGCAAGTTAGTGGAGGGACGGGAGGAAAGGGAGATTGAGTTAGCGATTTCGGAACGCGTCGGATTGGACCAAGGCGTGGATGAAGGCGCGCATGGTATCTTGATTGTCTTTCGCGGATCGGCACATTTGATCGGCGAGTTCTTCGTCGGTGAAACCGTACGGGCGTCCGAGTCCGTAGGCGATCAACGATTCGGCGAACCCGCGAGCGAAGTCGTCTTCGTGTTGAGCGATCGCGTCACGAAGCTGGTGGTAGTCGGCGAACGTTTCGCCGCTGGGCAGCTTGCCGCTGGGGTCAATCTCAAAGGACACGTGCTTTTGATACTTGCCGTACTTGCGTTTTCCGATTCCGATCAGTTCTTGTTCACGCCACTGCCCGGCCGCATCAAAATGCTCGAGGCCGAACCCGATCGGATCGATTTTGCGATGGCAGCTCGCGCACTGCGGTTCTTCTTGGTGGGCCTGGGCCAATTCGCGGGCGGAATAGGTTTTGCCCGCCAAACGGCTGAGCTGCGGGACGTTAGGCGGAGCCGGCGGAGGTGGATCGTTGAGCAAGTGTCGCAGCACCCAGGCACCTCGTTCGACCGGTGATGACCGTAGACCGTCGGAGCCCATCGCCAACACGGCGGCGGTGCCGAGCAATCCACCTCGCAGAGAGTCGGCGGGCACCGAAACCGGACGGAAGCCAGCACCATCCACGCCCTCGATGCCGTAGTAGTCCGCCAACAGATCGTTGATGACGACGAAGTCCGACTTCAGTAACTTGCCCAGCGAGATGTTTTCGTCGAGCAGATACCGGAACGTTTGAAAGAGTTCTTGACGAGCGTTCTCCCTGACCGCGTTGTCGAACGAAGGGAACTCGGCACCGTTGAACTGAAACATGTCCAATCGTTCGACTTGCAGCCATTGATGAACAAAGCTCTCAACGAACTCGTTGCTTTTGGGGTCACCAAGCATTCGTTCGGTTTGTTCGTGCAACACGACTGGATCCAACAGCGAACCCGAGTCTGCGAAATCGAGCAACGTTTGATCGGGCGGCCGAGACCAAAGCAGATACGACAAACGAACCGCTAACTCATTAGCCGATAAACACTCGCGAGATTCTTCGATTTGTTCGACGTGATAGAGGAAGCTCGGTGAAGCCAAGACAATCGAGAGCGGCTGGATTAACGCATCCAAAAAGCCTTCTCCGTTTTCGCGTGCTCGAACAAAGTGCTGCAGCAACTGTTCGCGGTAGGCTTCGCCGACCGATGTGCCACGAAAAGCTCGCCGTGCGAAGCGCGAAATGATTTCGCGCGCGTATTCCTGTTCGCTCATGGAGTCGGGACGTTTAAATAAGATCGTGTCGCGGCACGACTGCATGGCGATGGTTTGAGGTGACGGCAACGGCCCGACAACTTCCACCCAATCGATCCAAATTCCGGGCGGCGTTCCGATGCCGTTTTCCCACATGTGCTGGGTGGCCAGGTTCTTGTCACCGCGGTCTTGGTGGGACCGTTGATGAATCCAGACCAGTTGTTTTTCGCCGGGAACGTGATCGACAGTGAACTCAATGACCTCCGGGTCGTCGATAGGTGCGGTCACTTTCCGCCACCCCAATCGCGTGCGACCGGTACCAACGCCTTTGCTGAATTCGAGGTAGTGCAAACGCGGATCGGCATCGGGGTAGTTTCCGGCGCGAACTCGAATTTGATAGCGTCCTTCGGCACCGGGATGAAACGCCGGGAGTTTCACTTTGGTGTACCCACCTTCTTTGATCGTCATGATCAACGTGATGCCGGTTTGAGTTTCCGGTCGTGCCAGGTAATCCTCCATCAATGGCAGCCATTCTTGGTGGCTTTGCTTTTTCGCTTGATAGGCGTCGAGCAATCCGAATTCGGACGCGGTTTTTTCGGTTTGAGCGAGAAAGGCTCGCGCCCGTTTTCCGATGTCTCGCATGCGCTCGGCCGATGCGGTGTAGTGGGGCGTGTAGGTTTCCTCCGGTTCGATGCGAATGGTCTTTGCCGGCCTGAGGCCGTTCGCTTGCAGACACAAGTGCAACGCCTGCCGAGCCAACGTCAAGTATTGCTCGATTTGGTTGCTGGACAGAAACAGCGACGCCCCGTCGGTATCGAATCCCGCGGTGGCTTGATCATTAGGCAAGGTTGACGTGTCCGGACGAACGCCGAGCAAGTCTTCGATCGTGTTGGCGTATTCGCGGCGGTTGAGTCTTCGCATCGCGATGTCGCCGCCGGTGTCGCTGAGCTTTCGTCGAGCGGTGACCATGCGTTGCGAAAGAGCGTCGAGGAACTCCAGCTTTTGATTGGCCGGGATCGGACCGGAATCTTCCGGTGGCATCTCGCCGGAGTTCAACGCTCCTAAAACTTTCTGCCACAGTTCCGCGGTCGCGACGTCTGCGGCGACGTTTTGCGAAAGGCTTTCCAGGTCGATGTTGGCTTCCTTAGTGGCCGAATCATGGCAATCGAAGCAGTGGTTCTCGATCATCGCCCAATGCGTTGGCGACATCCGCGTGGTGTCTTCGGCATGGACGGATGGGATCATCAACGCGGCGATGACGCACGCGAAAAGCGAGATGGAAACGATGGAGGCTCGACGAAGATTCACCGGGGACGCCTGGGGAGGATGCAGTGGGGAACGGCTCATGGTTGGATGGGCGAGAACTCGAGTAGCGGGCCGGATCGTTCGGGATGGGAATCGCTGGCGAAGGCATGAACCAAGCCGCGGTCGCTGCCTTCGATCAAACGTGTTTCGCGGACGACGACGAAAGTGACTTGTTGGTCGAGGTCGGATCGCAGGAAATCCAGCAGCTCTTGCGTTTGAATGCCGAACGTCCCGGTCTGCTGACTTCGAGGAATTTCGAAACGGCCGAGCAGCACGCCGTCGTCGATGTCCGGAGCGTCTTCCCAAGTCGGATCATCGACCCAGATTTCTCGATCGGGAACCGTGACGCCGTAGACGGCAAAGACGTTTTGCGGAGGCAACCGCGAGGCGAATCCTTTGCCGCTGGGGACTTGGTTCAAACGCAATCGAGCGGACTGCATCTGAGAGAGATCGATGTCTCGTAAGTCCATTCGGAAGATCGCACGCGTGTCCCATTTACGACTGTCGGCTTGTTTGACCATCAACATCTCAGGATCGATCCACTTGCCGCGCCGGTTGTTTCGGATCACGTAGGTGCACTGGCCGTTCGTACCGACGCGGATCACGGCGGGATCGGAGGTGAATTGTTCCGCGTCGCGATCGTCTTCTCGGCTCGATAGGTCCGAGGACGACAGCGACGCCATTTCGGCATCTTGCAATCGCAACGCTTTGCCGGAGGACGCATGATGCACCGAAATTTCGCCCTGCATGACTTCGAATTCCGAAGTTTGAGAATCCGCGTTGACCGACACTGCGAACTGGGTCCCATGATCGATGGCGTAACCGCCGGGCGTTTCGACAACAAAACCCTGAGCGGACTCAGGCACGTCAAGCACCGCGGCGCCGCGTCGAACGCTCATTCGCACCGGGCTGAGCAGTTGAAATTCAGCGGGAGCTTCGAGCGTCGCGGTTGCACCGGAGTCGAACGCGATCGTGGCGATGCCGGTTGCCAGTTTCATCACGCCGGGTGGAAGCCGCGATCCGACCGTGGTGGGCAGCGAGCTTTCCCAAGCCGCGTTCTCGGACGTTTGCAGGCTCGCGATCGCTGAAGGCTGACGAACCGACGTCCAAACACCGACGGCCAGGAGCAGCCCCGCGGCGATTGCCAGCGAGAGTAGACCTTGAGTCACCCATGACCACGACGCGACAACTGGTTGGCTCGGTGCCGAACGATTCGTCTCCATGGACGATTCGATCGCGACATCGCGGAGTCCCGCGTCGACCGCAGCGGCCTTCGCGAATTGACGTCGCAGGGATTGGCTGGCGGCCAAACGATCTTCGAGCACCGTGACTTGATCGTCGGAGAGCGTTCCGAGCAAGTACTGTTGGATGAGTTCGGAGTTGTTCATCAGGAGTTTTCCATGATCAGGATCCCGCTTGCAGTCGACTTTCGATGCAGGTCGAAAGTTTTTGCCGGAGTCGGCCGAGCAGTTTGTAGAGGGCGTTGACCGATTTGCCACAATCGTTGGCGATCCGTTTTACTTGGCCGCCCGATAAATAAGGTGCCAACAGTAGTTTTTGATGGGGCTGAGAAAACTGCTGCAAACAAATCTTGAGTGAGGACCGAATCTCGGTCACGTGTTCGTTTTCGATCGCTTCTGCCTCGTCCGCAATTTGCCGCAGCATTTCATCGC
>NZ_ANOH01000152.1 GCF_000346505.1 Aporhodopirellula sallentina SM41
GCTCTCCGCCGGCCGCGTTTCCATCTTGTTGCGTTTGTGCACCGTCCCCGGGTGATCCCGCCCCTGTTTCTGCCGACGATCCGGGTGATCCAGGTGTCGCCGGTGATCCAGGTGATCCCGACTGCTGTCCCTGTTGATCTCCGTCCGGCTGCCGCCCCTCACTCTGCCCGTTTCCGCTGGGTTGGTTTTCGCCAGATTGGTTTCCCTCGGACGGATTTTCGCCAGGCTGCCCTTCCCCAGGCTGATCTCCTTCTGCCTGATTTCCAGAAGGCTGGTCTCCGGGACGCCTGCCTTGCTGGGATTGCGAATCACCCCGCGATGGCTCATTCGAATCGGACTCACCACGACTTCCCCGAGCTCCTTCGCGTTGAGCATCCTGTTCGTTTTGTTCGGATGCCACGCCACCTGCGGCCCTCATTTCTTCTTCCACGTCTCGGCTGAGTTGATCGAGTGCATCCGCCGCGCGGCGGAGAGCTTCCGTTTCGTCACCGAGTATGGATGACGCGGCCTCCTCGAGACCTTCACGCAGGTTTCGAATACCTTCACCGGCAACCGCCTCTGCCTCAACCGCTTCCTCTGCAAATCCATTTTGAAGCAGTTGCTCCGCCTCCTGCAGGCGATCATCCACCTCATCACGCTGCGTTTCGAGAAACGATTCGTACAAAGATTCCGCCAGTAGCGGCTCCGCCGTTTCGGCTTGTTCAACGGTGTCCTGCATGCGTTCCTGAAGGTCATTCAAACGAACGCGTTGCTCTTGCAGCTCTTGCTCGAGTCTCTCTTGTTCCGCTCCAGCTCGTAGACCGGGACCGGCGTTCTCTTGTTGATCTTTCAGACGTTCTGACAGGTCCTGCTGTCGTTCATCCAACTCCGTCGCCGCACTCCGCATTTCCCGCACGGCATCATTGAACTGCCCCGCAGCACGTTTTCGCATTTCATCACGCATCGACTCGAGCTCTCTTTCCGCCCGTTTGCCAGCGGACAATGCCTTCGATGCATCGTTTTGCTGCAACGCCTCGGCTGCTTCTCGCACATTTTCGCGAGTCTGCGCGAGCTGCTCGCTCTCTTCTTGCATTGACGATTGATTGCTCGGATCCTGCATGCGTTGATCGAGTTCATCGATTTCTCGCAGCATTTCTTGCTGTTGATCACGCAGTCGTTTTAGCTGGCGTTCGATCTCTTGTTTGGTGGGTTCATCCTCCGCCATTTCCAGCGCCGACTGCAACTTGGCAACCTGTTCGTTGATATCCTCCTGTCTCTTGGCGAGTTCTCGCAGCCGGCTGAGAACTTGGCGGGTTTCTCGGTCCTGCTGCTCACTGGCGTCCTCTTGCTGAGCCTGGTTCTGCGTCTCATATCGATTCTCGTCTTGCTTCAGTTCCAAGTCATCGAGTTGTTGCTGCCGTTGTCGCGACGCGATCGAACTAGAACTGGATTGACTTTGCTGCGACCGCGTAACCTCGAACTCGCGTGCTCTTAACTTCAGCAACCCTTCATACGCGGCCTGTTCTGCAGTCAACGCCTCCTCGAGTGCGCTGAGATCACGGTCGGAGGCGGCTTGTCCCAAACGATCGAACGCCGTCGTCATGGCATCACGAGCATCGCGGACGTACTGCAGTGATTCTTCATCTTGCAGGTTCTCCGAAAGCTCATCGAGTGAATCGATCTGGCCCTGTTGAGCCTCGGCAATCGTTTCGACATCCACCTGAAAATTATCATTGACCCCATTTCGAATCACACGCCACGTCGCTCCAATGATCTCTTTCTGCGATTCGGAAAGTTGCTCCGCCTGCTGCTCAGTCTCACTCGGCGGTGAAGGCTGGCCTCCGGGTGGCGGATCACCTTCACGGAAGATTTCCTCGAAAGGCCTCACCTCAGCAAAATACATGTCACCTTGGGTTCGCCGCACACGCTCATCTGGACCGACATCCTCAACCCAAAAGAAATACGACAACAGTTGATCAGGTTTGGCTTCGAGCGATTCGAACTCGATCAAATGCTCGACTTTCGATTGGGCGGCTCTCCTAATGTTTTGATCCAAAACCAACTCGTTACGTTCGCCGTTGAAGCTGTACGTCACACCAATGCGTTTGATTCCGAAATCATCTTCCGATTCTGCGGCAATGCGGAGTTCTTCGAGAGGCGACACCCGAACATCACCGGCCGCTGTTGTTTTCAACGTGGGTGCCCGGTTGGACAACGCCCGCACGACCAATTCGGGCGGATACTTATTCCTACGACCACGGTCATCTTCCAACTCCAAAGCAAACTTATTCGATGAAACCAGAACGACCTCCTCAGATACTGCAATCCTTCCCTCATCCTTCAAGCGAAGTTCGACAACCTCACCCTGATCCGACATCAACCGGGCCGATACGACTGGTTTATTCAGAGAAAACGTCCACGCTATTCGGCTTCCCTCCACGGCAGAAACTCGCCGCGTGTCTTCAATCACCTTGTCGCTGAATTGGGTGTAACTCGGATATTGAATCGACACATCGCTGCGCACCAATTCCGGAAACTCGAACACGTCGACGGCATACGTCGCGCTGCTCCACTGATTCGTCAGCACCTGATACTGAAATGGTTCTTGAACCGATCTGATTAGTCCGCCGAGAACCGGGTCGAGAAGATTTCGTTGCATCGGCACACGAGACTCTTCCCCTGATTCAGTCACGATTCTCAATTCGCCTTCACTCGGAATCACGTTCGGATACTCTTCTCCAAACGTCGCCGTTACCAACAAATTGGTACCACGTTCGACTTCAACGTCGCCCGGTGACACCGCAACTTCACCGAGCAACGGTGCCGCACTGTTCGCCAGCAGTGATTGGCTGGGATGCCGGTGAAGCAACATCATGCCGAGAACGAGGCACATGACGGCCAGGGCACCGACACCGCTCAATCGACTCAGAATAACCTGCCGACGCGAAACCGTTTCACTCCACGCGTGGCGTTGACCGTGATCACACGCCTCGCGGATAACTCGCTGTTGCAAGTATCCCGTGCACGCCTCCGGCGCCTTGCAAAGCGAGACCGCCGTCACGAGCCGTTGTTGTAGTCCAGGAAACTTCCCCTCAACACGTCGGGCGATTTGTGCGTCGTCGCGATAGTTCCTCACCGCAACGAAATACGCCACCGCAGACAACAAGGCCGCACCAACCAACAAACCACACACCGTTTGCAAAGGATCGAGCGTTCCAGACTGGACGCTCGGCAACATCACCGCGGCAATGAAGGCGATTACCAATGCGATCGCCACATTACACCACCACCACTGGCGTTGGCGAAATCGAACGGCGACCTGAAACAGTCGATTGCGGAGCGTTTGCTCGAGCATGTTTCTTCCTTCAGGGTCAATAAGGATGACGTGGCAAAGAACCGATCTGAAACCTCAACAGCCGGCCGGCTAGTCGACTTACGAAAGTTTCAGACGTCTTAATTCGCCATACGCACCAACAAAGTTTCACCGGCAATCAACGCGAGAGCCGCTACCAAACACCACTGCCACAATTTTTGATTGTCTTCTAATTCAATATCTCGCTGCTGTCTTGCATCGGCGAGCTTGGCTTCCCTCGTCGTGCCGTCTTCCAACAGCACCCCGAGCCGTTCGAGCTCGCTCACGTCGATCGGCTCTAGATGACTTTCACTCTCGGGAAGATTGACGGCGAATGTTAAATCACCATTCGGACCGTCACACTCATAAATGCCGGGACGGCCAAATGACTTCGCTAGTCCAGCAACATCCTCCCCGCTTTCAACATCCGGATCGGCGGTCTCATCGTCGCCTTGCATCAACCGCAGTGAGGTCGCCAACTCAGCCGGAATTTTGTCGCCTGCAAAGTATTTTTGCTGTACCTTTTCTCCGGGAAGACTCAATTCAAAGACATTGAGCATCAGCGGAATGAACTTGGTCGATAAAGCGAGTTGGCTCTCGCTCGGTTGCCATCCCGCAGCCATCACCAAGATCTTCCCATCGCCAAACGATCGCTGCATGACAGCCGGATCACCGGTGTCGAATGCGGCGACGACGTCGACCTTGTCATCGAGGCCAGTGATCCGGCGATGCTTCCAAAACCGAATCTTGCTGAAATCATTGAACTGCGGATCAGACAGCGCCCCGAACAGCGGATGGCGGAATTTGATCTCCGACAACATCGAATAGTCTTCGACGTCGGCAGCATCGAGTGCCAGCGACGGTGACTCGAACGCCGAGGACAGCGTGCCCTTCCACGCGGGTTGATCTTCGGCAACGACTAAGAACACCGTCCCTCCCGAATCGGCGAACTGCTTGAGACGGTCAATCTCACCCGCGTCGCAGGGGCGTGTGACCACAACCAACGGACTCTTCTCGACCGGAAGGTCTTCATCAACCGATTCCAGGTACGTCAGCGCCACCGTTCGCGAGCGGTTTCCGAACGGGATCCGTTCGAGGTAGTACGCCAAACTCTCACGAGCGTCCTGCTGCTGTGGTTCACTTCCCACCACGAGCAATTCGTACTCTTTCGCATCCTGAACGACTAAGTAACGCAGGTTGTCGAATTCGACATCGTCACCGGACACCCTCAACCGATTCACCGACTCGGTAGGAGCCTTCAAACGGACGACCTGCGATTCACCACCCACGACATTGGTCGATCGAGACTCAACCACACTTCCGTTTTCGGACAACCATGCCAACTCGAAACGACTTTGTTGCGAGTCCTGCGAATTGGAAACACGAACACGCACCTGCTTCTCACCATCGTCTGACGAGAAATCTGCCGCATCTTCGTCATCGAGTCCGCTCGACTCCAAAACGTTCGCCCAGGCGTTGCTCCATGCGCCGCTGTCCAACTGGCGGACGTCCAACCGAAGCGACTCGGGCCAATCAAACGAATGCAACGATTCCCAATCGCCTCCCGATTGCATATCACTAATCAAAACAACACGCACCGGTTGGTCCACCGCGTCAGAAACTTGATTGCCTTCATACGACGACGCCATTTCCGCACAAAAGATTAACGCTTCCGCGAAATCAGTCGGCACCCGGCGTGGGACAACTTCGTCGAGAGATGACCGCAGCAACGCATCTCGCTCCGAAGGTGACGATGCCCGCGATTGTTCAAAACTGAACCTCATCTTGGGTTGATGATCGAATGTCAGAACCGCGATCTCGTCGCCTTGATTCAGATCATCGACAACCTCACCGAACAGATTCATCGCATCACGCCACATCCCCGGACGCGTCATGCTCGCGCTCGTATCGATCGCAACGATCACAGGCTGCCTTTCAGAATCGATCTCCGTCGAAGAGACCGATCGGAAAAATGGCCGAGTGAACGCCGCGGCGAGGAACAACAGAGCCAACGCTCGGCACAGCAGCAACGGCCAGTTATCCAGCCGACTTCGGCGTGTCAAACGTGGCGGCGTTGGCCGTAGGAACATCAACGAACTAAACGGAACGTTCCCCTTCGGCTGACGACGAATCAAATGAAACAGTATCGGCAGACCAATCGCCGCGGCACCTGCGAGGTACAGAGGAAACAGAAAACTCATGGTGATCCTCCAGGCGAGGCGTTTGCGAGCATCGCGCTCGCCCGAGACAACATGCCGGATCTCGACGCCCCAGAGCTCTGCCGTTGCTTCGATTCGATCAGATGGAACAACGAGTCCTGCAGAGGTTCGTCCGTTGAGATTTGATAAAAATCGACACCGATAGAATCACAGACGCCTCGCAACTGAGTTTGATGCTCGTTAAACCGTTCGCGATATTCATTGCGTGCGGATTCCGGATCCAGAAAGAACTCTTGTCCTGTTTCGAGGTCTCGAACCATACTGGGTGAGTCGATTCGAAAATCAATTTCGCTCGGGTCCAACGTCCGGAGCAAAGCCACCTCATGCCCACGCGACCTCAAGTAAGCGAGATTGGTCCGCAACGCATCAATGGGTGACAAGAAATCGGAGATCAACAACACCAAACCGCGCCGATGAATCAGGTTCGCAATTTGTTTGAGCGGGACATTGATGTCGGTCCCCGTTCCCGCGACCGGTCTTGATAACGCAACGAGTAACTGCCGCAAATGTCCGACACGACGGCGCGCCGGCAAATAATCACCGATCGCTTCATCAAACGTCATCAACCCGACACAGTCTCGTTGCAGCGTAAGGAAGTAGGCAAACGTTGCCGCAAGCGTGCGTGCATACTCGATTTTGGTGTACCCGAGAGTGCCATATCCCATCGACCGACTTTGGTCCACGACGAGATAGCCGTTGCGACTGGTTTCGTCCTCGAACTTTTTGATGTAGTAACGGTCGCTCCGTGCGTACCGTTTCCAATCAAGACCGCGCAGGTCATCACCAATCGTATAAGGCCGATACTCTGAAAACTCGACCGACGATCCATGCAGCGGACTACGGTGAAGGCCGTTAAAGAATCCCTCGACCACGGTCTTGGCCCGCAGTTGCAGGTTCTTGATTCGCATCACTGCAACAGGATCAATCTGCGCAGCATCATTCGCGATAGTCGACGAGTTTTTCGATTCCGCCATCAGACATCCGTCCCGATCGTTGATAGCAGTCGGTCGATCACCTTCTCGATGGTCATCCCCTCTGCTTCCGCTTTGTAACTCAACAAGACCCGGTGCCTGAGTGCCGGATGCGCCAGTGCCTGAATATCTTCAATGCGGACGTGAGCACTTCCGGACAACAGCGCACGAGCCTTCGCACCGATCACGAGCGTTTGAGCGGCACGCAAACCGGCCCCCCAACTCACCCACTGATTGATGAAGCCCGGCGTTCCTTCGCGATCCGGCCGTGTCGCGCCGACGAGCCGCACCGCGTACTCGCCGACCTCATTGGCAATCGGAACGCGTCGGACGACCTCATGGAAACGCAAGATATCCTCGCCCGAGAACAGCGGCACGATTGGCTCTCCCCGCTGCGACGTTGTTTGCATCACAACAGACAACTCATCTTCGGGCGGAAGATAGTCGATCAACACGTTGAACATGAAACGGTCGAGCTGCGCTTCGGGCAACGGATAGGTGCCCTCCATTTCGATCGGGTTCTGCGTCGCGAGAACGAAAAAGGGTTCTTCCAAATCATACCGATGCCCCGCGGCGGTCACCTGATGCTCCTGCATCGCCTCCAAAAGAGCCGCCTGTGTTTTAGGCGGGGTGCGATTGATTTCATCAGCGAGAATGACGTTTGCAAAAATGGGCCCTTTGACAAACTTCATCTCACGGTGCCCGTCATCGCTTTCCTCGAGAATTTCGGTTCCCGTGATATCCGCCGGCATCAAATCGGGCGTGAACTGAATGCGACCAAAATTCAAATGAAAGATCTGCGCAACGCTGCGCACCAAAAGCGTTTTCGCCAGTCCCGGTGCACCGGTAATCAGACAATGCCCACCGGCAAAAAGACTGATCAGCAACTGTTCGATCACGTCGTGTTGACCAATGATCGTCTTTGACAATTCTGCATAGATTCGATCGCGACCTTCACATAATTGCTCGACCACTCGAGCTTCGTCTTCCATGCTGATTTCGGTTGAACTCATGAAGATCAAATCCTTACGGAGGAAAAATTAAACACTGCTGTCGTTGTACTGATCAGTGGGTCATCGCGTACGTCACGATATTGATACCCATCGGGTAGGCTTTTTTGACGGAGAACTCTTCGAAGTACCATTGGTTTTCACCTTCCCTCTCCCAGCCATCGCCCAGGTCGGTGTTATGGCAGATGAACACCATGATCCGGTCTTCGTCATCGACGATCGCTCGGTAGTGCGCCTCACTCGTATCGCTCCCATCGGGGGCGTACTCCCACGACCCGACCTCGCCTCGCATGCCTCGTCGGGCGGCATTGATCGCGGGAACTTGCGGCTTCTCTTTGAGGTCGTAAACGTTGTGGAAGATTTCGTGCGAAAGAGGAACCTCGAAAGGGTCCCGATCGGGGAAGACACGCTTTAGCTCGCGTCGCATGTTTTCGTATTGCGAATCTCCCCAGAAGTCATCCACCATCAAGAAGCCCCCATTGAGACAATAACGACGCAAGGCCGCCACCTCGGCATCGCTAAAAACGAGACTGCCGGGTTCGATGATGTAGATGAACGGATAGTCAAACAATCGTTCGTCGGTCAGTTCGAGCACGATCGGTTCGGGATTGACCTTCATCGACGTCAACTGCTGCAACCGAAGCGAGAAATTCAGATCGCTGTCGCGGTAGTCGGTTCGCCATCCTCCCCCGCGGCCCCGACCGCCATAGGAGTCGTACTTGATCCGGACAAACGTAAACAGATCCCCTGGAAACTGTTCATCAACTTCCCAGTCGGGAACTCCATTTCGGTCCGTAGTGATGCCATCGCCACGCCACCAACGTCCACGCTGTGCAACCACACCGCTGCCGATCATCCCGAGAATGACCAAGAACAATACAGCCGCCCAAACCAAACGCGATCTGCCATTTGTCATTCCACACGCTCCTTCGGTTGTTCGACTTGCTCTTCACTCAAAGGCTGTGCTGCATTCGCAGGCTGTGCGGCATTCGACGCCTCGTCCGATCGCTCCTCATTCAGACGCAGCAGCAACCGGTGTGCATCGCGGTAGCGAGGCGCCTCCTCCAATGCCATTAACACGTGTCGCTTCGCGTCCTGCCGTCGTCCCGCACGAGCCAATGCGTCCGCGACCCGGTAGTTCATTCCCGCCGGATCAATCGGATCGAGCGCGAGCAAAGCTTTCAATGCGTTCACCGATGCATCAGGCAAATCAGCATTTTCGGCTGCCGCGGCCAAGCGTTCATGCCCGTACGGCAGCAAAGGTTGAATCGCCAACATCTCCTTCGACAACTCAACAACCTTTCGCCAATTACCGTCCTGCGATTCCATCTCGACCAAACGCTTCAACGCCGGTAGTGCATCGCTGCTCTCGCGAACAATCTCCACGAGGACCTCTCTTTCTCTATCAGCATCGCCGAGTTGTTCGTACGCCTGCGCGAGCAATTCCTTCGACTGACCGTAAAGCACCGACAACTCTTGGAGAGCCTCGAGATGTTCTACCGCCTCTTCGAATTGCTTTGCCTGGAACAATCTTGCAGAAAGCGTTTGCCTTCCCCAATAGTTCATCGGATGCTCCGCAACGAACTCTTTCAAATCGGCGACGTTCGGATTCTCCGGCAATTTCTCACGATCCCAATCCACCTCCGGACCATACGACTTTGCGAGATCTTTCGCGTAGTCCGTGAAATTCGCATCCAACTTCTCAATGCTGCCAATCGCCGCGGCAAGCGAGTCGTTGATCGGAATCCCCACGCCAAGCGAATCGAGGATTTGCTTCAGCTTATCCAGCCCATGCGTTTCGATGATGTACTGCACCACGAGCGATGACTCGTAATATGCAAACTGCAAATGGATCGGTGACGGCGGGGCTAGAAAAGCGCTACTCAGTTGGCTGGGCAACGTTAACGAATCGGGTGTTGCCGGGGTGCCAAGAATCATTGCTCGGTATTGCGGTGACATGGATTCGCCCCACGCCGGGTTACGCTGCCGTTCTTCGTAGACCGAGATTCCTTCACTCAACCATCGTGGCATACGATTCTTTGTTTTCTCGAGAGTGACAACGTGACAGAACTCATGCCATAGGACACTCTGCCAATTCGATGGTCGCTCTCCTTGGCTCGCAGGACTGTTCGCAGTGATCACCCTGCCGAAGCAAACGCCGAGGTACCCCGCACCGCCCGGCAATCCGAACGTCCGAATTGCAAAGTCTTTCTGGTCGGGAAAGATCTCAACGAGTATCGGTGCATCGGGCTCCACATCGTACTTCTCGCAGAGCACCTCGTTTGCTTCGCCGAGCAACTGCAAAACCGCATCGCCGTACAACTCGGCTTCGAGAGGATCCATCCTCACGTGAATGTCCCCCGACTGCAGCGTGTCGAATTTCTTGATGCGGTCATACAGAGTGACCAAGTTATGCGCGACAACGTTGTACGGATCGGTCTGCGAAACCATCTCGGCGAGCTTCCAACCTTCGACCTCTTCACCCAAACGCAATTTATCCTGAGCGAGTTGGAAACGTGCGGCGTGAAACGACGCATCCATCTCGAGCGCCCGCTGCTGATACTTAGCCCCTTCGGCAAACCGATACTTTTCCGACAATTTTTTGCCGATCATGTAATCGACTCGAGGATTTTGGCTCCACGTACTCAGTGCCGTTTCGCGGTACTCTTTCTCTCGTTGCTCATCACCATCGAGGTGAGCCAGCACTGCACGCAGAGCCCAGGCGTCGGGTTGTTTCGGATGAATCGCGACAACCTCTTCCAACAAAGACCTCGCAACATCGTACTGTTCGCGATCAATCGCCGACTCGGCTTGAAAGATCAGGCTGGGGATGTGGTTCGGATTGAGACGCAACGCTCGCTCGATCGCTTCGTTAGCCTTTTTCCGATCCGACGACTCGAATGACCGTGCAATCAGGTAGGCACTGCGAGGATCCGAAGCATCGATTTCCTCAGCCGCACGCATGGTTTCTGCGGCAACCTGGAAATCCCCTTTTTCGATAGCGAGTTCCGCAGTCGCGATGTAGGCCTCAAAGAAATCAGGATCGGCATCTCGCACCCGGTCATAGAACATCTCGAGAATCTTTCGAGCATCCTCACCTCGCTCCGAAAAATACCGTCCCGCTGCAACGAGGTTGTCACGACTGACGTATCGCAATGTCGAGCTCTGCAGTACCGCAAAAAAACGTTCGACTTCAGCTTCGCTTCGTTCGATCAAATCGTTGTGCCGAATCGCTTCTATGCCGAGCAATCGGAGTGTCAAACTCGACGGATAGCGACTGATAGCCTGCTCATAGGTCGTCAATGCCTCGGCGTATTTGCCTTGGATGAGTTGCAAACGGATCAACAATCGCGGCCAACGTTCATTCCAAATCCCGGCCTCAACTTCGGCAGCCGCGATCTTCTCCGCCGCTTCGTACTCGCCTGCACGAAACATCGCCCGCGTCGCCTGTAAGTCGGCAGCCCGCGAAACGGTCGCCCCCGCGAGGAACAGGCAAAGACACGTTCCGATCATTCGAAACAATCTCTTGTCACACATGCGAAGGTGGGCTCCCAGGCAGGAATGGGATGGAGGGCGTCGACTCATTCTACAGAATCCGGAAAGGGCAAAGTGCGTCAAAACGAATTCCATACGCGACGAAATACTTCTTGGCCCTTGAAGCAAGACGATTGGCGTTTCGAAGAACAACCGCGTCTATCCTTCGAGACCGATCGCTATCGAAACGTTCGACCGCCACGAACGTTCCTGCACAAACCTCCACCACCGCACAACGCCATCCTGGGGATGAAAATCGTTTTTTTCGTCATCTCTGCGCCTCAACAGCCACTCGGTTGATGCCCTGACTGTAGGGCGAGCGAAAACAAGACGTTCTCGTGGACTCGCGGTTCACCGACGATCCCGATTGCGAACGTTGCTCGTCCGGCCTGTTCCATTCACCGCCGCTTCATTCGTTGACGCGTTGTTCCCAATCACCGCCGACAGTTTTTTCGAAGCGATGTCTTGGAACAGCGTCGTCAAACGTATCGCAACAAAGTTTTCGAGGAAATCAACATGCTCTCCTTTCATCACATCTCCCGCCGCTCACTCCGCGCCCTGGTCGCTTCGGTCTTGTGCGGGACCACTTTGCTCTCTACCGCTTCAGCAGAAACGTGGAGCGACGTCTCTGGAAATTATCGGATCGAGGCCGAATATGTTCGAGTCGATGGCAAGAGCGTCGTGCTTCGAAAAGCAGACGGATCGTCGGTATCGGTCCCCATCAATCGGCTGAGCGAGCAGAGTCGCGAACAAGCCAAGCGACGGTTCGAACAAGCCAAGTCAATTCATCCTGACGCGGCTAGCAACAGCCTCGCCGGTTCCAACTATCAACTAGACAATCATCTCGCGAACATCATCGCGCCGACGCCTCCCGACATCGGGCCCCTGGCTCCGTTTCCCAACAACCCAACTCTGCAGCAGCAGTTTGATTACGTTCGGGATCAAGCCATGAACGGCCATCTCGAAGTCTTTTGGCATTGCCTGCCCGGAGACCTGAGAGCCGAACTCGACAGCCAACCGGCCCGTGACGCGATCTACCCATCAATCCAACATTACAACGAACAGAACGCCCCTTTTGAAAAGCTGACAGCCAAATTGCTCGAGGTGCTGACCACCAAGAAAGAATTCATCTTGGGTTCCTCCATGCTGGCATCACTGCCACCGAATGCACGCCCGATGTTGGAACAAGGGTATGACCCCACGGTTGGTTTGCTTTATGAATGGGTGTCACTTTCTAACGGGATGCATTCTCTACACGAAACAACATTCACGCAGTGGATCAATTACCACTTGCCTCGGCTTGGAGCACACGCCAAGGAACTCCTGCCTCTGTTGCCACCCTCACTCAACATGGCACTCAGTCAGATTGCGATTGAACAGACCGACGCTTCGTCTGGGACCATCACGATTCCCAAACAAGACGGCGGCACGGAAACCATCGCCATGACACGCCACCACGGTCGATGGCTACCTGCCTCGTTCGTCGAGACGCTCGCGGAGCATGAAAACGGACTGATCGAGCAAATCCAGGCCTCGGTGTCGGAACTACAGAGCACGGTCGACAATGCCAACCAAAACCCATCGGCCGTGATGGTAAAGAACCTTGCCGAACCATTCAGCAAGGCACTCGATGGGCTCATCGAATCCAAAACTCAGCAAGAGTTCGACCAAGCCACGATGGCGATCATGCAGCAAGCAATGTCGGTCGCCGCAGGCGGAATGAAAACACTCGGTGACTCGTCCGCAGGCCCCGCACCGGGTTTTTAAGTACGAATGAACGAAAAACTGCTGGTGGACGAGCTACCAACCTGCATGAACAGACGGCACTCGACCACACCGATGCGACAACTCGTTCGTCTCCTTTGCTGCCTCACACCGGAGGTTCAATCGTTCGAAGGCTCATACTTCGAAAACTTCTTTGTGGGCCCACCGTCTTTTTCGCACTCGGCATGCAGGATGCACCGAGTTCTAGGGAAGCATCACGTTTGATGCAGGTCTCACTTCTTCGGGACCGTCCAATTCCCCAAAGCAAAAGGACAGTCAACATGAAGACTCAACAAAACACAACAACCGCTGCCCGCCGACGCCTATTCGTCGCCATCATGCTCGGTTCACTCACCCCAGTCGCAGGCGGCCTTGCAACCGCTCACGCCGACAACGAGTTCGGCAGCAACACGCCTTATTACGAAGACGATGCGTGGTATGACGTCAGTGAATGGTTTGACGGAAACGACTACAACCCAACCGATGAAGCGATCGGGCGTTGGGACGACGAAACGTACGACAGATCGGATGCCTTAACGAGCACGGATACCGACAACGACATCGATTGGTCCGAATCAGACTACGGCTACTACTCCGGCAATGACAACGACTGGTTCTACGATTACTACGACTACGGCTATTCCGATTACACCGATTCCAACTCGGACGGCAACTTCGACTACACCGCGTCGTACTATGACCACGACAATGACGGCGTGTATGACTCGATCGCAGAGTATGCCGACACCAACTCTGACGGTGTCTACGACACGTTCAACTACGTCGGATTCTCAACGAACAATTCCGCAAACAACAGCGACCAACGCGGTAATTCCGGCGAACAACAGTCGAAGCGTTCGAAGGTCGCACAACGTTCCGGTTCGATCACCAGGGTTAAGACAGTGAAAACGCCTCAAGGCGAAAACCTAGTCGTTGAACTGAGCGGAAACAACGATTCAAATGGCGTTGTTGTCGACTTGGGACAGAAGGACCAATTCGACCAACAACCAACGCAGGGACAATCAATGGACGTCCGTGGCGCGGCCATCAAAGCGGGAGAGAATGTCATCCTGCTCGCGACCCAGGTCAGTCACGACGGCACCGAACGTGAAATCAACCGAAGTGGTCGAGAATACACCGGTACGGTTTCCGACATGATGACGCGGACAGTACGTGGAAACGAGCATCAATTCGCCAAGATTCAAACCGATAGCGGCAAGAAGTTGCTCGTTGACATGGGTATCGAGAAACATCTCGACCTGGACATCCAAAAGAACAGCAAGGTCACGGTCTCGGGCCCCGCTGTCAAAGTAAACGATCGACTCGTGTTGATCGCACGTGAAGTCACCTCGGAAGGCGAGTCCACCGACATTCGCCGAGTGGCATTGAACTAAGGCCTGGCCCTCGGGACTCGTCCGGCTACACGAAACTGACGCTCTTTGCCCCCAGTTTATCCTGTATAGGCTGCGGCCAACTGGATTGGGTTGTCGAAATTGCAACCGGTCTCCATTGGCAAAGAGTTCGTAACCCAGCGAACTCGTTTCCCACCATAAAGCGATGAGAGACTTTTCTCTCGTCGCTCTTTTTATGCAGTCGTATTCCTTGCAATGGCGATTGCCCAAAGCCGGAACATGGAACGCACGCTGCCGCAACTCCTGGCACTCGCCTGAAATGACGACCAGGCAGCCATCGCTTCCACGCGATCCAACGATCGGCATTTCATTTGCTTGATCATCAACGGCAGGGAAAACGCGCCTCTGGCTCACGACATGAGACAGCCTCGATCGCTAGCGTTCAGTGTTCCGCGTTCTTCCCGATTAACACAAACACCCCTCGTTACTTGAAGGCGAAAACTGCAATGTCTACCGCAACAAATGAATTGACCACGAAGTCGGTAAAGCCATCCGACTTGAAACGTCTCGCAAAGACGGCCGGCTCGCCATGTGTTTCCATTTTGATGCGCACTCATCGCAGCGGCCCCGAAACACTTCAGGGAGCGATTCGCCTCAAGAACTCCATCGCCACCGCGGAAGAAAAACTGACCGCGTTGGGACACGCTCCCTCAATCCTCGATCCGATTCGTTCACTCATCAACAACTCCGAATTCTGGCAGAACCAACGTGACGGACTGGCGATCTATCTCACAGCCGATGGATGCCAAATCTTCTCCGTCAATCGAACGATTCCCAATGAGGTTATCGTCGGCGACGCGTTCTTGATCGCACCGCTGGTGCCGCAGCATGGCGCAGCAGGGGAATACTTCGCACTGTCACTGACATGGGATGACGCCAAACTGTATCGGTCCAACGAAGGATCATTGCAGCTCGTCAAGACCGATTTGCTACCGGCGTCATACTATGATCTCGTCATCCCACGGGATCCTGAAGTCAGCCTTCAACACACCAGCCATCGCAGCGTCGGCAACGCGCCAGGAACATCTACCGCAATGTTCCATGGCCATGGCGAGGGCGAAGACAAAATTGAAGCAGACCGAGATCAATACTTGTCACTCGTTGGTAACCTGGTAGCGAGTGAAATCTACAATACCCACCGGCCCTTGGTTGTTGTTGCCACCACGGAAACGTGTGGGAAGTTTGAGTCCACGACCGAGGTGACAGCAGACGCAAAAGTGGAGGGCAGTCCGGCCCAATGGACCGAACACGAACTGTTCGAAAAAGTGCAATCGGCCGTTGATACGGAACTCGAAGACGACAAAGTTGACTTCTTCCAGCGTTTCGGAACCGCAGCATCGCGATCACAGGGTTCATCGGACATCCAGGAATGCATGACTGCTGCACAAGAAGGAAAAGTCGACACCCTAGTCGTTGCCACCGAGAAAGCGGGCCGGGGCGACATCAACCGCCTTGCCCTGGAGGTGCTTCGAACCGGCGGGAACGTCTTTCAAAGCGACTCAGATAACATTGACTCGTCGGGCGTCGCCGCCATCTACCGCTACTAATCGCGATTGAGGTTTTTCAATTCTCCGGGCGGCGTTCACCGCAATTGGTGTTGTAAAACACAGCGTGAACGCCGATCGACTCATTGCTTCGGCGATATTTCCTGGCCGGTTTGAAAACTCGCTGTTTTATCGAAACGGTTTTCCGGAGCCCGCTGCTATATGCCTGTGCCTAGGCGAGCGGGCTCGGAAACATTCCACTTAGAATCATGCCGCGTCGGCACGCCACACGTCCCAGATCTTCCCGATCCGGCCTGCCGCAGCGTCTCCGCTGCTCGCGAACAGACGCTCGGCGATGGCGATTGCCCGATTCGCGAGACGACATCGCCTGGCGTCTAACAGAGCAACAAACACCTCGACGTCTTTCTGATCGTTCAAGGCGTCGGGATCACTCAGAATCGTTTGACGCAAGACGGCGTAGTCATGCTCATCACCTAGCAGGTCGCTCAGTTCCTTCGCAGCGTCACGATACGACTTCATGATTGGCGGCCAAATATCCTGCAGCAACCGAAGGTGGTACCAATGATATTTCGTACGCTTGCGAAATTGATGCAGAAGATGCGAATCACGATCATCCTTCGCATCACTCAATCGGTCGGACGCTCGTTCGTAGGTTTTGATAAATCCACCTTCGATTGCATCAAATCCGGAATCCGAAAGCGACCAATCGTTCACCATTTTCTTAGACTCGAGCATCGTATCGCGAAACTCTGATAAACGCTCACCAATCTTGCGGTCATCAATGTCAGACAGATCTTGTTTAAGCGACGAGCGAATAGATTCAAAGATGGAGCGATCCGCTTTCCCCTCGAAATAGTTCATCAGATCGTCGCAGGTCCCCACCATCGATTTCGCGTCTCGAAGTTCAGACAAGGGTCTCGCAACGTCACGAAAGAGGACGTTGGCTTCGTGATAACTCTTGCCCAACGCGGGACGAACCAATCGAACGAGTCCTCGAACCTTCTTACATCGCTTGCGAACTTGGTGGATCACCTCGTGGCGTGGAAGTGAATCGTCTTCGACCTCTCGGATCGCTTTGTCGATTTGTTCTGTCGCGATTCGACGTACCCCTGATTGGACCTTCTCGGTTTGTTTGAGTTTGAATGGCATGGCTTTCCTTTTGCGTAAATGTCTCGAAACCGAAACAGGTCAGCAAAGCACGTGCCTCGACTGGAGATATAGATTCATCTCAATCGTGGTTGTTCAACCGCAGGTGCGATCTCGAATGCAATTCATACCGTCGCGGGAAATCAGTCGGAGAGCCAAAGTCATAACTCTCACGCGAATCTTGTTTCAATCTATTAGTTGGCATAACGATTGCTAACTTTAACCAGGCATTACCAGTCCCCACTTGTTTCGGAACAATCATGTTGAAACCAACCCTTTTGTGCTTATTGGCCTGCGTGATTTTAGTGGGCTGTGATAGCGAACCCGACACGCTTCGAGAACAAGCCGAACAGGCTCAACAAAACTTGGAAGAAACCCGAGATGAAGCCGCAGAAGTCGTCGCGGAATCAGAAGCAAACGCAGTAGAGATCGTTGCCGATGCTCGCCAAGAAGCCCGCGAGGAAATTCAAAACGCCAAGGAAGATGCTCGCAATCAAATCGAAGACGCAGAACGTCGACTCGAAGCAAAACTCGAAGCACTTGATGAGTCAACGGTACCCGCTCACTCAACGGTACCGGCCCCCGCCTCTCAACCTGATCACGAACCGATTCCTTCCGACGCCGAAAACGTCAATTCGCACGAACCTGTTGCGGATTGAAGTTTGGCTCGAGCATTCACACCCGAAACATCGAGCTCAACTACACACCTTCACAAAACCAAATTTATTTATGGCGTGTCGTATCGTCTGTTGGTCATTCCTACCAAACAACAATCGCGACATGACATCAATCGTAGAGCGATTTCATAGATGACGTAGCCTTTGTCGCCAAACCTCGGTGGTCTGAATTCAGGCGCCCCAGCGACAGAAAACAGACACGTCGAAGTTCAAAAACCTCTAACAACCCCCGACCGACGATGTCACGAGTGTCGTGACTGATACCGGCCGCCTTTCTCGTAGAACTCAACGGAGACTCCAATGGACGTCAAAACATTTCGTAATCGCCAAAAGAACATCGCCATCGACGGTATCGTCGATGATTCCCTTCAGATCGCATACACCGACGTTGGGGAAGGCCAACCGTTGCTACTACTGCATGGCATTCCGACTTGGTCATATCTGTTCCACGAGATCATTGATCCACTCGCGGAACAATACCGCGTCATTGCTCCCGACTTGATCGGTTACGGCTACTCAGATCGTCGGGACCAATTTGACCGATCCATCGCATTCCAGGCTGACGTAATCGAACGTTTTCTTGCTGCCCTGGACATTGACAGCGCTCATTTTGTTGCTCATGACATCGGGGGTGGAGTCGCGATGATCATTGCCGATCGCAATCCACAACTCGTGCGTTCGATGGTACTGTCCAACAGCGTTGCCTACGACAGTTGGCCGATCGACGAGATGCTAACCCTCGGTCATCCTCGAAACGCAAACATGTCGACAGAGGACATCGAAGAGTTGTTTGACAAGAGCCTGAAGTCTGGCCTCTCGCGAAAAGAACGACTCACCGACGAATTTCGCCAAGGGCTGATGAGCCCCTATCTCGAAAAGGACGGAATCGTAAGCTTGGTTCGCAACGCCGCCAGCCTGAACACCAATCACACCACGCCGTTAACGAGCCGGTTGGATCAAATGTCTCAACCAACTCTGTTGCTGTGGGGCGAAGACGATGGATGGCAACCGATCTCGACCGCCGAAAGTCTGGTCAAGGATATGCCGAATGTCAAAATGCATCCAATCAAGAACAGCTCGCACTGGGTTCCCCAAGACGCCTCGGAAGAATTCACGGCAGCCACGCTCGAGTTTCTCAGTACGGCCGGTTAGGACCTCTCAAACGTGCACATTGCATGAAGCAGCCAATGCCGATCGGCTAGTGAATTTTGTTGAAGCTCGAGTGCCCCGCACTCTCCGACCCGCGGGTGATGCGTCGCTGCTCTGGCCCGCTACGCTTGGTATTGGCTCAGAATCATCGCAACCGTCGAGGCCACGATCTGCTGTTTTTTCTTCCGTGACGGCCCGGGTTCGCCCTGCAAAATCGTGGGCCAAAACGCGAACGTTTGCAGAAGGCCGCAGAACTGAGCGGCGACGACTTCGCAATCCGATTCGACGAGATAGCCGGAGGCCTGAGCCTGTCCGATCCACGTCTCGATGCGGTGCCGGAATTGTCGCTGGTCGACCTGCTTGCCGACCTCGGGCTCGGCCAAAACTCGTGAGATGCACGCACGAGCCAATGCCATCACCGCGTCCGACGTCATGAACTCGACCTCCGACTCTGCCAATTCGGTCAACTGTTCGGCAAGGTCTCGGGTCGGGTCAAAATCCGCGTTGGGGAGTTGCTTAGCACGCGACAACAGTTCCTGGACCATCGCGTCAAACAACGCATCTTTGCTCTCGAAATGGTTGTATAGCGTCCTTTTGCTCACCGACGCTACTTCGGCGATTCCATTCATACTCGCCGAATAAAACCCGCGGCTCTGGAACTCCTGCACGGCCGCCTGGAGGATCGCGCATCGCTTCCGGTCCGTCAAACGGTCTCCACGCTGCTCTTGCAAAATTACACTCTGGTGTTTACTTTTCTTAGGCATGACAAAAATTACACCGAACGGTTTACTTTCGGCAAGTCCTCAAGAAAACTCAACGCCTATGTCGACGACTTCCCCAAACCGGTGCTCAGGCGAACGCACCTGGATCGGAATGATAGCCTTTCTGGTCATCGTTTTTTCCGGCTGTTCAGGTGAACCAAAGCCAATCGAAACAGTCAGAAAGCCGCCTAAACCGGTTTCGGTATTCACGTTAACACGGAGTGCACCCACACGAAGACAGGAGATCACCGGAACAGTCGTTCCCTGGAAAACGGAGCAAATCGGCTTTGAATTGGCCGGACGGGTTGCGGAAGTCATCGAACCCAACGAGATGGTGATCCCCGTCATCGAAGCCACCACGGCGAAGCAGAATCCGGCCGCGACGCGACTTGCCCGGCTCGACGACGAAGAACTGAGAATCGCGGTGGAAGCCGCCACCGCCGACGTTGCCGTTGCCACGCTGAACCGCGACGCCAACCTCGTATCAATCAAACGGCGTCTACCTGCCATGATCGAATCCGCTCAAGCGGAAGCCTCCCTCGCGGACCTCGACCTCGTACGCGTATCGAAACTCTTCCAACAAAACGCGATCTCGCGCTCCGAAGCCGACGCTGCACGCACGCGGGTCTCGACCACCCGTGCGAGCCTCGCGACCGCCAAAGCTGATCTGGCTCAAGCGGAAGCTCAACAACTCGCGCTCGAAGCGCAAGTTTCCCAAGCAAATCAACGTCTCTCCGAAGCGAAGCGAAACCTACGCAACGCGGTTCTGCACAGTCCTTTCCCAGGACGTGTCACCGAAGTCCACGCCGTCCCAGGAACCTACGTGAAAGAAGGAGACCCGATTGTCACGGTCCAGATGATGGATCCGATGTCGATCGAGTTCGAAGTAACCGCTCGAGATTCTCGTCGCTATCATCGCGGTGACATGCTGACCACGCGCGTCATTGATGGCAAAGGATCCGTTCGCTCTCTGATCGGGATGGTTAACCAAGTGGATTCCGTTGCCGACCCTGCCACTCGCACATTCACTGTATCGCTACACGTGCGGAATGAGATTGACGAAACGTGTTCGGTTCCATCGTCTTCCGGCGAACCAATCGCCCGGACGGACATGATCGCCCCGCTCAACATCGGTCCCATCATTACCGGTGACGAACGACTGCTCGTCGAACGTGATTCCGTTCATCGTTTAGACGGTGAAGACGTCGTCTGGAAAATCACCAATCGCAAATGGGGAACTCCTTCTCCGGCGAAGGATCGAGTCCTCACCGTTGAAAAGGTACCCGTCAAAATCACGAGCGAAGTCATCCCTTTCTTGGGCAAGTGGCAGTTCGTCGCGATCGAATTGAAAGACCCAACCACGCCGTTCGATATCGATCGCGACTTAATCACCGGCAAACTTTTTTTCAAACCCAACTCAACGACATCAATCACCCCCGACGAATCGCCCGAGAATCAGGCCCCGCAACTAGAGAGTTGGAAGGGAAACCAGGTGATGGTCGACGAACGGCGTTGGCTGTTGCGATCCGGTGACGTCGCGCAAGTGCAACTCACACCAAACGCGCCAAACGACGGCTTCTATGTTCCGATGAAAGCCATCCGCGAGGAACGAGGACAACGTTTCATCCACGTCGTCGAGAAGAAGAACGATCAACTCGTCGCCCGGAGAATCATCGTCGACCACGAGAAATCCGACACGGTGGTTGATGAATCCGTCCTTTTACTACTCGAGGCGTTCCCGCCGCATGAGTTGCACGAAGGCATGCAAGTGGTCAGCGAAGGGACGCATTACCTCGAAGATGGAGACACCGTCCAGATTACATCGATCCTGAGAGGCAACGAATGAGCAGTCTCCCAGAACTAGCCGTCAAACGTCCGACGATTACGATCACCATCGTGCTGCTGTTCGTAGCCTGGGGCTGCGTCAGCTTCGTCACGATGCCACGCCGCGAAGATCCTGAATTCACGCTCAAAGTTGCTTTGGTGACGACGAGGTGGGAGGGTGCATCGGCCGAACAAATCGAAAAACTCATCACCGATCCGCTCGAGGACACCATCGACGGATTGGAAGAGGTGCGTCTGATCCGTTCGACATCGAGTAGCGAGCTGTCGGTCATCTTCGTCGAACTCGAAGACTGGGTTCCCGGGGCACGAGTAGACGATGCGTGGGACCGTGTTCGCGCTCGAATTCGCAACGTCGCGATGCCCGCCTCTCACGTTGAGCCTTTTCTGTTCGATGAATTTGCCGACACCAGCGTGCTGCTCTACGCGGTCCATCAAGTACCGACGTCGGGCAACTCCGAAATCGATCCCAAGTACGCGTACTCTCATCGTCAACTCGACCTATTCTCTGAACGCATTCGAGATAGCCTTCGTTTGCTGCCCGGCGTTTCGCAGGTGGGGCGTTTCGGCGTGCAAGACGAAGCCATCTACGTCGAAACAGATGAGGGAACGTGGTCGCGACTCGAACTAACCACATCACAAATCGCGGCACTCGCCCAAGCACAGAACATCGTCGCGCCCGGTGGACGGATCGATGCCGATGACGGACGCTTTTTCGTCAAACCGAGCGGTGATGTTAACGCCGTCGATGAACTGGACTCTCTCGTCGTCGGTGTCGTTCCTGCGGCCGCCGGAGTGAACCAAGTCCAACTCAAAGATTTGGGACTGAACGTTCGCCGCGGATACACCGACCCGCCTCAGCAGATTTGCCGCTATGGGACACCCGACCTGGAAACACCGGGAATCATTCTGGCGATATCGATGAAATCGGGTGCCAACATCATCGACATCTGTGACAGCGCAAAAGCCAGCGTCGCACAACTGCAATCAACCGGCTTGCTGCCTCCCGACCTTGCCGTGTCGATCATCTCGGATCAATCCGACAGCGTTAAGCAACGCATCCGCGAGGTCGGCGTCAACATCATCGAAGCGATCTTGGTTGTGGTCGTTCTGGTCTACCTCGTCGTGGGTTTCCGGACCGCTGCCGTGATGGCGGCCAACATCCCATTCGTTGTCGTATCGTCGCTAGCGATCATCACGTTGTTCGGTGTCCAACTCGAACAAATGTCATTGGCATCGATGATCATTTCGCTCGGACTGTTGGTTGACAACGCTGTCCAAGTCTGTGATCAAACCCGGACCAATCAAATTGCGGGCATGTCACCGAAGGAAGCGGCGGTCAAAGGAGCTGAAATGCTGGGCATTTCAATGCTCAGTGGAACGGGGACAACCATCGCCGCCTTCATTCCGATGCTGATCGCGATGGACGGCGCGAACCGTGAATTCATCTACAGCCTTCCGATCACGTTATCGGTGATGCTCGCGGTGAGTTGGTTGCTCGCGATGACGTTCTGCGTCATCCTCGCGGCATGGATCATCCGTCCGCCCACGGACCTGACGCGACCGACCGCTCCCCTTCCGTGGATGATGCAGAAGTTGGGCTCGATGAGTTGGCTGAAAAAGCTTCGCCAACGAGTACCGATTGAATCACCGCATTCTCTCGCGAGCACTCAAGGCATTTTCTACAGGCTCTACGGAAACGTTCTCAGTTGGTCACTGCGTCACCGGATCACGACAATCCTGGCGTCAGTCGCGATCTTTTTCTTCGCAACACAACTACCCGTGTCCAGTGAGTTCTTTCCACTCACCGAACGTGACCAGTTCGCAGTGGAGGTATGGTTGCCGGAGTCATCGTCGATCGAAGACACCAATGAAGTCGCCCGCCGAGTCGAAAACTTGATACGCGAACTGAGTCCTTACGTCGACGAAGAAGGCCAGTCGCGAGAACAACTGCTCAACATGCGGACCGTCGTCGGCGGAGGCGGTTCACGTTGGTACCTCGCCTGGGAACCGGAAGCCGCCAAACCCAACTACGCGGAGATCCTCATCCACACCACCGACGGGAAAGTAACGCATGACTTTGCCGAGCAGTTACGAAAGGTGGCACGCGAAGGCGACGCAGCGTTGGGGCTCGCTCCGATTGCGGGTGCCCGTGTGGTTCCGATCGAATTGTCGCTAGGCCCACCGGCAGACCCCGTGGTCCTTCGCATTGTCGGCAATGGGCTCGCTGACATGAACATCCTTCGATCCGCGGCCAACCGCGTGAAAGAGATGGTTGCCGCCGAACCGGATACGTGGGACGTCAATGATTCGTGGGGAGTTCCCGCCCAACAGCTTTACGTTGACGTTGACGCGAATCGGGCGAGCCTATCCGGAATCCGTAACTCGGAAATCGCGTCAACGTTGGACGCATACTATTCCGGAAAATTGCTCACAACGTACCGCGAAAACGATCGTCAAATTCCTGTTTACTTCCGCCTCACTCCCGAGAACCGCAAATCGCTCGGCAGCATCGGCGACGCGCATATCGAAAGCCAAACTGGCAAGACCTCCCTCGCTGCGGTCGCCGACGTGCAACCCCAATGGCGGCCAGCATCGATCGATCGTCGCGACGGAAACCGTACCATTGAGGTACGGTCGCGAATCAATGTGGGCGCGTCAGGCAACGATATCACAAACCGCATCTTCCAATCCGAAGCCATGGATCAACTCCGCGCGGAACTGCCACCGGGTTTCCGTGTCGAGATCGGTGGGGCGTTGGAAGAATCGATGAAGGCCCAATGGAAAATGTTCAAATCATTTGGCATGTCTTTCATCGCAATCTTCATTCTTCTGATCCTGCAGTTCAACAGCATCGCTCGCACGGCGATCATCATCGTGACGCTTCCGCTCGCGTTGGTCGGCGCGTTGACGGGACTGTGGATTACCGGGAATGCATTCGGATTCATGCCACAACTCGGAGTGCTCGCGCTCTTTGGAATCGTTCTTAATTCGGCGATTCTCTTTGTCGAATTTGCCGACATCGTTGCCACACAAAGACGTGACCACGTCGGCCACAAACTGAGTCGCGATGAGTTCCGCTCGGCAATCGTGGAAGCAGGCCAACAACGCCTGATGCCAATCTTCTTGACGACCGCTACCACCGTTGGCGGTCTCATCCCACTTGCTTTGGCCGGTGGTCCGCTTTGGGAGGGGCTGGCATGGCTGCTCATTTTCGGCCTCACTTTCGCGACCGCTCTGACGTTGCTGCTGATTCCGGTGTTGTATTCGTTCTTGCCAACGCGGTAACTCGCCACCGAGTCATCGCGGTCGCGACGCCGCATCGAATGGCCTATCACGCCAACACGGGTTGGCGGGTCGTCGCGGCCTTCTCGACAATGTCTGCGGTACGTGTGACTCCACCGGACCGTGCGATCGCTGCCTGCAGTCGTTTCGCGTTTCTTCGATACGATTGGCAGCCCAGTACCTTCTCGATCGCCGTTCGCAACTTGGCAACATTCACGTTCTTCGCCGGCAACGATTCACCACACCCGGTCCACTTCACACGTGCTCCGATGCCCGGCTGATCGTTGGCCATTGGGATCGCGACCATCGGCACTGCATTGTTCAAACACTCGAGCGTGGTATTCATACCGCCATGAGTGATCATCAACGCGGTTTTCTTTAGAAGCTCCAACTGCGGAGCATAGCGAACCACGATCGGGTCTCCGGGAAGCTTGCCGATGCTTTCAAAGACAGACGAACCACCCAATGAAATCACGAGCTGAACATCCAACCCCATGCAAGCTCTCGCAATGATTGAAAACAGATGGGCTCCGTTTCCGTGAATCGTCCCTAAACTGGCATAGACGAGAGATTGGTCAGTGAGACGCTCGTACGGGAAATCCACCACGGGTCGCCCAGCATGACTATGAAACGGCCCGGTAAAGTGAAACCAACTGGGCAAATCGGCGCGAGGAAACTCAAACTCAACCGGTTGTTGGCTGATCTGCGCCAACGTGGAAAAGCGATCATTAGCGGCTCGATGAGGTGGCAAACTCCATTGTTTTCGCTGGTCGTCGATTGTCTTCAGGACCGGTCTTAAGAGCCGCTTTGAGACCGCGTACCCGATACGATTCCTCACCCGCCCCAAGATCGACGGATTGTAGTCCCACGGCGCGAACGGGGTCGGAACTGTATCGGCCCGATTCAACACAACCGCGCTGCAAAGATTGACGAAGGGAATGTTGAGATACTCTGCGACCGAACCGGCCTCCGGTGTCGCCTGGTCAACGATCAGAGCATCGACTTGGCTTCGTCGCAACTCACCGGGTGCGTCTCGCAGAAACACACGTGCGTTCTTATTAAACAGGTCAACCGTATACGATAAACCGGCCCGACCTTTGAGTTGCCCGAGTCGCGCCAGGGAATCGACCATGCTGCCCTTTGGAAACTCCGATTCCCCGATCACACGAAAACTGATTCCAGCCTTCAGCGTCGCTTCCTGCGCGTCGACCTTGCTAAACATTGTGACGTCATGCCCACGCCGCCGGAGCTCTTGCGCCAATGGCAGCATCGTATTGAGATGCCCCGTCGTTGCTGGACACACCAGACCAAAATGATTCATCAGCGAACTCTCGGGTTAACGCGGCGACATTCTGACGTTGAACGTAGCGAGAATAACGGTTCGTCGGAACTTCTCCACGCTCGGTCCGGTCTGCTGCGCGATCCACGGGCGGTGCGGGCTATTGATTTTCTAGCCCGCACCGCAAGCAAGGGATTCAGCGGCTCCACTCGCTTGCCGGTTTGTCGATTTAATCAAGAGTCAACCTGTTTTCGTTTAACGGCAATACCGTTCAATTTTCGTTTAACCCGTGCCCGAAGGGTAGGTTGTGTTCCGTCAAACGTCGCCTACGGCTACCGGTTAAACGAAAACGCCACAACCCGGTGCTTCATTGAACGGTATTGCGTTTAACCGGTAGCCGTGGGCGAATGCACTGGCAAGTAGGTCGCGTTTGGCTGCCCGTTAAAAGAATAAATCAACAGCCCGTTGCGCGTCGGGCTAGTGCTGCCCTCCGCCGCTATCAAACTCGACCAGATTAACAGCCCGGGTGGGACTGCGTTACTCGTGCGAATGCGTGTGGTAGTGCTGACGTAATAGGTCTTTGCCGTAGTCATTGCCGTTGGGAGTACGAACAACCGTGTGAATATGGTCTCGCGTCGGCTCTGCCGTATGGAAGGGGGCGACGCGACGTTGATGATCGAACTCGATCAGAATCACGGGACTGTGGATGCGGTAGTAATAAACACTTTCCTCGGTCATGCCACCGATCCACGCAAAATAGGTCTCATCGAGATGATCCTCGACTTCAGACATCCGCACTTTGGCGTGAGGGGCACGCATGTTTCCGACGTATTCCGCAATCAGATCCAACAAGGCTTCCTGCTGTTTTTCGTGAACTCCGACGCCTTGATCCCGGCGTAGTCCAACACGACATTGTCTTTGTATGCCTCGGTCAGGTTGTTATTTCCGTCCTTCCGATTCATCAAGATCGCTTTGGATCGCTGACGTTCGTCTAGCATCGTCATCAACGCGAGTCCTTTGTCTTGCTCGTCTTGCATGACAATGGTTCCCTGAAACTTTCCTTGTTTGGCCTCCACCGGTTCGGACCCCATGAACACCGGGCTCATGACGACCTGATCGCCGAGCACAAAGTAATTGATCACGACGTGATGACCATCGAGTTGCCATCCCCATGGCTGCGTGGGCGAAGGTGTTCCCATGACCGTGACCCAGTACAGCCACTCGCCATACTCGTCAAAATTGTTCGCCAGTTCAGCGAGCGTGCCGTTGAGTTTCATGATGTCGCGAGTCTTCTTCAGACCCTTGGCACTCAGACTTTGACGAAACAACTCGAACGCGAGTTTGCGTTGCTCGTCCGTCATTTCGTCGAAGCCCACTCCCTGCCGAACCGGGCGGTGGCGGTTGTCCCACTTTCGCCATTCCGAATCGTCAACGGGAAAGACCGTGCGTTCGCGCTGCGACGGGGTCAATCCCGCGAGAAACGCTTCTGCGGCGACACGAACCGGTGCGGTAGAAACCCCGGTTGATTCGATTGCGAACAGTCCATCCTGTTTCCCCTCAGAAGTTCGGATTCCGATGAAAGGATCGTCGACCGTTCGCATACCACCGCGTTGCCCCGGTCGCTGTGAATGCGCGACCAAAGCGAACACCGCAAATACAGAAAGAAACGTCGCGGTCATCATGCTGCGGTTTATCTTCGATCCCATGCTCATTCGTTTGGCTCTTTGTTGGAGTTGCGAGTTGCCCAGGCCTGATCACAACGACGGGACGCTCACGTTGTCGAGATAACACACCTGTTCGGTGAGTTGAATTCGCTCAGCAAAAGACAGCAACCCGACCTCATTGGTTGTTCACGCATGAACCGTGTATGGCAAGCGTTCAGACCGGTCTTCATTCATCCCTGCATCCAATTCTAACGCCGTCACCATGCAGAGTGAAACCAATCGTGAAACTGACTTTCACCAACCAAGCCAAATTGATTGCAATCTGTTCACTGCAGGATGATGTGTCGCGAAATTCGCTGGCTGAATCAGACTTGACGGTCATCGCCTCGGCACCTTGCACCAGTCTTTTCCATGGAAACAACGGCGTACGCCGATCGGGTAATGAAACCTTCGACGGGTTTGTGAATTGTCCGCGCGAGCCTCGGTGGGATTCACACTATCCACATACCGGTAAACGATTCGCCGACCGATCGAGTAATCTTCTTGCGAATTCACCGAATTTGCAGAGCCAATCTTGTTGGCGACTCGGCTTCGAGTGTAAAGCATGTAAGAACCACGATTCTCAAAAGAGCGTTCGTGGGAAAGCGTGCTCACCGCGATAGACAAATTTTCACATGCCGCTGGGATCAAGGTGGGCGTGCGTTTGTCTGTCGATTCGAGATCACCCTAGCCGGTGAAACAGCAAACTAATTCGGCCCCAAAAGCGCAACAGAACGCTTTGATTTCATGAACAAATTCAGATGCCTATTGCTAGCGTTCGCCTGCTTGACCGTGTCGAGCAGCGACTCCGCTGCGCAACAGGCGGACCAGGACAGCCCTCGGGCGGTGGCCTCTCAGTCGACCCAAAAGATGACGTGGCAACCTCTATCAATCGACGGAAAATCGATCGATTCTGACTCAACCGATCTTGAATCGGATTCGACGATCTCGGGTGTCTCCTACGATGACGGCGAGTCAGAACTGCTATTCGCTGAACCACAATTTACTGAAACACTGCCGGGCGGTGAAACGTTCGGAGAAGAGATCATCTACGAAGCGGGACCACACACCCCAAGTGATTTCGCGTGCGACTGTGGGTCCTGCGACAGCTGCAATCACCGTTCGGTTATGTGCGGGTATTGGCTGCGTGCGGAGTACCTGCTCTGGTCACTCGACGGAATCGACCTGCCGCCGCTGGCGACGACGAGTCCGGCCGGCACAGCCCCCGAAGACACGGGGATTCTTAACCAAAACGGCACGAGCGTCTTATTCGGAAACAGTACCGAACTGGATTCCATGCGATCCGGTCTCCGCATCACTCTCGGTTGGAACGGCGATCGACAGGGAAACGGTTTTGAGATGAGCGGTATGGGCATCTTCCAAGACGAGGAAACGTTCCGCAGTGCCGCTTCGCTACTCGCCCGTCCCGTTATCGATACCGGGGTCGGTGGCGAATCGGCGATGTTGGTTTCGCATCCCGATTTTCTCAGCGGCAACCTCAACATCAACGTTCGCAACCAGTTGGCATCCTTCGACGTCAATCGTCGACAGCTACTTTCGGCACGCGGCAATCAACGTCTCGATCTTCTCCTCGGGTATCGCTATGGCAACCTCGAGGAGATGCTCCGGATCGAGCAGTCATCGGAGTACACCGCCGCACAGGGTGCCATCATTGCGGGCACAACCGTCGACCTATTTGATGACTTCCAAGCCGAAAACCATTTCCACGGCGCGCAAATCGGTCTTCACTACCAACAACGAGCCGCGGCAACGACGTGGGACAGCTACGTCAAAGTCGGCCTCGGTGTCAATCGAGCCGAAACCACGATCCGCGGCCAAACAACCAATACAGTTCCTGGCGGTGGCACGTCGACTTTCGAGGGCGGTTTGCTCGCACAATCAACCAACATTGGCGACTATGACGAGTCGACCTTCATGGCATTGCCAGAGATCGGATTTAATCTCACGACACAAATTCGTCATGACATGCAGTTCACCATTGGCTACAGCATGTTGTATTGGTCGGACGCGGTGCGAGTTGACGATGCGATCGATCGCACCGTTTCTCAGTATCCTCCCGAGGACGCGGCGGCGGTCGGTCGACCAGACTACTCTTTGGAAACCAGCAGCTACATCGCCCATGGGCTGAGCATCGGTGCTGCGTTCCAGTACTAACGAACCGTCCAAAAAATCGTCTAACGTGATCCGCCATCTCGGCATCCGTCTAAGTTCACGGACTGAACCGCGAACATAGACGTTCCGAAATTGATGGGCTTACAACACCGTCACGTTGATCGTCAACGTCTGCTCAACCGTCAGACCGTATCGATCTTCCGCGAGCACTCGAATGCTGTACTGCGACTGAGTGGACTCATCAGCAACAAAGTTCGTTTGCAACTGGCCGTCAACAATGGTGAACGACGCGTTGTCAGTATCGCCATCACCCGAAACGAGTGTGAAGACATGCTCGTCAAACAAGTTCGTATCGATCGCCGTTAGCGAGCCGACAACAGTGCCCGCGGGCGAACCGTCACTGACAGAATCATTGTCCAATTCGATTGACGTCGGGGCGACATTCGCCTCGGTAACGATCAGATCCGCGGAGTCTTCAAAGAACAAACCTTCCGAATCCTCCACCCGAACGCGAATCGAGTACAGAGCCTGAATCGACTGGTCGACTGCTTCGGCGGTTCGCAATTCCCCTTCGTCAAGCGTGAACTTATCGTTGTCGAGGTCACCGTCACCGGACGCGAACGAGTAGGTGAAGGTATCTCCCGCGTCAGGATCGACTGCATCGAGAATACCGACGAGCGTTCCGGAAGGCTCACCGCTAGCGATCGCAGGGAAAGCGAGCATGATCGACGTTGGAGCTTCGTTGACATCGATCACGCTGATCGTGATCGGTTGCTCAAAAATTTCTCCACCGGAGTCCGTCGTCCGGACGCGAATCGAATGTGTCGACTGGGTCTCAAAATCCAGCGACGCGGCAGTGACCACGTTGCTGCCAACGATCGCGAACGACGCATTGTCGGTGTCACCCTCTCCACTGACGAGCGAGTAAGTAAACGTGTCCGACGCATTGCCGTCGGTCGTCGTCAAACCACCGATCACGGCACCGATCACAGCATCCTCTTCGATGGTGTTGTCATCTAAGGTGATCGCCGTCGGAGCGACGTTGGTATCCGTGACGGTGATTGTGAAGACCTGCTCAACAACGGCGCCCCCCAAATCAGAACTCTGAATTCGGACCGAATACGTCGACTGTGTATCAATGTCAAACGTAGTCGCGGTAATCAAATTATCGCCGTCGATTGCGAACGAGGCGTTGTCGGTGTCTCCATCACCGCTCACCAAGGAATAGGTAAAACTGTCTCCGGAATCCTCGTCCGTCGTAGTGAGGCCTCCCACCACGGCTCCAACCGTCGCGGTTTCGGAAACCGTTGCGTTATCGAGAACCACTGCGACGGGTACGTCATTAATGTCTGTCACCGAAATAACGAACGACTGTTCAACAAACGCATCACCCGAATCCGTGCTGCGGATGCGGACTGAATACGACGACTGAGTTTCGAAATCAAATGCGGCAGCGGTTACCAGATTGTTCCCGTCGATTGAGAACGATGCGTTGTCGGTATCACCATCACCGCTGACGAGGGTATACGTAAACGTATCCGATGCGTCTGCGTCGGTGGTACCCAGTACGCCGACGATGGTATCGACCGCGGCGTTTTCAGCAACACTGGCGTTGTCGAGCGTAATCGTCGTCGGAGCTTGATTCCCTGCTGTTACAGTAACCACGAATACCTGTTCGATCGTCGCACCGCTATCGTCGGTCGATTGAACACGAACCGAATAAGACGCCTGGGTATTGATGTCGAACGTCGTGGCAGTGACGAGGTTGGCGTTGTCAATCTCAAACGAGGCATTGTCCGCATCGCCCTCTCCACTTACCAACGCATACGTGAACGTATCGCCCGCGTCTTCATCCGTCGTGTGGAAACCGCCAACAACCGTCTCGACAGCCGCGTCCTCATTGATGGTCGCATTATCGAGTTGCAGTTCCGTCGGGGCGTCATTCAGATCATTCACAGAGATCGAGAACGTTTGCTCAACAAACGCACCGTCTCCATCGGTGCTGCGAACACGTACCGAATACGTATCCTGCGTTTCGAAGTTCAAAACAGATGCAGTGGTAAGGTTGCTACCATCGATCGCAAACAACGTATTGTCCGCGTCACCGTCTCCGCTGACGAGCGAATAAGTGAACGTATCGGAGACATCGGAATCGGTCGTGCTCAGCGTGCCCACGGTAGTTCCTGCGGCAGCATTCTCGTCGACCGAAGTGCTATCGATCGCGATCGCAGTCGGTACGGAATTGCCATCCGAAACAGTGACGGTGAATACTTGCTCAACAAACTCGCCACCCGCATCGGTACTACGCACCCGCACGCTGTAGGACGATTGCGTTCCCGAATCGAGCACCGCTGCGGTGACCAAATTGTTTCCATCAATTGCGAACGATCCGTTGTCGGTATCCCCTTCACCGGCAACCAACGAATAGGTGAACGAGTCCGAGGCATCTGGATCGGTCGTGCTCAATCCGCCGACAATTGTCCCGCTGGCTGAATCATCAACAACGGTCAGGTTGTCGACCGCAATGGCAGTCGGCGTTTCGTTTACATCGACGATCGCGACCGTAATGACTTGCTCGACCGAGGCTCCACCGCTATCTGTGCTTTGCACTCGGACGGAGTAAGACGATTGGCTTTCGAAATCGAACGAAGCGCCGGTAACGAGATTGCTGCCGTCGATAGCGAACAGGCTATTGTCTGTATCCCCCTCACCACTGACCAATGCGTAGGCAAACGTGTCCGATGCATCATCATCGGTCGTCGTTAGCCCTCCAACGACCGTCCCGGTGGCCGAGTTCTCTGCGACGCTGCTGTTATCAATCGCGATCGCCGTCGGAGCGTCGTTCACATCCGTCACGGTGATCGTAAAGGTATCTTCGACAACCAATCCGAATGGATCACTCGACTGCACTCGTATCGAATACGACGCCTGCGACTCAAAATCAAACGACGCCCCGGTGACCAAGCTGTCGCCGTCAATCGCAAACAACGCGTTATCCGTATCCCCCGTGCCGCTGACCAAGGTGTACGTGAACGTATCCGACGCATTCGCATCGGTCGTGCTGAACGCGCCAACAACGGTCGCCGCATCCGCATTCTCAGCGACCGTCGAATTACTCAGCGAGACAGCGGTTGGACCGACATTCGTTTCGGAGATGTTGATCGTGAACGTCTGCTGGGTCGAGAGACCTTGTGAATCTTGCGCGAGCACACGAATCGAATAGCTCGACTGAGTCTGCTGGTCGGCAACGAACGCTGAAACTAACTCGTTGCCCGAAATCGTGAACGAAGCGTTGTCGGTGTCGCCGTCTCCAGAGACAAACGAATACGTGATGGTGTCGCCAACATCCGGATCGTCTGTCGAGAGCGTGCCGACAAACGTACCGCTCGGCTGTCCATTCGCGATGTTCGTTCCCGAGAGCGATATCGCGGTAGGTGCTTCGTTGACACTCGAAACGGTGATCACGAAACTTTCTTCAATGAACTCACCCGATGAGTCGGTACTCCGTACGCGAACGGTCAAACTGCCCTGCGTTTCCGCGTCGAGAGCAGCCACCGTCTGCAGTTCATTTCCCGAGATCACAAAGCTCGCGTTGTCGTCATCACCGTCCCCAGAAACGAGCGTATAGGTGAACGTATCACCGGACGTGGGATCCGTCGTGGTGAACGCACCGACGACATTTCCGTCGGTTCCGTTCTCAGCAATCGTTGAATCACTCAACGCGATCGCCGTCGGCCCCTCGTTGCTTTGAACGATCGAGAACGACTGCTCAAAAATGCCGCCGTCGGAATCAGTCGTCCGCACACGAACGCTGTAGCTCGATTGCGAACTGAAGTCGATCGTCGTCGCCGCTTGCAACTGGTCACCAACGATCGAGAACGACGCATTGTCGTCATCCCCGTCGCCACTGACCAATGAATACGTGAACGAGTCTCCCGTATCCACGTCGGTCGTCGTCAACGTTCCGACCACAGAACCGGCGACCGCATCATCTGCGAGCGTGTTATCACTCAACGTGATCGCGGTCGGATCATCATTCGCATCGAGGACCGAGATACTGAACGTCTCGTCGACCGACAACCCTCCTTGATCGGTGCTGCGGACCGTGACCGAATAGCTGTCTTTGGTTTCGAAGTCGAGCGTTTGCGTCGCGACCAGCGAGTCGCCTGATATACCGAATGTAGTATCAGTGGTGCTGCCATCGACTGAGACAATGCTATACGTAAACGTGTCTCCCGTATTGGGGTCCGTGGTCGAGAGCGTGCCGACCGTCGTATCGGCGGCGGCGTTCTCGGCCACCGAAGAATTACTAAGAGCGATCGTTGTCGGAGCAAGATTGAGAGCCGTAACCGATATCGTGAACACTCGCTCGAGAGTTCGTCCGGTGGAGTCCGTCGTTTGAACCCGGATTGTGTAGCTGTCTTGAACAGACGCGTCAAAAACCTCTGCGGTCACCAACGAGTTGCCCGAAATGCTGAAGGCACTGTTGCCGTCATCTCCCGTGCCTGCCACCAACGCATACGTGTGCGTGTCATTGGCATCGGGGTCCGTCGTCGTGAATGTGCCCACAGTGCTTCCCACCGCGAGGTTCTCTTCCACAATGTAGGACGACAAAGCCAGATCGATCGGGGCTTGAGCATCAGGAAGGGGCGGAATGTTTGGCGTCGACAAATCGACCACTCGTCGCAACAAATCGCTCGCATCGAGCGGGCTGATCCCGTCGACACCGGTAACGTCACCGAGCAACACCGGGTCGATTGCCGCGAACGGTACCACCGCCTCCGAAGTGGTGGACGAATCGGTAACGACAAATCCACTATCGAGGTCCACACCGACACGAGCCACCAAACGAGCGTCCTCCGCGTCATAACGCCGGTTGGCGTTGACGTCTCCGGCAAATGCGACCACCTGAATCGCATCGTCGGATGTCGCCGACATGGCGCCTGCGTTGACCTCGACCGAACCGATTTGCAACGTTTGAACGGAACCGTACGCAGCGTCTTCAGGCACCGTGGCGATGATGTTGATGATGTCGGCTTGTCCCGATTCCATGGCGTCGAGACTAAAGAACGACACGGTGATCAACCCTGGCGTATCCAAATTGGCCTCGACCTGGCTCCCCGTCGGGGCATCTTCGCCGAGTTGTACCGCCGACACGTCCAGCAAGGTGGGGTCATATTCAATCGTCAGCGTTACCGAAGTCACTCCATCGGCGTCGCTCAACTGGATAGGCAGTCCAGCCGGCAATTCAGCTCCACTGCCGGACGCTGGGCCTTGTGCGGATTGAGTCGGCCCGCGAACCAGATCAGGCATTCCCACAACTAACGACGAGTCATTGGTTACGACAAACGTCGTCACGTAGTTACCACCGGCAGTCCCGTCGTCGTCGCCGTCGAGCAGTTCCCCGTCATCCAAATCCTTAAACGCATCGTCAGCACTGCGGAGCGTGACGGTGTAAGTGTCTGCCGCGAGGGGACCACCGGTTGCAACGAAAGTTACGGAAGTGCCGTTTACGACGAGCGATCCACTCACACTGCCGGTCGTCGCCCCCTGCAACGTCACGTCTGCCGCACCGGCATCCCCAGCTTCATTGTCATAGAGGCTGAGTTCCTGAGTGCTGATCTGTTCACTCAGTTCGGCGGTGAACCCCGAAGGAGTTGGCGTGAATGAAGCAATCGTCGCGGCTAATACTCTTCGCGACTCCAGCGATTCGAGTCGCAGTTGTCGGTCTTTCGATGCAGTAGAACGATGGGTGGCACGATTAGAACGTTTTCTCTTGGCAGTCAAACGCGAAAACAAACTCTGTACAGTTGGGTTCATATACCTTGGACCTTATCCGGATCAAACCGGAGGAAATGTTGTTGGGGCAATCCATGCCAATGAGGTCAATGTCAAATGGTCCCTTGTGACATCCAAACGGCTCGGTGAGCCACCCCCTGCGACTAAGACGGAGTCTTGGTCCATTTCGTCACAAGGCTTTTGACTTTTTTTCAGAAATTTTTTCGAGACAATCCGCAGGGAATTATTGTTGAGTGTGACATCCCTGCGAGGTATTCCTTCCTAGGAAAGTGAACGATCCATCAAGTTTTGATGAGCATAGTTTGCACCCCGTCGATCTCAACAAAGACCCACACCGATGCAACGAATTCATTCCCGACGACTCTCCTTTCAATCCTTCGAAGAAAGACGGCTCCTTGCTGCGGTCGACATTCCGGATGATCTATCGGCCGCCCCCTCTGCGATCGTTTCCGCACCGGTGAACATCGACACAGCGGCAGGCGTGCGCGCGGCAGAAATCCGGCTCAGCTACGACACCTCCGTGCTCGATATTGATCCCGACGCGATTTCATTGGGCAGCGTTTGGGGAACCAACACCGACGCCCAGATCACCGCCAACGTGGACGATGCGGCAGGAACAATAGTCATCTTTGTATCGGCGTCAAGTGAACTGACCGGCATCTCAGGAAGCCTTGTCGAATTGCCGTTCGAAGTGGCCGATGATGCGTCCGTCGACAGCACGACCGTTCTCGATCTTTCGCTCGTCACTCTCAATGAAGGACAGATCGCTGTCGACCCAACCCCGGTCGCCGGCACTGATTCGACGGACGGGTTGCTCACCATCACCGGCGACGCCGTTGGCACCGACACTATCTCTGGTTTTGTCTACGCCGATGCAGACAACGATGACGCAATCGGCGTGGGCGAAGCGATTCCAGGAGTCACGATTACGCTCGTAAACACGGCCACCGGATCCGAACAACAAACAACAACCGCAGCGGACGGCAGCTATCAGTTCACGCAACTCGCACCGGGTACCTATCGAATCGAAGAGTCCCAACCGTCGGCATACCTCGACGGCGGCTCAAACGAACTGACCGTCACGCTCACGGAAGACAGTTCTTTGGAAAACCAAAACTTCCAAGAACTCGGCCTACTTCCTCAGTTCATTTACACCCGCCTCCTGACCACCCCCACACTCCCGGTTGGCTCCACCGCTTGGAACCAAACGATCGCCCAAATTAATACGGATGCCAACTCCGAGGCAAACGCCGCCGCGTCGCAGACAACCGCGACCACGGAATCGAGTGTGGCCGACACCACGCCCACCGACGACACCTCTTCCAACGATGACTCGGCCGCTGCCGGTGAGCCAATCGCAGCAGTCGCACTCGCGACAGAGCCAATCGTTGCCGCCGCGGGTGAACCCTTGCCACAGGATGATTCAACCGCCACCCCACCGAGCGATGCAGTATTGGAGGCATCCGATTCCACCTTCACCGGCCCGGCCACGGTAGCTGATGAAGACGACGAAGAAACGGCCGCCAAGGACGAAGTTTTTTCGAACAACCTGTTCTAATTTGCTAGCTATTGATTCCACTCGATCCCGCGTGCACTCCGCATGGAGTTTCGCGATGCTTCAGTGCGCTTTTGTTCCTAGCCTGCGACCACTGACTGACGTTGACACTGAATCATCGGGTTGACTAATCCAAAGAGGCCCTGCGAAGGGCGTGCATTGCCACTGCAATGTGTCGAATATCACGGGTAATGTTCAATAGGTGCCAGGATGGCCAGAACGCGGCGCAAGCTTAATGCCGAACGGTTGGAGAGCCGAAAACTCATGACGGGTCTCACCACGGCGACCGCCATCCCGTTTGCCCCCGCGGCGATCTCACCCACCACGGTCCCGGCGCCGCCAATCGTATCGATCAGTCATACGATAACTCCCACATCGCAGTCGCCTGCGAGCCTTAGCACTGCTTCGAGCCTCGACACGGCTCCGAACCTGAGCGCCACCTCGGGCTCCAATGCCCCTTCAAACACCTACGGTCCGCTCGCGGCGGATCCTGCTGACGACAACATCTCAACAGTCCCCGAAACCATTGCCACCGTTTCTGTTGACCAGGTCACCGATCTGCGGGCCGCAGAGATCCGATTCCAGTATGACCCCAGTGCCATCCAGCTCGAAAAACAGGACATCCAGGCTGGCGATGCTTGGGGTGACCAAGCCGCAGTTCTTAGCAACATCGACACCGAAACAGGGATCGTCACCGCCTTCGTCTTTTCGGTTGAACCGATTGAGAATACAGAAGGCGACCTGATCGACATCCACCTGCCGTCACCACCCGATTTCGCATCGAGTGCTTCGCCGAAAATCGAACTCCAAGAAGTTCGCTTAAACGAAGAGGAAGTGACCTTTAACAAAGTCGCACCGGCCCCCCATCGATCAGCGATCGCACCTATCGCACCTGCAGCGATTGCTTCACCGGTCATGCCCCCGGTCCATTCACGGCCTCATCGGTTTGACGAGAACTTCATCGGCCCGATCCGCCCTGAATACGTCGATTCTGCACTTCAGGATCCCCACTTCCTTGCCCATCCTCAAACCTACTTCAAGCAACGCTTCACCGCATCCAGGCCTTAGAGCCGGACGGTAGACTCTTCAGCCGCATGAGGTTCGTTGCGAGACACGCCGAGATATCAGGGCCAATGTTTTATTGACTGCTCTCCCGGCAAAGAACGAAACCGACACTACTTCTTAGGTCGTCACCGAAGCGACCGAGACGGGATCGTTCGACACAACGGATCGGATCTCTCCGACCTTGGTTGTGAAACACTCTGAGATTTCCTGACACAACTCTTCTCGCTTGATCACGACGTTAACCGGCGCGTCCACTGCGATGCGAACTCGGTTGAGAGAGATTTTGGTAACAACGATCTTGATGTCATCACCGATCAAGATCTTGTCACCAATTTTTCGGGAAAGCACTAACATTCTAAATCCTCCATGACGGGTTGGTTTTGCAGTGGAACACTGCGTTTGTTCCTAGTTCCATAGGAAGACAAAACCAACTCAACGTCACGGAATTTCAGATAAAATTCAAACTTTCGCCAAATTCACTCAACCTCGAATCGGCCGACATTGGCATTCGATACCGTTAAACAAACAGCGAATGAAACGTCACCCATCGCGCGGTCAATAACGTCAAAACCAAACAACACCACCACGTTGCTCGTCGTGCAAACGGAAGCTCACGCAGCCAAAACAACAGCCCAATCGACAATGAAGTGATCAGCACTTTAAACGTGATCAACTGCAGCGGATCCGAGATCAACCGACTCCCCAACGGATTCATCTCTCGCATCGTACCGGTTTGATGAGCCACCAAAGTCCACACCAAATCCACCGCTGACATCAGTCCCACGATAACCAGGGATATCACGGTCGATTTTTTGATCGTCTCCCGCATTTTCGGATCATCGATCTGCAAATTGGTCGCTTGCGCGTATGTCAACAAATGCCCAACGGCAACAACGACAAGCACCAACGCAAACACAGTCAACGGGTAACCAATCTGTTCACTCAACCGCTGTGCCGCATGCTGCCGTTCGGCGGTCGTTTCGATCGAGTTCATCTCGTTGATCAACGTTCCCGCTCGCGCCAAAAACGGTTCCGTTGCGTCAAAACCGACAACCAGGTCCGTCCACAATTGCTGGTCTTCCACCGTCGTCACCGCACGAGGAACTTCGACATCTTCGATAGGGCCATCTGCGGTCGCAACGAGCGTTTGAAGTAGCTCATATCCATGCTGCCCCGGCCAGACCAACATGGGCGGCATGTCGGATTTGAGGATAACGATCGCACCGTGGTTGAGGTACGCCATCTCTCGAGCGAGTCCCGACAGCGGGTTGTACTCGGTCACGTCCTGCGATCGCTCTCCGCGGAAACGCTCACCTCCACGAAAGCCCATGCCTCGTGGACGACGGCCACGCATCCCTCCGCCGCGATTGACGTATCGCGTCAGATCGTAGGAACTCGCGGAATACTCTTGACCGTTGATCCGGAAAAGATCTTCCTCAAACTCGATTTTGTACGGTGATGGCACATAGACACCGTCCACGAACAGAAACCCCTCTTCCGTTTCAATCAACCTGCCTGAATCGCCAAACTCTCGGTCGAAACCTCTTGGCTGAGCTTGCACGACCACCGACATTGACGCGAGCAACAAAATAGCGGCAGCGGCACGCAGACCAAATCGGCGGCAAAATGAGTAAGTCTTCATCGCAATCGAATCTGTTCTAAGGGAGACAAGCGGACTGTCGACATAAAACACCGTTCAACGTCGCAGGTAACGCCACACGGTCGTCATTTTTTCTTTTCGCAAGTGTGACAATTCGGTACCGGCATCCTCCTCTTCTATTCATGCGAGGGATTTTCCGAGTTCCCGTGCGCTCCGTCACTACGGAACGTGGCGGGGAATTCAGGCAAAGCGTCCTTTACGAATACCGGCCGAGACAAACTCGATCAGAACCTTTGGCTCGATCCGGTGTTGTAACGTCGCGGCGCTGAATTCGGCAGATTTCTCGTCGTCCTTTTCGCGCGGTCGGGCGGGAAACAATTCCCAACGAGGTGATCGAACCAATCGTGGTCGCAACCTCACCCTTACCAGCCAAATGAATTGCTTGAGCACAGAGCCTCGTGCTTCGCTCACCAAAGCACTTTGTTCCTCGAGTCTCCGTCGATCTAGAAGGTATATCACGTGATCAGCATAGAAGCCTCAGCTCTGCCATTGGGCACGATGCAATCGGTTGCCCACCCTCCGACACAGCCGACCGTGAGCCCCCGTCGCACCGTGAATTTGTTTCAACCTGACCCCATCGCCGAACTGCTCGAGAAGCTTTATCTGCCACAGTGGAAGGCGGTCGAATGGACATTCCCCGCCAATTGGGGCGTGCAGGTCCCAGAAAACGTCGTCAGCATGTACGTTTTCCAACAAGGCAGTGGATGGTTCGTCCCTGAAACTCCCGGCGCCGAGCCGATTCGAATGATGGCGGGCGATCATTTGATCACGCCGTGGGGCACACCGCACCGAATGGTACACACACTCGACTGCTCAGCCGAACCGGTTGCCGAGCGAGTCGACGACCCGACGTGGCACATCCCAACAGGACCTGAATCCACCGCCATTCTCTACGCACAGTTCTCTCTGAATGAACTGAAGCAGAACCCGCTTTCGATCGGTTTGCCCAAGTATGTTCACCTGAACCATCGGGCCGATTCATCGCTACGCTCCTGCATCCCGATCTTGGATGTTCTGTCGACGGCCAAACGCGAAGCCGAACACGGTTGGCAACTAACCGTCCGAAAACTTGCCGAAATCATCTTCATCAAGACTCTTTCGGTTGAACTTACCAACGGCTCCGAGGGCACCAACGGAAATGGTGACAAGCATCTGATGCATGCATTGACGGATGCCACCGTCGGCCCCGTCCTCAAAGTGCTCGTCGAGTCGCTCGGTGATCCATGGACGGTTCCGAAAATGGCGAAACTCGCCAAGGTATCCAAGTCAGCATTCTCCGAACGGTTCCGTAACCTCGTCGGAACCCCGCCGCTGCAGTACCTGACCGAGATTCGTATGCAAAATGCGTGCGAACTGCTGAGAGAGAGCACGATCGAAATTGCAAACATCGCAACCCTGGTTGGCTACGAATCGCCCTCATCGTTCAGCAACGCATTCAAACGATGGAACGGGAAGTCACCCGCAGAATACCGACGCGGTGCCAAAGAGCTTCAGCAAAGCTGAATAGCCAATCACGAAGCGAAATCGCACGACCCGCGGCGGAGCCCTTTTCATAGGAGGTCCGCCGCACTCGTAAACAAAACGCCGCGAAACCGACTATGACAACTGCGGCTCTTCCGAATCCTCGGTCGTTGCTGACTTACGACCACGTAGTTCGACCGTCAACACAACGCCACTGACGAACAGCATTCCGGCGTACGCGACAGGAGCCAGGCTAACAGGACCGACCGCCGTGTCCCCATCTTCGCCCACCGTGCGCATCTCGACTCCCATCGTCAACGCGCGGTCACGATGGACGGCACGAACATCGTGTCCCGGGACGGCAGCCAATTGAAAGCTGCGGAAGTGACCCATACTCGGATCGAGTTGGACCTCGACTGCTTCGCCCAAAGGCAATTGCAACGCACGTGGTAAGACCACATGCCCAATCGCAATGAGCCCGCCGTCACCCGATGCATCGAGAGCCAATCGATCTGCGGCATTTTCACTCGCACGGTCAGTCGAGCCATCCGATGGAACCGCCGAATGTTCTGCACGTGCATTCGCAGAAATGCGATCGATCGTTTCACTTTCGATCTTCCATGCGTCATCTTCATCGTCGGCAGATTTTTCCGATGATCGGTTCGCGTGTTCTGACGAATCAATCTCGATCAAACCGCCTTCACCCTCCAACGCGAAGTCAAGCTGGTCCTTCGTATCTTGAGCGTCGTCGAGAACCGACAAACCAACCTTGAACGCGGGACTGTAATCCGACGGAAAATCGACGACCGACACCGTGCCGGATGTTCGACCTTCGTCATTGGCGATCGTGCTGATCACGCCATCGAGGTCGCTCTCATCCATCGTGACGTCGAGATCGTCGCCGTATTCACCACCGCGTCCGCTGTTGAGAACGTCAGCCCGAACCACATCTCGAACGCCCGGATCGCGTTGACCGGCATCTCGCTGCGGATCGTTGACAACGACAACCCAAATCGCCGGTGGCTGTTCCGTTCGTATTGGAATGAGTTCGATCTTGATATCACGTTCGACATCTTGATCACGTTCGGGCTTCTCTCGCTGAAAGATCTGCGTTCGCTCGTGAACCAATCGATCGTAAAAGTCTCGCGCGAAATCCTCTTTGTCGACGTTACCGTTGTTCAGATGCTCATGACGCGTGACTTCCCATGCATCGATGGCAACTTCCTTCGACACCGCCATTAGCGGACGTTCAATCGCCGGGCCCGTCACCTGTTCCGGTCGGACGATCCATGGCGTGAGGAGCCCTCCGTTGTTGTCTCTCTCGCGGGCACGTTCTCCGACTGCACCCGCGATCTTATCCGCGACCTGAAGCATGGCGTCGTGATCTGCCGCGGCATTTGGCATCCTCTCGGGAGCGCTCACGTCCATCGGTCGATCCGCGGAAACTCGCAGGCCGTCGAACCTCTCAGCGCTCGCACTTGGCGAGACATCCGCCAACGCAGCAAAATCGGCTGACAGCAACGCGCGTGACTCGAGTTGCTCGAGACGCAAAGTGCGTTCACGATTCGACGTTTTTCGGTAACGTTGCGTTTGTTTTTTCAAAGTAGACTTCAAAATTTCAGTCAACCAAATTTCCGTCAACGCATGCTGTGGCATTCTCCGCGACGGACGTCCGTTCATCATAGTTTAAACCAGGAATTTCAGTCCAGACGAATCGGAACTTCGACGGATTGATAAACTGGACGATCGAGCATGTCTTCTGGAGGATCGTAGCCCGCATCCACGGCCATTTGCATCGTCTCTCGGCAAAAATCGCAACGCTCCTTGGTTGCCAAACCACTGATTGGTGTTTGCTCATTGGTTGCCAAACCATTGACTGTCGTTTGTTCGTGTTGCGTTTTCTCGGCCATCACGCGGACCTCTTCGGCTACTCCCGCGAGCCGTTCGCCGTCCCCTTTCCACAACTCACGCCGGCGTTTCGCGGTATCGAACGCTTCGGCGTCGCGGCCGACCGATCGAAGCAACCTAGCGTAGTTGAAGTAATGTTTGCTGAGATACTCTCGGTACTGGGGAACCTCCGGTGTCGATTGATAAGCACGTGTTTGATGCTTGACCGCCATGCGATAGGATTCGATCGCGTCATCAATTTCGTCGAGTCTCTCCTGAGCAAACCCTCGGTTGTTGTAGACGCCACCGAGCGTGCTCTGCAGATCAGCGTCGTTGACGAACAGCTCGGCAAGAGGAATCTGGTGCGCCAGCGATTGATCAAACGCCTCCCGCGCTTCCTCATATCTTTTGTGCGCTGCGAGCGCTAAACCATAGTTGTTATGAGTCACCGCGATATCGCGTTGATAGTTAAGTTGGTTTGGCCAACGTTCGATTAACTGCGACTGAAGATCGATCGCTTGCTGATACGAATGGATTGCCGAGTCCACGTCGCCGGCCGCCACTTGCGCCGCGCCGAGACTATTCAACGTCAACGCCACGCGGCTCGCCGTTTTTGGATTACCCGACTGGGCATTGAGTTCATCCATTTGATTTCGAAGCGCGGTGCGAGCATACTCGACGGCGCGTCCCGGATCACGATTCGCCAATAAACCAGAGAGGTTCTGATAAGTCGACGCCAATTGCTGCGCGACATCTCCGGTTCGCTTCGCATCTGCGATCGATTCGGACAACTCGATACTGCGTTGGTAGGCATCCTCCGCATCATCGAAATTGCCGGTCTTGCTCAGCAGCAATCCAAGGTTATTGAGCGACAACGCCAAGCCCGCTTTCGCATCTGCATCACCCGGCCGCTCTCGGACTAAATCCTCCTGTCGAGCAATCGCCGATCGGTACCAACGGAACGCCGACTCATACTGGCCGGCTTGATCTAACGCCAACGCCAAGTTGTTTTCTCCTGTCGCCAACTCCTGCAATCGGTTCGCGTCAAACGGTTGCGCGTCGGCTCTCTTTGCGAACAACTCTCGCGACATTTCGAGAGACTCAATTGCTTCCTCGACCGCCCCCACTTCGCTCTGGATCGAACCGATCTTTCCATAGGTGACTGCGAGATCGTGCATCAACTTGGGATCGTCATCCGCTCGGGCGGCAAAGTCTTGATAGTATGCAAGCGTTTCTTGCAACAACTGACGTCGAACCGACTCCGCGCCAGGAACATCGGCAAGCTTCTCGGCCACTTGGGCCCCTAACCGATCAACCTGGGCCCGCGACGCCATCTCGCTTTTTGCCAACCGGTCCGCGTTCTCGTCGGATTCCCGTTTCGCCGCCGTGATCATCGCGATGCTGATCGACAGCCCTAACAACGCAACAAGCACGAGCCCTGCCGTGGCAGTCACGATTGCACGATGACGGGCCGCCCAGTGAGTCACGCGGTCGAACAGCGTTGGAGGACGGGCGAGGGTCGGTTCTCCCGCGATGACTCGCCGCAAGTCGCTCGCTAGATCCGCCGCAGTGTCGTAACGCCCGTCCCGCGACTTCGCCATCGCTTTGGCGACCACGGTCTCCAAATCGGCCGGCACATCCGGACGAATCGAACGCAGATGAGGTGCGTTGCGTTCGTCAATATGCCGCAGAACCGCGGGAGCATCCCCTCCGTCAAACGCCGGTTGCAAACACAACATTTCATACAGAGTGGCACCGAGGGAATACACATCCGTTCGCCCGTCGACAATCGCGGAATCGCCGCGAGCCTGCTCCGGACTCATGTACCGCATCGTCCCGACGACGTCACCCGTTTTGGTCAGTGTCGCTTCGGTTTGACAACGGGCCAAACCAAAGTCAGTGACCCACACTTTTCCATTGCGATCGATCATCACATTGGAAGGTTTGATATCACGATGAATCACGCCAAATTGATGCGCCGTATCGAGCGCCTCGGCAATCTGGATTCCGATAGAAACCACGGACTCAATCGACGGTTTTTCGCCCTCCTCAATTTGCTTCGCAATCACCTCATCAAAAGACTGCCCGTCGATAAACTGCATCGCGTAGTAATGCACACCCCGCACCGAACCGACCGTGTACACAGGCACGATGTTCGGGTGATGAAGCTGAGCCGCAGCATGCGCTTCGTTGTTGAAACGTGCGATCTGTCGCGAGTCCAACACCGCGGCAAAGGGCAACAATTTAATCGCAACGATCCGATCGAGCGACAATTGCTTTGCGCGATAGACGACCCCCATTCCCCCGCGACCGATCTCCTCGAGCAAACGAAAATCACCGAGCAACTTCTCGGACGATTCCGCCGACTCACTATCCGTGTCCCCTTCCGCAACGTCATCCTGCGGAACGAACCCGGCCGCAATGTGATGCAGATCCTCCAACCCGGTAATGTAGGAACGCAGCGGTTCGATGAGTTCGCGATCGTCCGCCGCGAGCTGCTCCACCGACGGCGGCACGCCTTTTTCTAAAGCGATCAAATACTGATCGAGCAACGCCGTGAGCCGTAGCTTCTGATGGTAAGTCAGCTTCCGGGTGGTTTCCGACTCGATGCTGAAATCAGAAAACGACGACGATTCGATACCGCTCACGTATTGGCCTCAAAAGAGGCTTTGAATTTGTCCATTGCTCGCAACCACAACATCCGCACCGATCCAGGTTTTCGATCGAGGCGATCTGCGATCTCATCAAAAGATAAACCTTGCAAGTTTCGAAGCACGATCACGTCTCGGTATTGCGGTCGGAGTTTCGCGAGCTGATCAGCCAACTCCACCGCACGCTCTCGGCGACGCATCGGTTCACTCGGCGACGGCCCGCGATCCGCCAACATGTTCGCGAAGTTAGCGGCACTGTTGTCGAGCGTTTGGCTGACGTGCTCGATCGATATCTCACGACGCATGTCTCGCTTCTGAGCATTGAAGTGCACGTCGATCGCCGTCCGAAGGCAATTCACCAAGATCTGCCGCAACCAGGCCAAGAACTCCTGTTCGGTCCCGCCACGAAAAGCCTCAAAATCACGGTGAGCCCCCAGCATCGTTTCCTGCACCAAATCCGACGGATTCATCCGCCGTCGCAGTCGACCGTCCAATTGGGTGGTCGCTAAGACGGTCAAGTAGTTGCGGTACAACTGCAACAATTCACCGAGCGACTCGGCGCCTTCGTCGCGGGCTTTCTCCAGCAAAACCTGAACGGGCGATTCAGCCTCGTCCGGCGTCTCGGCACTATTCATAACGGCGTTCGATCCATCTCTTGTACGGGCCATCTCTTGTACGGGCCATCTTCTATACGGGCCATCATTCAAACGGGCCGTCTCTCCCACAGGGTTCCGCGAACCAATCGCGGCGCACATCGCCCCAATCTCGGCGTACATCGGCGTCCAATGCGGTCCGACCGGCGGACTGGCCATCGGCGGACTGGCCATCGGCGGAGGATCGGCTCCAACTCAGTGTCGCCACTCCCACCGGGACCGACAAGCTACCACTCTAACCCTCGATCGCACCATGAGTTCCGCGGCGCAGTAGATACGTGAGCAACCCGAATGGCCTTTGGCAACACCCGAAACTCAGCGGCCGCCTGCAGAAATGTGAGTTTCGCCAGCAAAATCGTTGTCTATTCGCCTTGAATCGACTCACGTCGACCGGTGCGTTCCACCCATTGGTAGGCTCGTTTGGAATTCAACGAAGCAAAATTCCGTGTCGCTTCTTTCCCGCGTTCGGCCGCGTACTCGAAGACGATTCGCTGCAAAGACTCGTAGTCAGCCGCTCGTTCGGAAACCGGCCAATTGCTGGCATAGATCACTCTGTCGTCACCAAACGCATCCCAAACGACGTCCAAGTATGGCCGGTAGAAGCCGAGATCGTCGGGTGCCTTTGCGCCGCTTTCTCGGTCCGCGTTTTCGACCAAAGCTGAGATTTTGCAGAAGACATTTGGGTACCTCGCCGCCGAACGAATGCTTTCCGCCCAATCTTCCGGTGGTGACGAGGAGGAGACCTTCACGTTGCCGATGTGGTTGATCACCATTCTCAACCGAGGAATCTTCTCAGCGGCCTTCGCCACCACTGCCGGCGTTCCCGAGCCTCCGTTGACATCGAGCGTCAGCCCTTTGTCAGCGAGCAGATGCAAGTCCTTCAAGGCAGCTTCATCTTCTCGACTTGCTCGCAGCAGTTCATCGAGCCTGCTGCTTCGCATTCGGATGCCTCGAAACAATGAGTTCGCAGCAAATCGATTCAGTTGCCTAGGGAACTCGGTTGATCCGACCGGCAATCGTCCAATGATTCCTACGATGAAGGGATCTTCGGCGGCCAATCCCAACAACCACGCATTGTCTTCCACACGCGAACTCGCCTCGACAATCACCGTTCCGGACACAGGGCGATATTGCTTCAGCGCACGAAAGTGGCCAGGCAACACAGTCCGGTACAGCGAAGAATCTTTCGGCGGCCAAGGCACACCTTCGGGCCGACTCGGATCGTAGAAGTGCGTGTGGCAATCGATGATGTCGAGGTGATCTATCCGAGCCGGCGGGTCGTCCCCTCGCACGGAATGATGCCCACATGTTGCCCCCAACCCCAAACCGATTGCGATTCCCGCCAAGATCCAAATTCGACGCTGAGGCATCCACATCATTTCGTTTTGATCGCATGAGAATGAAGCCGACCGGCTGAATCCCCTGTGATCGCGGTGGCACCGTTGAAGGTCAACACCGATTGTAGCGGAAGATTTTTGATGTTGTTGTTCTCGCTATCGCTCGGGAGAGTGAAGACGTTGACTTCCTCTGCATCGCTCGACCACACGCGTACTTTCTGATCTCGGCCGCAACTGACTAACTCGCCGCTCGGACCAAACCGCAGGTCCAGCACTCCGTTGGGGATTTCACCATATACGCCGCTCGGACGTTTCGGTTGGTGTGCTTTCGCTTTCGTATACAGCGGCCAACCTTTCGCCACGTCCCACCACACGATCAATCCGTCCTCGCCACTGGACGCCAACACACGAGAATCCGATCGCCACTCGAGCGCCGTGACCGACGCCTTGTGTTCCGCCAACGGGCGAATGACGCCTCCGTTTTCGGCGTCCCACAGATGAATGTTACCGACACGATCGGCTGTTGCGAGATGTTTTCCATCGGGGCTGAACGCCACCGCAGTCACCCAGTCGGTGTGTTTGACCAACCGATAAAGCAACTCGCCGGTCTCAGTAGAAAACACTTTGATCATCCGGCCCGAACCGCCGATCGCAACACGTCGTTCGTCAGGCGAGAGATCCGCGGCAATAATCGCATCGGCCTCGTCGCCCATCTTGGCCAAACGCTCGCCGGTTTTCACGTCAAACAACACCGCGACCCCATTCTGCACGGGACGCCCTCCGGCGACCATCAACAGTCGCCCCGATCGGCTGAAACGCAGCACGTGCGGTTCGCCTTCGGGGAACGCCACCGCTCCAATGGTTTCCTGTGATTGTGTGTTCACAAACTCAACGCGTTCATACGAACCGACCGCCAACAGAGGTGCCCGCGGGCTCGACGCCATCGCAATCACGGGGAACGCACGAAGAGTACGCGCGGGTTTCAAAGGCGACAAGGCTTCGGGCATCGCCGGCGGCGTGTCGTCGAAATCAGTCATCGACGTCGGGGTGAACGCCACGCCCTGCTTCTTCTCGACCTTGCTCCCAGCATTTTGTCGCAACCCGGAGTCAATCCAGGCGCGAATCAACGCGACCTGTTCTTTGGGAAGAGGATCATTTTCCGGAGGCATTCGCTCTGCC
>NZ_ANOH01000153.1 GCF_000346505.1 Aporhodopirellula sallentina SM41
CGCCACTTTCGACTTGGCCGTGCGGTGGCTCGGTTGTTGGTAAATGAGTTTGTCAGCCCGACCGTTTGCAATGTGCCTGATTCCTGTCGGAATCGATGCGGAGTTGTTGACGGTAGCGGGCGAAGTCTGGCAACCGAAGAGTCTTTCGCCCGCGACGTTCACAAACGCGTGTTCACAAGCGCGGATGCATTCGCAACCATGAATTGATCAAGGAAACGACAATGAACGCCAAGCTACTTCTACTGCTCTGCTTTGCGTGCTCGTTCGCGTTGTATCCGTTGCGAGCGGACGAACCTGCGAAGGAACCAGCACGGGAAACCTTTCCATCTCCAACCAACGCCACCGAAGCTCGCGCCCGAGCTCGGCTGCTGCACGAAACCATTCATGGCACGCTGCAAGTCGTCCATCGAGACTTCTTCGACGAAGACAATTCGCATGACATCCCGTCGGCTTCGTTAGAGGACGTATTTGCAGAACTGGCTACGACCTACAACGTGCGTCTGAAATGGCTGATCGTCGAAACCGATGTCATTAATGTCGATCACCAACCCGAGGACGAGTTTGAACGAGCTGCCGTCAGGGCACTCAAGAGCGGCAAACCCAGTCATGAGGCGATCGAAGAATCCCGTTACCGTTTCGCCGGCCCGATACGGTTGGCCTCGCAGTGCTTGAAATGTCACGTTAAACATCGAACCAGCACCGAGGACCGAACGGCAGGTCTGTCAATCTCGATGCCACTGCAACGATCTCGCTAGTTCGCACGCAGCCGCAAATGAAATGTTTGCGGACTTCTCTGACTCTTGATTCAGCCGAATTCCGCTTGATCAATTGACCACTTCGTTTCACCGGTAGCCGGCGGCGTCGTGTACCCGGTGAGGTCGTGTACCCGGTGAGGTCGTGTACCCGGTGAGTACGACGCCTGTCCGCGACGACCAGACGCAAGGCTTCAATCAATTTCGTATTCATCTTCAGAATCCAAGCAGGTGGTGTTCAGTGTGTTTCTGCCAAGACAGAACCGCTCGACGGCTCTTTTGACGATGATTACTTGATGCGTTTCCCAAGGAATTCACGCACTTTCTTGGCAATGAAGGGGCACTCCTCTTCCAGTGCGAAATGACCGGTGTTGAGGATGTTGAAGTCCACGTCTTTCACATCGCGGCGATAACCTTCCGCACCGGGAACGGGAAAGAACGCATCGTGTTCGCCCCAGACGATCAGCACGGGCGGTTGGTTTTCACGAAGGTACGCCTGCCACTCTGGATAGTGCTTGATGTTGTTCTGGTAATCGTAAAACAGACGAAGCTGGACTTCGTGTTGGCCCGGACGCGAGATCTTCATGTAATCCAGGTTCCAGGTCTCCGGAGCGATGTTTTCCGGGTTGCGTGTCCCGTGTGTGTACTGCCACTTCATTCCTTCGAGCGTGAAGACGTTTTCGATAATCGTTTTCTCATTCTCCGGAGATTTGTCTTTCCAGTATTTCATAATGGGTGCCCATCCGGCTTCGGCGATGCCCTCTTCGTATGCATTACCGTTTTGAACGAGCAGCGTTTGCACGCGTTCAGGGTGAGCTGTCGCGATTCGGAAACCGATGGGGGCTCCGTAATCCTGGATGAACAACGAGTACTCTTTCAGTCCCCGCTGTTGCAGGAAGTTGTCCATCGTTTTGGCGAGGTTGTCGAACGTGTACTCGTATTCATTTGCGGGAGGAAACGAGCTTTCGCCGAACCCGGGATAATCAGGTGCAACCAAATGGTAGGCATCCGAGAGGTCACGGATCAGATTGCGATACTGGTGTGACGAGGCTGGAAAACCGTGCAGCAAAACGATGGTCGGCTTGCTCGGGTCGCCGGCTTCGCGATAGAAAATCTGCAGGCCGTCGACGGTCTCGTAGCCATGGCGAACCTCGGTCACTTCCGCCTTCGAGGTATGTGACTGATAGGTCTGGGCATTGGTTGTTGTGTTCGTGATGGTTCCCAAAAAGATGGATACGGCCAGTGTTGGAAGTGAAATCAGTTTCGTCGTGAAATTGGTTGTGTGTCGCATGGTTCGCTCTAATGATTCGATTGAAGGAGATTGGGTTGGGATTCGGTCTGGCTATATCACAGTCTCTCCCAGACCCGGTGAGTCTGTCGGACGTGGACCCAGTGCCCAGTGAAACTTGCGTTTCGATTCGTCAATCGCATAGTCGTTGATACTGGCTTCGCGACGACGCATCAGGCCATCGTCGTCGAACTCCCAGTTCTCATTTCCGTAAGCACGAAACCACTGCCCTTCAATGTTGCAATACTCGTACTGGAAACGAACCGCGATGCGATTGCCCTCGAAAGCCCAAAGTTGCTTTACAAGTCGGTACTCGGATTCGTTATTCCATTTGTCTGCGAGGAACTCTCGAATCGCTTTTCGGCCCGTCACGAACTGGTCTCGGTTACGCCATTGGCTGTTCACCGAGTAGGCTAGCGAGACCTTGTCCGGGTCTCGCGAATTCCACGCGTTCTCCGCGGCGCGGACCTTCGCGGCCGCTGTCTCACGATTGAACGGCGGTTTGATATCCGTGGGGGAAGGTTGCATCACGTCTTGAGTCTCGATCATTGGTTGACTCCGGTTTGGTGTTGTTTGAGTTGTCGTTTGAGTAAACGGTTTTCACGCTTGAGTTCTTCGAGTTGATCGGTGAGTGTTTGCATTCGGTCGTCCAGTTCGTCCATGGTCCAACGCGGTGCGATGTTCTTAGGGCAGTTGGAGTTCCAGGTCGTGATGTGAAATACAATCGCTCGTTCTGGACGCTCGTCGACGGTCAATCGCTGAAGCAGGTCGTCGTCGTTTTCCACGACCTCCGCGGTTCCCCATATCTTGACCCTTTGTCGATTTGGGTAGTCCATCAGGAACAGGAACGCATGATCGTTTTCTGATAGGTTTCCGATCGAAATGTATTGGGCGTTTCCCGCAACGTCACCGAAGGCGAGCGTCCGTTCGTCCAGCACTTGCAGGAAGCCCTTTTTCCCACCCCGATGCTGAATGTAGGGCTGGCCTTGGCGGTTGGCCGTGCCGACATAGAACGAATCACGTGCGGCGATGAAGGCTGCAAGTCGTTCGTTGATCTCGCCGGGGAATCCACCGTCGCGATCCATGTTCTCGTACATCTCCCGCGATCCGCGCTGCTGTTGGGCGGCGCGGACGGCGGGAGTAAAGACGATGTCGCCGGCATTGCTCGCAGTCATGGTCATTCCTTTTGAGTGGCGGTAGCTCATCCGCGATTGCGAAATCACGGGACGCGGATGAGCGGTCTGTTGACATTGGTGGATACCGATGCTGCGGGCCAATCGGGAGCTACTGTGCACATCCCGCCGAGCAGGTTTCGCCGACACTGAGCGGTTCGGCAGCCGGGAAGTCAACTTCGGTTTCGGCGACGTGGTTGAAGTAATTCGTCAACAGGTTCAGCGCCGTGTTGGCGACGACCTCGGTGATCTCGGCGTCGGTCACGCCGGCAGTGCGCGCCGCCGCGACGTCTGCGTCCGAGACCTTGCCTCGCGTCTCAACGATCTGCGCCGACAATTTCAAAATGGCGTCGGTCTTGGTATCGCTGGCGCCCGCCATTCGAGCGTCAAGGATTTCCTCGGGTGAAAGGCCGACCATCTTGCCGATCGCCGAATGGGCACTCAGGCAATACTGGCAATCGTTCGCTTGACCGACCGCCAGTGCGATCTTCTCGCGAGTCTTCCCGTTCAGGTCACCGTTGCTGAGGGCGTCGCTGAATTTCAGGTAGGCGTCCAGCGCGGCGGAGGAATGTGCAAACGTGCTCATCAGATTGGGAGTCATGCCAAGCTTGGCTTGCACGCCGTCGAGCAGAGCTTGAGATTTTTCGTTGGCGTTGTCACGAGCGATAGGAGCGATGCGAGTCATGGTCAGGGTCCTTGGAAAGGAGTTGGTAGAAGGTGCCGAACACGGCGTCGGCTGATGTCTTCCTTACACAAACCCCGTGCCAAAGACTTGCGGAATGCGTAAGTCCTTTGTCCGCAATGACTAGCGAGTTTTGGTTTTGGTGGACTCGCATTACGAAATATCGTGAGTTACGAAATGTCGTTGGCTGTTCACGAAAATTCGTGTATTCTTGGGCCATGCTCGAACATCATTCACCGCTGATCGAAAACCCAAGATGTTTGCTCCTGGAGTTGGCTCAGCGGCATGATGTCGGCGACGCGCTGCGGTTGATCGTGGATCGAATTGCGGCTTCAAAATCGGTAGCGCTCACTCGGATCTGGTTGCGCCGCCCCGGACTTGGTTGCGAGACCTGTCGTATGCGTCCGGAATGTCCTGACCAATCTGAATGCCTGCACCTTGTTGCTAGCGCCGGGCGATCCGTCGTGGAACCCGAACGCGATTTGACAAAGACGCAGGGCGACTTTCAGCGGTTTCCTATCGGTGTTCGCAAAGTGGGGAAGATTGCTGCATCCGGTACGCCGCTGGAGGTTCAAGCGATTGAAGGAGAGCACTCTTGGATCGCCGAGCCGGCATGGTTCGAGGCCGAGGGGATCCGCGGATTTGGCGGCCAACCGCTCATGCATCGCGACAAAGTGCTGGGGGTTCTCGCGGTGTTCTCGCGGTCCACCATCAGTGAAGAAGACTTTGATTGGCTACGCACGATAGCGGACCATGCTGCGGCTTCGCTTGGCAACGCGATGGCGTGGGAAGAGATCGAATCGCTGCGCAAGCGATTGGAAATGGAGAATGAATACCTTCAAGAACAGTTTCGCGAGGAGCATGCGTTTGGCGAAATCGTCGGCAAGAGTGCGAGTCTCCGTAAGGTCACCGAGCAGATCGACTTGGTTGCACCAACGCAATCAACGGTTCTGATTACGGGACAAAGTGGCACTGGCAAGGAACTTGTCGCTCGCGAGATCCACCGACGTTCGGCCCGGGCAGACAGGCCGCTGATCAAAGTCAATTGTGCGGCGATCCCACGAGAACTTTACGACAGCGAGTTCTTCGGCCACGTCAAAGGCAGTTTTACTGGCGCGATGCGTGATCGGGTCGGCCGGTTCGAGTTGGCCGATGGCGGGACTTTGTTCTTGGATGAAGTCGGTGAGATTCCGCTTGACCTACAAAGCAAGCTCTTGCGAGTGCTGCAGGAAGGTGAACTCGAACGCGTCGGCGAAGAAAAAACTCGCGATGTCGATGTGCGGATCATTGCCGCAACCAATCGTGACTTGAAGGCCGAAAGCGAAGCGGGATCGTTTCGAAGCGACTTGTATTACCGCTTCAGCGTTTTTCCGATTGAGCTGCCACCTTTATCGCAACGTACCGAAGACATTCCACTGTTGGCCGAACACTTGCTTAAGGCGGTGGCCCGGCGAGTCGGTCGTGAATCGCCACGGCTAACGAAGGCCAACATCGCCCAACTGCAAAGGCACTCTTGGCCAGGCAACATTCGCGAATTGCAGCATGTTCTTGAACGAGCATTGATCACGTCTCGTTCCGGGCGGCTAAGTTTCGACCTGCAACATGACGCCAACAACCCTCCGACGGATTCTCCTGCTAGCTCTTCGCGTCATGACGACAACGTCATGACGGAACAGGAAGTCCGTGCTCTGGAAGCCGACAACATCCGCCGAGCTTTAAAAAAATGCAACGGTAAGGTCTCGGGCGACAATGGTGCCGCTCAATTGTTGGGCATCAAGCCAACGACTCTGGCCTCGCGAATGAAGAAATTCAATGTTAGGCGCAACTCGGAATCGTGATCTTGTGACAATGAGATGCTGTTGTTTCTCGCGGCGTCTACGCTGAAGTCACCGGCGAAACAACGTACACAGCCAATCGCAAATAGCTCTTTCGTCGCATCGTGTGGCGGATGCAGAGTATCGAAGAAGGCGGCTTGTCTGAGGGGCCATCACTTGTGCACGCGAACTGGCCGACGGTGCCGATTTGCGAGTTACTGCCTCGCGACAACGCAGGCTACTGTCCGTCGCCCGAGCCACGAGTAGTCATTCATCGCGGAGGCCAATGGGCCAGGTTGCTCAATCCGGCGTACGAGCGTCGGGCTCCTCGGTCCAACCCGCCTTTTTCATGGCTTGCTGAGCCTGCCGCAAATTCCAGTAGTTTCGATTAACGGTTCCTTGGCACAGGAACATCGAGCTGCCCGCATGCCAAGCGACGTGATCCAGCTTGAATTCTCCCAGCACATCGTCAAGGACGTCGAGCCCAACAAATGGAGCGAACGGCAGTTGCTCCTCGCGGCTAAAGTGGGCCAGGCCCTTTGCGTATCGCAAATGCACAGCGTATTCGGTGCGAAACAAGTTTGGCTCCTGGGTTGTGATGGGATACTGATAGAACGTAGCCCGCAAAGCCCACCTGTTAACCCGAGCCGAACATGAACCGTCGGGTTCGGTGGTTCGGAAGCAAACGGCGCGGCAACAAGCAGCCACTTTGTGAACCGTGAGCGCGATAGTTCGCAGAGGCAAAACCGGTGAGACGGACGCAGCTCATGCGAATCCGGTACGGCGCGGTTCGAAAGAGAGGTTTCGGGCAAAACACCGAAACTTGAAAAACGCCTCAACCACGGCGTTTCTTAACTGGCCAGCTCGGCCGAAGAAGGACTCTCGAAGAGCGAACTGGCCGGTCGGCCAATTCCGCAGATCGTGAAGAGTACCCCCGAAGGGATTCGAACCCCTAACCCCTGGTTCCGAAGACCAGTGCTCTATCCAGTTGAGCTACGGAGGCGTGTTTGGTTGGCGGGCGTGTTTTGCACGCGTTCGCGTATGATGTACTTTTTTCGTTCGCAGGGCAAGTGACTTCGAATGGTTCACGCGTCGAGTTTGGCGAATCGTGATAGGTCTTCGCCGGTTGATCCGATTGGAGAACCTGTGCCGACTGCGTCAAAACTGCTTCGATTGACTCGGCCATGTTGGCGATTCGGTCACAACGAAAAGGCTTGCCTTTTGTGCTGCGGGCGGGAATTATGCCGGGGGCGGCCGGGTTTGGCAACTGGGGAGACGGTTTGGCTGGGTAGAGAGTTTGGCTGGGCAGAGAATTTGGCAACTGGGTGTGAAACCGCATCTTATTGGATTTGTCTCAGGTCACGTTCTAGCGCACACGCTTTGTCTGGCGGTCGGTATGATCGTTCTCTTGTGGTTTCGTACGTGCGGTTTCGTACTTGCGGTTTCAATGCGAAGGAGTTGGGGTGAAGGTGATTCTGGCCGAGAAGCCTTCGGTGGCGAGAGACTTGGCGTCCTACTTGAATGTGTCCGGGCGGCACGACGGTTATTTTGAAGGTGGCGGCTACCAGGTGACCTGGGCGTTCGGGCACTTGGTCGAACTCAAAGAGCCTGCGGATTACGATCCCTCGTTGAAACGTTGGTCGCTCGAATCGTTGCCTTTCATCCCGGACAAATTTCAACTGCGGTTGCGTGGCGATGACGGTGCAAAGAAACAATTTGCGACGATCAAGCGATTGTTTCAGTCTGCTGACTCGTTGATCTGTGCGACGGATGCGGGGCGAGAAGGCGAGTTGATCTTTCGCTACATCATGACGCTCGCCAAGTGCACGCGAAAACCGGCCGAGCGTTTATGGCTCAGTTCTTTGACGCCGTCTGCGATCCGGTCGGCTTTCGCGTCGATTCGTCCTCTGTCGGACTACGACAATTTGTACGCCGCCGCCAAATGTCGCAGCGAGGCGGACTGGATCGTCGGTCTCAATGCGACACGCAACTACACCGTCCGTTATCGAAACGGGGTGCCCGCGGCGAGTCAATCCGAATCCGATTCCCAACGTGTTGCAACGGGACTGTTGTGGAGTTTGGGACGCGTGCAGACTCCGGTGCTCGCGATGATCGTCCGACGAGACGACGAAATTCGAACGTTTCGACCGCAGCCGTTTTGGGAGTTGATGACGGTCTACCGCGACGTTCAGTTTCGGTACACGGGCAAGCGATTCGACAAAGAAGATGATGCCGAACAGGTGCGTCAATCGGCGGACGCCGAACCGCTCGAGGTGAAGAAGATTACCGGCAAACTGGAAAAGGCACAGCCACCACAGTTGTACGACCTGACCGAATTGCAGCGGGACATGAACCGGCGATACGGAATCTCCGCCGCCGACACACTCGCGGCTGCCCAGTCGCTCTACGAAGCGAAACTGATCACGTACCCGCGGACCGATTCGCGGTACCTCAGCAAAGACATGAAGAAGGACGTGCCGAAAGTCCTTGAGAAACTGAAGTCACTCAAACCGAAAGAGATTGGCAAACTCGACCTCGCGTCGTTGCCCTTCACCGGACGCATCGTCAACGACGCGAAGATCAGCGATCACCATGCGATCATTCCAACCGGAGCGAATGCGGGCGTGCTCAATGATCGGCAGCAGAAGGTTTACGACGTGATCGTGGTGCGGTTCATCGCGGCATTCTATCCGGCGTGCGAAAAGCAAGTGACGACCGTTGACGCGGAGGCCGCCGCAGTGGGCTTTCGTGCCCGAGGTGTTCGGGTCACCGTGCCGGGATGGACGGAGTTGTATCCTCGCAAAGCGAAACGCGGCGGCGAATCGGACGAACCGCAAGCGTTGCCGGAGTTCACTCGCGGCGAGAAAGGGCCACACCAACCATTTATCAAACCCAGAGAAACTTCGCCGCCGAAACACTTCACCGAAAACACGTTGCTCGGGGCGATGGACACGGCCGGCAAGATGGTCGAGGAAGCCGAGCTGCGAGAAGCTCTCAAGGAAAAGGGCCTCGGGACTCCCGCGACGCGAGCCGCCACGATCGAGACGCTGCTGAACCGGAAGTACATCGTTCGCGACAAGAAGAACATCCTTGCCACGGATCTCGGCCGTTATCTGATCGCGATCGTTCGTGATCGCAACCTGACATCGCCTGAGCTGACCGGGGAATGGGAGGCGAAACTGAAACAGATCGAACTCGGCAAACTTTCGTCCGATGTTTTCATGCGTGAGATCGAGCAATACACACGCGAGATCGTGCATGCAGGATCGGCGGCGTCGATTGATCAAAGCGTTTACGGTCCGTGTCCCCGTTGTGGGGAACCGGTCATCGCGGGCAAGAAGGCGTTTGGATGTTCGGGGTGGCGAAACGGATGTGATTTTGTGCTCGAGCCGAACTACCGAGGCGTGGGGCTGTCGATGGTGCAGGTGCGTGAACTGCTGCAGATCGGATCTGTCAGCACGCCGGTGGTGGTCGATGACGAGGCTCCGTTTTTGCTGACGATGAACGGGAACGGTGTCGTTGTGGAGGTGCCTGTTCCGACCGGAAACGAGCAATCGACAGTCGAGACGCCCGCGGGGTCGAAGAGTCGGAAAAATTCGGCAGGCAGCAAAGCGAAAAATGCTAATCAGAAGACACCGAAGGGTTCAACAAAAAGTCCAGCACAGCAGAGCGAGGGCGGTGAGGCGTCGATCGGTGTGTGTCCGTTGTGTGGCAGTCCGGTGATCGAACAGACGAAATCGTTCAGTTGCAGTCGATGGCGGGACGGATGCGGGTTGACGATTTGGAAGACGATGTCGGGCCGGAAAATCTCGATGACGAACGCGAAGAAGCTGTTGAAGAAGGGGAAGACGCCGTTAATCAAAGGCTTCACGTCGAAGGCGGGGAAGAAGTTTGACGCGGAGTTGAAGTTGGTTGATGGCAAGGTGCGATTTAACTTCTGAGATTGGTGACTCTTTTGCCGCGTATGATCTTTGCCTATGTCGCCGGACGGTTTGTGTGCTGGGGGCTTTTGTGTGCTAGGGGCTACGGTATCGGTATTTTAGTGCTGGGATTCTCGTGCCGGGAATCAGCGAGGCGAAACGGGCCGGCGGCATTGAAAAAAGTGTGCAGGCAAAACTCATTGCGCCCGGTTTGCGATAGAATGCCGCCTGATCTTTCTATCCGTTTCCGCGCCGTGATCCACGTTGAAGGGTCCGTCTTTTAAGAGATCCATGTTTTCAGTGAAACGCATACTTAGTCTTTTCGGTCCGATGCTCGCGTTGCTAATCGTGGTGATCGTGTTCGCGGTCGCCGAGTGGATAATGGGGACAGAGGGCAATTTTGCATCGACTTCGTCGGCGCGGTTGGTCGGTGTTCAGAGCGTCAAGATCGCGATCGCGTCGCTCGGGATGACGCTGATCATTATCAGCGGCGGGATCGATTTGTCCGCGGGAACGGCGGCGGCGATGTGCGGTTGCGTGGCGGCGGTGACATTGGATTACGGTTACTCGATCTATGCCGCGGTGTTCTTTGCGGTTCTCGCCGGGGCGGCGTGCGGGTTATTTAACGGAGTGTTGATCGCTTCGTTGCGGTTGGTTCCGTTCATCATCACTCTCGGTTCGATGACGATTTTCATGGGGATCGGTAAATTCCTGTGTGATCAGGGCGGCACGATCACGCCGCCTCGCGAGACGATCCCGGATTGGCTGCGCTCGATGGTGACGCAGTATCCCGACCCGATGTGGATCCCGTACGCGTATCCGCTGCCGAACTTTGGGTGGGGCGTTTGGTTGGCCTTGGGGCTATCGGTTGTCGTTGCCATCGGGTTGCACAAGACCGTGTTCGGTCGACATGTCTTTGCGATCGGGTCAAGTGAGGCGACCGCGCGATTGTGTGGTGTCCGAGTGACGCGGACGAAGATTCTGGTTTATACGATCGCGGGTGCGTTGTTTGGGTTGGCGGGATGCGTCGACATCGCACGGTTGGAGAAAGGCGATGCGACGGCAGGAATGGGATTGGAGCTAGAAATCATCGCGGCGGTAGTGATTGGTGGCGGATCGTTGCTCGGGGGAAGGGGCAGCATTGTGGGGACACTGTGTGGTGTGTTGATCATGGGGGTGATCAATCTCGGGTGCACGGCATTGGAACTGGAGAACCAGGTCGAGAACATTTTGCTCGGCGTGATCATTATCGGAGCGGTCTACGTCGACCGGCTTCGCAGCATGCAGACGTCCGAGGCGGCGACATGAATCAGAAACAGCAAGTCTGGATCGGGATCGCGTTTTGGGCGATCGTGTTGCTGTTCGGCGGCGGTTGGATGATCAGCGGTCGCGTGCGAGAGCAACGGGGCGGCGATCCATCAGCAGCAGTCACAGAGCATTCTTCAGCGAGTCCCGCGTCGCTAATGTTGGGATCGCTGTGGTCGCCCAATCAGGACTTCGAAATTGCCGATCCGACGGGAGTCGTGAACGTCGGCGATGTTGTGTTTGCTCCTCAGGCCGACGAGGGGATCGAAGCGAAGGATCCTCATTCGGTTTCAAATTGGCATGAGGTCGGCTATGTGACGTCGGTGCGGATCGAAAAAGGGGCCGCCAATCAGATAACGGTTTCGATGTTTGATCCCGACGCGTGGTCAGACTCGGCAACGTTCACGGTGCATCGCAACAGCGGACGGATGGAGGATGTTTTGGCGACGTTGATGCCGCGGGAAAAGCGAGCCGAGTTGCAACAACGTCTCAAGCGAGCATTCGATCTGCATGCCGAATCGATCGCGGAGGAGATCATGCCGTTGATCGTCGAATCCACCCGAGCAACAGTCCCGATCATTGAATCGGCGATGGTCGAGTCGGTGGAGCGGCATCGTGACGAGATCGATGCGTTGGTTTCTCGCTATCGAGAGGAAATCGTCCGCGAACGGATCGTACCGTTGGTGCGTGAGGAGGTTCTGCCGATCGTTCGCGCTCATGGGCAAGAGCCGGCGGAGTCGATCGGTCGCGAGGTTTGGAACCGTGCGTCATTATGGCGGTTTGGATGGCGGGCGATCTACGACAAGTCGCCGTTGCCCGAACGCGAACTCGTTGTGGAAGAGTGGCGTCGATTTGTCGATGAGGAGGTCGTTCCGATCGTCGAAGATCATCTCGATGAAATCGCCGTGGCGGTCGAAAACATGATCCGCGATTTGGCCGCCAACGAAAAACTCCGCAGTGAGATCGCCGATGTTGCCAATACGATCGCGAGCGACCCGGAGGCTCAGCGGTTGCTAAGGACGATCCTGCGTGAGGCGATCGTCGACAACGAACGCATCCGCGAGGCGTGGAGCCAGATTTGGACATCGGCTGATGCACAGGCTCGACTTCGGCGGGCGGGCCAGCGGATTGAACC
>NZ_ANOH01000154.1 GCF_000346505.1 Aporhodopirellula sallentina SM41
CGTTGATCCTACAGCGGATTTGGTGGATCATTCGGCCGCAAGGTTAATGACCGATCCTTCTCCAGGCCCTGCGAAGCAGCAAATAGAGCGATCACTGCGAAGCAGCAATAGAGCGACTGCGAAGCAGGAATAAGTGCGATAGCTGCGGCGCAGCGGCACGAGCAGCCAAGCCGTTCGCCCCACTCGTGGTTCGACAACATCGAACATGATACGGTGATGGATTCTCGGATTAGCCCTCCGTTCTATCCGTCTTCACCGTTTGCATGCGTAGCCGCATCGTTTGGATTCGAATGCCGTCAACCGAACTGATCAATCAAATTCATGCCGGCGATTGCGTAGCCGGAATGGCGAGCATTCCCGCCGGTACGGTCGATTTAGTTTTCGCCGATCCGCCGTTCAACATCGGCTACCAGTACGACGTCTACGAAGATTCGCTCGAAACCGACGACTATCTGCGATGGTCGGAAAACTGGATTCGCGGCGTTCACCGGGTGTTGAAAGACGATGGTGCGTTTTGGTTGGCGATCGGTGACGAATACGCTGCTGAATTGAAGGTACTTTCCCAGCGGATCGGGTTCTCGTGTCGCAGTTGGGTGATTTGGTATTACACCTTTGGCGTTCACTGCAAATATAAATTCACCCGATCCCACGCCCACATCTTCCACTTCGTCAAAGACCCCGAGAACTTCACGTTCAACGCGGACGACCCGAAACTGCGAGTCCCGTCGGCGCGGCAACTGGTCTACAACGACAAACGTGCGAACTCGAAAGGGCGAATGCCGGACGACACCTGGATCCTTCGTCCTCAAGATTTGCCATCGGGTTTCTCCGCCGATGAGGACGTGTGGTACTTCCCACGGGTAGCAGGAACGTTCAAAGAGCGAGCCGGATTCCACGGTTGCCAGATGCCCGAACAGTTGCTCGGGCGAATCATTCGCTCGTCGAGCAACGACGACGAGATTGTGCTCGACCCCTTTAGCGGCAGCGGTACGACGGCGGCCGTCGCCAAGAAACTCGGCCGGCAATACATCACGTTCGACATGAGCCAAGAATACGTGAAGTTGGCCAGCGAACGCCTGCAGAACATTGCGGTGGGTGACCCCTTAGTCGGTTCGGCCGATCCCTTGCGAAGCGTTCCGTCAACTGCGGCGGGCAAACGCAAAAAGAAGACGCCCAAGCAAAAAGTCGCCGATCAACGCAAGGTCGCCCGTAGCGTCGGGCTGCAGATGTCTCTCGAATTTCGGACCGCCGGCGAAGCCGAACTCGAAAGCCTCGTTGTTGACGCATTCCGCGATACCCACGCCGGTTTCTCGGTCGATCGTGTCCTACTCGATCCGGCAATGAGCGAGCGATTCGTCAACGAATGTCGAACCGCCGGATGCGAAGCGAACGAACATGAACTTCGACGGCAACTCGCTCAACTCCGCTTCGTCGGCACGCTGACGGCCGAAGACTTGCAACCGAGCGAACCGACCATCGTTGCCACAGAAACGCTGCAGCGGTATCGGTATGCGAGCGAGATCGCATGGCGAACGATCGCGGATCGCTATCCGACCTGGACGCTCGACGACCTGCTCCTCGATCCAGAAATTCTTTGCCAGTTCGATACAGTGGCAAGGCAAGTCGCACCGAATTGCGACACGTTCACGCTGCGTTGGGGAACGCTCAAACTCAGACAACTCGCCGCCGCCGTCCTCGCTCAGGCAGAGGTGCACCAGGGCAGGACAGGGCAGAACGGGGCAAAACGGGGCAGGGCAGGGCAGGGCGGTAAGAAAACGAAGAAAGCAAAGAGCCTGTTGCACGGCATCGATGAGGTAGCCGCCGACACGATCGAGTGGGATGATGATCAGGAACATCTCGCGGGCATTTACACCATCGAATCCACAGACGGAGCGATCCTGTATGTCGGTGAATCACTCAACCTGCCGGTCCGCATGAGAGATCATTTTGCCGCGAACGAGTCAATCGATTTCTGGACGACTCTCGCCGGCGGAACGCCCCGTGTTCGAATGCATCTCGACAAGACAGACGCATCACAAAGCGAGCAGGAGCGTCTGCTACCGTGGCACCGGGAACTCCTGATGAGAGAAGATTCCGCGTGCAACCTCGTCAATTTATGGACGCCGGTCGACAACGCGTAAACGTCACCGACCTCCCCGCAGAGCTGCTTACGGCCACTCGACGATTTCACGACCTTTGCGGGTCGATAGTCCTTGCCACAACTCTCGGTCAATCGAATCCGTTACGAAGCGAACCGAACCATCGAGCACACCGACCTGGACGCCGCCAACGTGATAACTGCGTGATGTCACCGCCGCGTAGGTTCGGGCAGGGTCGGTGATGTCTTTGCCTTCTCGCATGTTCGTCCAATCGACGTCGTACTCGGCCCCTGATGACGAACAGAGAACCTTCGTATTCGGGGTGAACGTGGTCGTGAATCCGGCTTGATGGATCCGCCCGTCGACCCATTCCGTATGGCCCGTTTCGGTTTTAAAACTACCGCCGAGCGTGCAGACAATTTCCGCTTGGTCGGGCATAGCGATATCGCCTGCCGTTGCGACATCTCGGTAATACGGCGTCCAACCTTTTACCTCGGCGAGTGCGAGCGTGTTGCTCAGCCCGTCGAGGCAATCACGGAAACCCATGTAACGGTTCGGGCCGAACATCCCCTCACCGATGTTATCGTTCGAAGGATCGAAGACGAACCAAGTACCGCCGTTGGACGCGTAGTTGAGTTTGTAGTACTCGGGACCGTCGTCACCGTACCGCGGTTGATCCAACGGATCACTCGGGCATTGATACGTGGGAACCCGGTAGGAGGAGATCGGAATGTCTTCACCATCAACCGACAGGGTCGACGCCCCGTAGCCTTGCGAAAAATCGATCCCATCGGCGAGCCCGCCTTGCTCGATAAACGGCAAGATACGGGCCTGCATCGACCAGCCTTTCCCCGAGACCGTGTTGGTCCACGAAGGAGGCAGCTTCTTATATGCCGATTCATAGTTATGAATCGCCAAACTGATTTGTTTGAGGTTGTTGCTGCAACTCATCCGGCGTGCTGCCTCGCGAGCGGCTTGGACCGCAGGCAACAGCAGGCCAACCAACACGCCAATGATGGCGATGACCACCAGGAGTTCGACGAGCGTAAACGCCAATCGCCCGCGAGGACGACGCGTTTCGGTTGGGCCGATTTCAGGCAGACACGCAGACAGTTGTTTTTTTTGCATGGGGCTAGTCCAGTTCAGAAGGGCTTGTCCAGGTGGACGGGTACGCATGCCCACGTCGACGCGACGAGGTCACACGGAGCAATCAGTAGGATCAAGCGTGGCTGGCGAGTACCGAAATGCGCCATCCCGCGATCCGGTGGACCTGAAGGAAAACGCTGACATTTCGGAAGTAATTGGCTGGCTAGCTATTCGACGGTAGAGATGTTAATGCGAATCAATCGCAACAGATACGCTCAAAATTCGCGTTCGTGGCTCTGCTCATCCTCAGTCGGACACCTCGCGTCTCAGGCCTGCAGAACCACCAATGAGGCGAAAAATGCGACGCGTGCGGCACCGGTGCGGTGCCTCGCGAACCGGGCCGCGGACGCTACGCCCGGTACCGAGGAGGTTGAGCCTCGAGGAGGTTGAGCCTGGTACCAAGGGATCGGCCGATTCGAATGTCGACCGACTGATCGCTGTCGCATCGCCTCCATGAAAAACGGGTGGTGCATCCCCTGCCAGGGGTGAGGATTGGCACGACAAACGCTCTGCTGCGGACACGGCGATGTCTCGCGCACCCTCGCGAGCGGTCCAGGGATGGGAAACCGATTGACGCCAGATTATCCTGACCGGCGAGTGAAAGCCCGTATCCCTTTAGATGAACTGACGCCATAACAATGGACTTTCTGCTTTATCTGGCCCTGGTGCCTGCTTTGGGGGTGACCGCTCAATGGCTGGCATGGCGAACGGGCTTCCCTAGCATTTTGGTGCTCCTAGTCTTTGGCGTCTTACTGGGCTGGTTCGTGCAGCCCGATGCGTTTCTCGCCGACCTGACCGACGGCGACCAAGCCGCTGGCCCAAATCTCCTGTTCCCTCTCGTCGCTCTTTCGGTCGGGGTGATCATGTTCGAGGGGGGACTGACACTCAAATTTGCCGAGCTGAAAGAGTCCGGCTCGGCATCGCTAAGGCTGGTCACGATCGGGGCACTGCTGTCGTTTGCAGGAAACACCATCGCGGCTCACTACCTGCTGGATTGGGGCTGGCAACTCAGTGCACTGTTGGGTGCGATTCTGGTCGTGACCGGACCGACGGTAATCGGCCCACTGCTGCGTCAGGTGAGGCCGAGTCGCCGTGTGGCCTCCACGTTGAAGTGGGAAGGTATCGTGATCGATCCGATCGGCGCCGTGCTCGCCGTGTTGGTTTACGAAGAAGTCGTCCTGCAACACTCGGTGCCAGAATTTTCGAGCGTTGCGATGTCACTGGCGTGGACGCTTCTCGTCGGATTGGTTCTCGGCTGTGTCGGCGGTGCGGTACTAACGCAGGCGCTGAGACGGTTCTGGGTTCCCGATCACCTGCAGGGTGTCGCGGCGTTGACGCTCGCGCTTTTGCTCTTTGCGATCAGCAACAAACTCGCGCATGAATCAGGACTGATCACGGTCACGGTCCTGGGGATCTGGTTAACCAACCAGAAACGTCTCGACGTCGAACACATTATCGAACTCAAAGAAAACCTTCGGACGTTATTGATCGGCTGCCTGTTCATTGTGCTCGGTTCGCGGGTGAACCTTGCCGACATTGGTGCGATCGGGATCCCGGGTCTGGCGTTGGTGTTGTCACTCGTTTTGGTGGTCCGCCCGCTGTCGGTGTTTCTCTCTCTACTGGGCAGCCCACTGGACTATCGAGAGCGTTCGTTTATCGCAGGTTTGGCGCCCCGCGGGATTGTCGCCGCGGCGGTCAGCAGCGTCTTCGCGCTCGGAATGGAAAGCCGCAGTGACGTGATCATCCCGGGATCCGATCAACTCGCCACAGTGACATTCCTGGTGATCATTGGCACCGTCGCGATCTATGGCATTGCGGCTGGGCCGTTGGCGAGATTCCTGAAACTCGCCGACCAGGCAACACACGGCGTTCTGATCGCGGGGGCGGACCCGTGGGTTCGCGACTTTGCGTCGGAATTGAACGAGTGCAAAATCCCGCTGCTGTTGGTCGACACCAACTACAACAAAATTTCACAGGCGCGGATGAACGGGCTTCGTGCCGAGTGTGTCAACATTCTCAACGAACATGTCCGTGATGAGTTGGACCTCGCAGGCATTGGTCGATTCCTCGCGTTGACGCCCAACGATGAAGTCAACTCGCTCGCGCTGCGAGAATGCAAACATCTGTTCGATTCGTCACGTTTGTACCAACTGACATTCAAATCGCAGAACACGGCGGGACGTCGAGGGTTGACGAAAAATCTCATGGGGCGTGAACTGTTCGGTGAAGGTATGACGTACACACGCCTTCGTGAACTGCACACCGCCGGCGCGGTGATGAAATCGACCAAGTTAACCGCTGAATTCTCCTATCAGGACTTCCTGGAGAAGTACGGCGAGCACACGGTCGTGATGTGCCTCATCGACCAAGACGGCGGGCTGAAGGTCAACACGATTGACGATCCGCTGGTCCCTGCTGCAGGGCAGACGATCGTCGCTCTTGTCAGCGTCACGCCGGTTCCCGAACAACACGCCTCCCGAGACAACGGCGAAGAGCCCGTCAATGTTTGATCCCTTTCCCGCGACAGTCGCATTCGCGCCGCTGATCGTTTACCTGTTCGTGCTCGCGATCATTCGCATCGGCGGCTTCACCTGGGTGACCACCGGCGGGCGTGACCTCGCCGCCGTGTTGGCTGCGGTATCGGGTTTGGTGGTGATCGGCCCGATGGAGTTGTTCTTCCCCAACGCGACGGCCTCGTTTCTAGGCGTATGGGTTTGGATTCCCTTGCTGCTTCTGTATTTTTTGTTCGCGTGCCTGATGATTCTCGGCGTTCGAGCCAAATTGATCACATACGGCCGAACCGCGGAGGAAGTCTTTCCCGCCATGGCCCGCGCGGCCCGCGCGATCGACCCGGCCGCGACGATCAACAACGAACAGTGGCAGATTCACCTGCCAACTCAAGGAGTACATCTGCGACTGGAGTCCTCGCCCGGACATGACTGCGTGAGCGTGCTGGCATTTGAGCCGACGTTGACACCGAGTTTCTGGCATTCGCTTCGAAGCAAACTGCGTGATGAACTGCGGGCCACCTCACCGCCACGACCACGACGTGGCTGGGCTTTGCTGAGCGTCGCCTGCATGATGGCGTACAGCCTGGTGCGATACGTCGCGTCGGAACCGGCGTTGCTGGTGGAAGGCTTCCGTGAATGGATCATCCGGTAGCCCGAAGCCTTACGGACCGCTCATCTAGGAACTATTCTGTTCCTCCATGTCAGACAAATCGAAAACGATCGTAACCACTCTGGTCAAATTTCTCGTTCCGGTAATCATCATCGGTTACCTGTTGTGGAGGATGCCGGCCTCCGATTGGGAAAAACTATCCGAACGCTCGATCGCCTATCCAGTGCTGTTTGCCGCCTTGGGCGTTGCTCTCGCGGCAATCGTCCTTTCATTTGTGCGTTGGTGGTTGTTGGTACGATGCCAGGGCATTCCGCTGAGCCTGATGGAGGCGATGCGTCTGAGTTCGATATGCTTCCTGCTTAGCTTTGTGTCGGCGGGAAGCGTCGGCGGCGATCTTTTCAAAGCAGTCTTTCTTGCCCGGAGAAGCCCAGGCAAACGGATCGCCGCAATCGCCTCCGTCGTCGTCGATCGCGGTGCGGGTTTGTACGGGTTGTTACTGCTGGTCTCGATGGGACTTTTGATCCGCCAATCAACCGATTCGTTTGAGTTCAACGGTGTCGGGTTGGATGACATCAAATGGATGGTCGGTATCCTGCTCGGCGTTGGCACGGCAGTCCTGGTCACCCTCGTGTTCGGTGGGAAGGTTGTCGACCGGATCATCTCACGCCTATCGGAAGTCAATGTGATCGGCCCAGTGGTCGAAAAGATTGGCCCGCCGCTGCGAACGTTCCACGATCACCCTTGGACCTTCGCCTTGTCTCTCGTCATGAGCGTGGGAGTGCAAGGGTTATTGGTCGTGAGCATGTTCCTGATCGCAACATCCATGTACGGCTCGCCACCGACACTCGCCGAGCACTTTGTGATCGTACCGATCGGCATGTTGGCCTCGGCGCTTCCGCTGACGCCCGCGGGGATTGGCGTGCTCGAGGCAACGATCGAGACGCTCTATCACCTCGTTCCGGCCCAACCGACAGATGCTTCGGGGACACTCGTGGCATTGGTATTCGAGTTGGTCAAATTGGTGCTGGCCATCATCGGCACCATTTTCTACTGGACGGCCGGAAAAGATGTTCAGGACAGCCTCGAGTATGCTGAGGAACACGGCGACGAGTTCGAACACGACGCTCTTGCCGACGCGGCACCGCTGGACCCCGCGGCACAGTAGCAATTCGCCATTCCCACCTCGAAACATCCTCGAGGGCCCTCGATTTCGGTGAGCGATGCCAGTGTCCGATAACGACTTCCGACCGCAAACACTTCCTGAACAACTTCAGGAGCTCTGGGTCCGCAGTGGCGTTCCAAAACACCGCCGACTGTGGCTCGGCGTGTTGGGATGGATGCTAGCCGGAGGTTTGGCTTCAGGGCTGGGTTACGCCTGGCTTCTGGCCAGCTCGGCAGGCTGGCTCCCGTCAACGCTCGCCGTGGGCAGGGCCGGGATGATGGTCTCCCTGTTTATCTACACCGTTCAACGCAGCGTTACGGTAACCGGCCTTGTGCATTTGGTCCTGTGGTCTCAGTGGCATTCCTCTCGACCGTCACTGAAACAACTGCTGGTCGGATCGGCTGCGATGAGCTTCTTTTGCTCGACACTGCAGCACCCAATCTTCATCACCGCAATTGACTACACCCTTTGGATCCGAGCGTTTGCCAACTATCTGCTCACGATCGCTTGGTACGTAATGCTCTTTCGCGCCGCTTCGGCATGGTTCGCATACGAACTCGCTCCGACCGACTCCGAGCCAAAGGCACGTTCTCATCGTGGCTGGACGGTATCGGGCATGCTACAGTCCGCCACGCTCGTTGCCATCACGATCGTGACCAAACAGTGGATCCACACCCACTTCATCGAGACCGCTCCATCCTCCACGCCCGGCTACTCCATCTGGATCAACGTGGCCTCCGAAGTGATCAACGTTCTCGACGCGTTCGTGCTGGCATACGCGGCCGCCGCGTTCTTTTCTCGACGCCATATCATGATCCCCATCAGCATCATCGCGGCGTCCTTCGCGATTCACTGTGTCGTTTCGCTGTTTATCACCGAGATGCTGCCTACGTTCTATGCCCGCCCTGAGTTCATCGACCTCCTGTATTCAATCTCCCTGAGCATCTTTGCCACCCTCGCCATGCAGTGGGCGGCGTTTCGTGTTTGGAAATGGGCGGGCTACGAAGTACGTCCGGCACGTAGCGGACAACCGAGCGTCTCTTCCACCGGCTAACCGAACAACAGATCCTTCTGTGGCGGCTGCCCACCGTCGGTTCTCTTGCGATACAACCCCACCTTCTGCAAACCGAGCAGCGTCAGATAAGTCGGGTTCAAATACAGATATCGACGCCAAAGACGACTCGGCTCACGAGTCAAGCGAAACAACCATTCGAGCCCGGCACTTTGCATCCACGGTGGTGCCTGTTCCAACACGCCTGCGTGAAAAGCGAACGCCGCCCCCACCGCAATGAGCGGCATTTGCAATCGTTCTTTCATCTCATACGCAAAGATTTCTTGCCGGGGACACCCGAGCCCGACGAAGCACATCTGAGCACCGCTGGCCACGATCTCAGCCGCCAATTCATCACGTTCCTCCGGTGTGATTTGCCGGAACGCGGAAGCTCGTTTGCCAACGATCCGCAAACCTTCAAAACGCTCGCCCAACTTCTCTGCAAACTGAGACAACATCTCCTCGGTCGCGCCGAACAGGTAGATCGGCACGTCCTGCTCGGCGGCCGCTTCGCAAAGTCGTAGCGTCAACTCAGGACCATAGACGCGATCGGACAGTCGTTCGCCAGGAAAGCGTTTGCCGTGAAGTGAGTTCAACGCCCATCGCACGGGTTGTCCGTCGGGACAAACCAGATCGAACTGGTTGAGCCGATATTGATGTTCACGATCGAGCACGCCTGTCATCACACCATGGACAGCGAGTGCGGTTGCCGACATCGCCTGGTTAACTCTTGCCGCATCAATGATCCGGCCGACGGCAGACTCATAATCGATCGCGTTGACGCCAATCCCGAGGACGCTGTGTTTTCCATAGTCAAGCATGGCAGGTGGCTGTTTCAATCTGAAGGTTGTTAACTTGATCGACCATGGTGGTGACCGTGAATTGCTGAGCGTAGAGCGACAACGCCCATCTCATGAACGAGAGCTTCGCATCACGTTTCATCTTCATCCCTGGGAAGTAAGCCATGTCCGCGTCATCTTCGGCGCCGAGAAAATCGGGCGGGTGCAACAGCAGTGAGGGCGGTGCACGAAAGAGACGGCATGTCGCCAGAGCCGATCGAAAATACAGCTTCGCCAAGGTCACGCTGAACCCGGCCAAGAACGTGAGATAGCTGAAGTGAATCGGGGTCCGCAGAATAGGCAACACCGTGACCGGGACCTCCCACAAATGCTGCTGCGTCTCATTTCCGCCGTCCGAGGAAACGGGGCAGGGCAGGGCACGTGAGTAAGGCCAATTGGGGCATCGCATCGCCGCAAAACCGCCATATAGTTTTTTGGCTTTTTCTCGCTGCTCTCCCTTCAGCTTGGTGCGGGCGAGGAAAACAGCACGAGCGATCGGAGCCATCGAAGTCGGAAATATCGATGCATCGTATTGATAGCCCAATCGCCCGAGGACACGCAGCACTTCGTCGGGGCAACTAAAACCCGGACCGCGAAAACCGACTGGCGTCTGGCCCGTCCGAGCAACGATCAGATCATGCGTGACCCTTATCTCGTCTTCGATTTCACCGTCGCTCATCGTGTGCATCCACGGCAGATGATTGAGCGAGTGATTGGCGGCCTCCCAATTGGGCAAACCGCGAAAACCTTCGATCGCTCGAACATCCTCATCGCGTCGAAGGTCACGCCCAACGAGAAAAACGGTCAGCGGCAAATCAATGGCACCGAGCGTTTCGACGATGTTCTTGATAGCCAACGGAAAATAGCTATCGCATGACTCCCAATCGTCACGCCCCGCCGCACGAAGGTAAGCCCACTTGTTGTCGAGATCGAGCGACAGACTCGCTGATGGACGGTCCGTCATCACGCGTCACCCAGTTCCACACGATCGCCCGATTCCACACAATCGCCCGGTTCAACGCGGTCACTCATCCCGAGCACCGATCGGATCGCACGAAGCGCACCACGCGCGCTTCGAGAGGGCGTGTAAGCACTCGCAGTTGTCACTGCGTTGGCACGCATGGCTTCGACCTCGTAATCGTCCAACTCGAGGTAGCGACTCAGAACAGATTGAAGACTTGCCGCGACGTCACCTTCAACCGACGACTCACTCCGGCGCAACGGATCGTACTGCCATCCGTTCTCGTCGTCTCTTACCATTGTCACCACGGCCTGGGCGTAGACGCTTCCGATCACCGGCAACCCAGCGTGCATCGCTTCGTTAACCACCAACAACCATTCATCCGCCAGCGTAGGAGCGATGACCGCCCCGTGTTCGCTCATCAGAGACGGCAGTTCGGAGGCAGGCTGATTCCCCAAGACGTGAATTTGCAAACGAGCTTCGGGTGAATCCTGTCCCGCCTCCGCGTGCCTCGCCGCAATTTCCTCCACCCCTGGTCGCAACGGCCCGTCACCGACCAGAGTTACCTCGAGTGATTGCTGGGTCCGCTCGCAGAATTCGCTCAATTGTTCGATCATCGGCAAGACGCCTTTCCGCTCGCTCAGTTGCCCGATACACAGCAAGCGTCGACGCACAGACGGTTCATCGCGAACCACCGCCACATCACTGAAATTGCGATCATCCGCCGCGTAGGGCAAATGGAACAATTGCTCCTCGCAGGCACCGAGCGACAACAAGTAATTCCGACAGGAAGGCCCGTTGTAGGTGATCGCGTCAGCTCGAGCGATAAGATGCTTTCGGATCCGTTGTCGCAACCAACCACGTCCCTGTTCGGTGTGCTCACTCATGAAGGTAGCCAATACCAACTTCGCTCCGCTGCGACGACAGTAACGGGCCGCTGCCAGAGAGCGTGCACCCAACTCGTGAGAGATGACCACGTCGGGGCGAAGCGATTTCAACTTTCCGAGCGTATCGTAGGGAACGTGGACATAGAGCGGGTCATCGAAACCGGCATTGCGATGCCGCCATCGCCGCCGAATCGTGACTGCCTTTTGAACCTCGACATCGAGCCCGGACCAATCGAGGCGAAAATCACGGTTGGGTTCGATCGGTGTGCTAAGCAGCACCCTGAACTGCTGAAGGCTTCGAGAGATTTCCTGCAGCACTCGGACTTGATACAGCGGAATGTAATGCGTCAGAAAAACGACGCGAGCGTCCAGAGAGTCAACGGGCGGACGGCATTCGATGGTGGAGGCACTCGTTTTCACCCCCCCATTGTAACTCGCAATGTAAGTTTCGACGAGATTCTGCTTGCGACAGTTCGGCTCCGCAGAACGCTCAATAGTCAACCTTTCTGAATCGATTTGCGAGTGCCGCGGTCGAAGACGTCCGGACTCGTTCTCGTTCGCCGAAAGCGGTGCAGAGGTAGACGTGATAGGCAGAACAGGTTTTCTCAGCACGACGTCACGCAATGCACTTCAAGTTGTTTTATTCGCCGCCCCGTCCGGTTACGGGAACGACCACAGTCCGCGCGATCAGATGCAGGTCATCGAAAAATCCGAGTCGATCGATGTACCGCAGATCCATTCGCATCCAATCGTCGAAGGTTTCCGCTTTCGACTTATCGATCTGCCAAATGCAGGTCAAACCTGGACGCACATCCAATCGTCGACGATGCCATCGCTCACACGCACGGCTTTCGTGCCACGGCAACGGACGGGGTCCTACCAATGACATATCGCCTTTGAGCACGTTAATCAGTTGAGGCAATTCATCCAGACATGTTGCCCGCAAAAAGTGCCCAACTTTCGTAACACGTGGATCTTTGCTGATTTTGAAGGCTGGACCGTCCCGGTGACTCGCTGCACGAAGGGCGGCCTGTGATTTCTCCGCATCAACGACCATCGTCCGGAGTTTGTAGATCGTGAACGGGCGTCCGTACCGACCCTCGCGTGTTTGACAGAACATGACCGGCCCGCCGTCATCCCATTTGATCGCGATCATCGACGCGATGAGAAACGGACTGGTGACAACCAACCCGACGCTCGCGCCTACAACGTCGACGACTCGTTTGGCAATGCGAGAGGCCAACGGCCAGTGTTCGGTGGACTCACTTCCCGCAATGCTGACCTGCGAATCGGCGACTGTTTCTCCGGATTGCATCAATGCCGGTTGCTGCTGAACACCAGCGATGCTCGCGCCGGACGCTTCTCCGGGAACGTGAATGGGTTCGCATACGGTGACATCGGAGACTGCCCCCGCCTTTTCCAGTGCCGTCGTTGTAACATCGAGTATCTCGGAGGGGCGACGCACCCAGTCTTTGCTGCCACTCTCATCATCGCGACGCGTGCCGTTGCCGGACGGGTGATCGTCCTTGCCGCCGAATCCGTCCGCATCATGAACTTGCAAACTCAAACGCACATTGAGTCTCGCATCGGCAAACAGAACAGTCATTCGATCCAAGACTGCCCGTCCACCCATCTCAGGCGTGTCGACCAACAGCACGCCATAGCGAGTCGCCGAGAGCACACCTTTTTCGTCAGTCATTCGCAGGTTGTGGTGCAGCAGGTCGACGAGACGTCGGGACTGCTTCTTCAAAATCGAATGGCTGCCACTTTTTGTATTCTTAACCGGGCCAAGATCGGAGCCCTTGTTGTCGCGTCCATTGACGCCTTGCAGTTCAATCGTTAGGACACAAAAAGGGATCGAGCGGCGTGTTGCGCGCACGCGTTCGCGCGTGATTTCTCGTTCAAACTGTCTCGGCGATAGCAACAGGGCTCGCCGGCTTCCGAGGGCGGAAGCCGTCGGCCAAGCCAACCAGCCCTTATCCCGGGCTCTTCGTTTGAAAAATGAAAACACGGTGTCGTCCTAGAAGAAATCAAAATACAAAACACAGGCCGGTTGTGAGCAACGTCTTATCACGCTCTCAACAACCCCTGACAGCAATCCGTCGCAAGGTCAGCGAGGCAGCGAAACGGACGATCCAGAGCCCGATCCGGGTAAGGACACAACCTGTTGATTCGCATGTTCTCGTTCGTCGTCACGCTCGGCAGTTGCCGCCTCTTTGGAATCGATGTCGTCCGTCGAACTCGTCGATTCATCTTCATCCAAAGCTGCATCAGCATCCGATCCCAACGGATCACGGACTGGCATATCGATACGCGACGCCCGTGGGTCGACCGGTGAATCTCGCAAGATCGCCTGGAGTAGTCCCAACGACAATCCGAGCATTGCACCAACGACTGCCAATAATCCTCGCTTCGGGCCAGACTTCTTCAGATTCAATGAAGCTTCTTGAATGACGCTCACATCAGACATCTGCCTCTTGTCCAGCTCTGTGTTTACGCGTGCTTCTTCGAGTGAACGCGCATGGTCTCGAAAAGTTTCCTCTGCTAATTCTGCTTCCCAAGCGAGCTGCGAGAGCGTCGTCACATCATCGTTGAGACGACGCAGGTCTTTCTGCGTTGCCACCAATCGTTCCGCAAGCGCATCACGTCGGCTTTCCAATCCAACTGCTTTCGCGCGGACGGTCTGGAATTGAGTTTCCAGATCTTGGTAGACCGGATTGATTGCTTCGCGAGTTTGCTGACGTTCCTCACGTTCGCTACCGGCTAACTTCTCGCTCTGCACCATTTTGTCTTTAATGCGTTTGTAGCGAGGGTGAGACGGACTCAGACGGGCCAACTCATCCCCGTCCTGGATCTGCACGTCATAGAGTTGGCTGCGCATCTGGTCACCGGCTGCATTGGCGATCCCAAGGGTGACTTCGACTGGCACCCACTGATCGGTTGCTTCGAGTTGCCGGCGCAGCTCGTCGGCTTGGCTGATCGCCTCGGCGAGCTCGCTGTCCGCGGTGCTCAACTTCATCTCGAGATCAATGATCCGTTCGCTCAGCGTACGCTCGGCAGACTCCGTGCTGATCCAACCCATCTCGTTTCGGGTCTCTTGCAACTTCCTCCGAGCGGCGATTGCGATCTTTCGACTCTCCGACGCCTGAACGTCGAAAAACGACTCTGACCCCTTTACCTGATGAGCCTCGACGTGATAGCTGCCGAATTCATCCATCACGGCTTGGACGATTTCCTGCACCAACAGCGGGTCGTCTTCTTTTCCTGAAACCGCAACCGTGTAACCGTTCTTAGCGACCTGGACATCGATCGCTTTCGTGACCGACTTGATCGCTCGCTCACGATCGATTTGAGCAGCGTACTGCTCGGGAGTCATCTCGCCCACGGTCTTTGGCTCGCGACCGGGGACCCAACGAACCAACTGGTGGTCCGATTCCAAGAAATTCTTCCCATCCTCCATGGCTTTCTCAAACCAATTGCGGGGCTGGTTAATTTTTTCGATCCCGACCCGATCCACGGTGCGTTCGGCAATCTCACGACTGCTGATCATCTCACCGATGCTAACGACCTCCGCGGTCCGACTCTCTTGCATCGACACCGAATTGGTGGTCTTCGTCGTCGGATCTCCTCCCATCGCACCCCGACCGAGGCGGACGTACATCAGACCTTCGCTGCGATATTGGTTCGGCCAAACGACCAGCAACGCAACGACCGCAACGGTGACCAGCAATGTCGTGAAAAAGACCGACGGCAAACGGCGCCTGATCGAGCGCATGACGTCGCCAGGCGTGACCATCGCCCAAGACTCAGCCGTTGGAGGCCCATTCCAGCCCGCTGATTGCTCCGATTTAGATAGTGAACGCGTGGCGCCCGAACCGGATTTTGGTCTTTTCATGGATCTCGCCTGGGAAGAAGGGGTCAGATTCGTCAAAAAGAGCGTCTGAGACCGTAAAAAACGAGCCTTTTTTCATCGGCAGCGAAATCTCCCTATTCCACGTGACCGCTAAAGTCCACAAGCCTCGAAACTACGTTTTAATTAGTGAACAGAAATTTGTGGGGGGGATTTCTGAAAATTTTGGGTAAAGACCCTCATATTCGCCATTGTCCGCGTCTTTAGCGACAATGATCTACCCCAAATTACCAGTGTGCTTGAGGCATCTCCGTTACAACCGGCACGCAACACCATATACATTCGTGCACGACATCAAACGGCTAATTTTTCGCCCACTCCGCTGGCTACTCGTCATTCGCATAGAGTTCACCTGTCTCGTTTGACGAATGTCAGGTCTGTTTCTCGATCCCGTCGCACAACCACACGTATAACCAAACGGCACAGATACAACCAAACAGGCGCGCACCTCGCCGACTCGGTCGCTCCCAATTTCGCTGATCCCCCCTTCAGAAAGACCAAACGACATGCTGCCACGCGTATGTGAACCTCCACCGGAAGACGCGAAACTCGATGCCGAGGCCTATCGCGAGATGGACCACGAAGAAGTGAACAAACGTTTCGTCCTCGATTTGCTTGAATCGGGCCCGGTCGGTCCTCGGGTCGTCGATCTCGGATGCGGACCGGCACTCATCCCGATCATATTGTGCGAGACACTGGAGGCGATCGCGGAAGAATCTACCGGTGCCGACCAACCGCACGCCAACCCCGATGAACTGCAAGTCATGGGAGTTGACTCTTGCGTTGAGATGCTCGAACTCGCTCAGGTCGAAATCGACTTTGCAGGTCGTTTGGACCAGATCCAACTCGAGCACGCGGACCTGAACGACCTCTCGTCACTGCAAAGCGAGTTGGCTGAAACAGTGATCAGCAATACGGTTCTGCACCATCTCGATTCTCCGGAGAACGCTCTTCGGCTGGCGATGAAAGTGCTCCGACCGGGGGGCGTTTGTTTATCCGAGACCTCTATCGCCCTGAAAACGAAACGGAGGTCGAACGACTCGTCGAACTCCATGGCGGCCCCGAGGGCCACACGTCCCCCGCAACCGCTCCTCGGCAACTGCTCCGGCAATCGCTGCATGCCTCGTTGACGCTCGCCGAAATTCGAGCAATCGTATCGCAACTCGGTATCGATCCCACGTCCGTCTCCATGACGAGCGACCGTCACTGGACCCTCGATTGTCTTCGTCCTGAAACCGTCGATTAATCCTACCGCCTCGATAAAACGCCCTTTCCACGAAACGATCGTCGCCGCCTCATACTGATGCGTCGCGATCGCAAACTGCGGCGGACACTCGCCAACGAGTTCACATCGACCGCAAAACGAGAAATTGATTCATGCACGGATATCTGGAACTCCTCGACGAAGTTCTCCATCAAGGACTCGACCGCGACGACCGCACCGGGGTAGGAACGCGAAGCCTGTTCGGACGCCAAATACGGTTCAACCTCGCCGACGGCTTTCCGCTACTGACAACCAAAAAGCTGCACGTTCGGTCGATCATCTACGAATTGCTTTGGTTCCTCCGCGGCGAAACCAACATCGCTTGGTTGAAAGAGAATGGCGTATCGATTTGGGATGAGTGGGCCGACGCCGAAGGAGAACTCGGACCGATCTACGGCCGTCAGTGGAGAAGTTGGCCTGCGCGAGATAACGACACAGAAACGATCGACCAGATCGCGTGGGTCGAAAACGAGATTCGCACCAATCCGAAATCGAGAAGGCTGATCGTTTCGGCGTGGAACGTCGCCGATGTGCCCACCATGGCGTTGCCTCCGTGCCATCTGCTGTTTCAGTTCTATGTGGCCGGTGGGCGGCTTTCTTGCCAGCTCTATCAACGCAGCGCGGACCTATTTCTGGGCGTCCCGTTTAACATTGCCAGCTACGCACTTCTCACCATGATGATGGCCAAGGTCACCGGCTTGGAACCTGGTGAATTTGTACACACGCTCGGCGACGTTCACCTTTACTCCAATCATTACGCGCAAGCACGCGAACAACTCACACGGACGCCGCGTCCGTTACCGACAATGAAAATCACGCGTGACGTCAACTCCATGAGCGACTTCCGCTTCGAAGATTTCGAACTCACTAACTACGACCCGCACCCACATATCAAAGCTCCCGTCGCGGTGTAGCAAGAGGCTGCGTCTTAACGGGACAGCAATTCTTTTTTGAGTTTTTCGATCGCGTCTTTTCGAGGCTTGGGGTCTTCGGTAGGAAAGCCGATTTCCTGCACGATGAAGCCATACTTGGGATGTTCGGCGGCAGCGTTCAGAGCGAACTCATCGAGCGATCGGTCGTTCAATAAAATGATCGCTGCCGCGGCCGCGTCACTAACGAACGCCTGCACGAGCGTACCGCCGGCATACTGCTGCTCACTCGCCGGTCGATAGTCGTCGAGGAACTTTGCGACCTCCGGAACATTCGACAGATCACCGAACCGTGCGATCGCCTGCATGGCCATCCCGAGTGTGACAGGATCCGTTGCTTTTTCGAGTGTCACCAACGCTAGCGGCAGGGTTTCGGTCAAATCCCAACTTAACGCGAACCACAGCATCTCCTGGCGATTGACAACGTCCTCACGCGAAATCCACCCACCGAGCATCGCCCGGAACGCTCCCGACAACTGCGAATCGGACAACAACTTCGCCGTCGCATCGCGTCGCAAGACAGTGAAGATGGCGTTCTCTTCGACTCGCGTGATCGGCATGTCATGATCATTCGCCAACAACATCAACGCGATCAGGTCCGCTTCCGTTGGCGAGCGTTGCTCGACAAACATGCCACGTTGCACATCAACAATCGTCTTTTGAAACGCGGCCTCACGAGCCTTGGATGTTACGTCGAGCGACGCGGCGACCTCGCCATGCCGCATTAAGAAATCAACATACAGTTCACGAATGCGAACGCCGTCTCCCATGATGGATTGAAAGACCTCCCACCCATCCAATTCGACGTCGTCACCCGCGAGAAACGCGTCAATACGTCCGGCAGTTTCCCCACCGGTGATGCCTTTGGAAACGTCCGCGGCACGTGTGCGGACTTCGAGATCGGGATGCTCCCGAGATGCCTCTTCGAGCAGCGCCAACGCCCGCTTCCCAGCATCACGTAGTTTGGCCGTTGCCTGCTCGCGTGCCGCAAACTCGACCGAACCGAGTTGGTCGATCCACTGCTGAATCTCTGCAGGCGTGGCGTCATGCTTCGCCGATGAATCCGCCTGGGCGTCTTCGGATTCACCGTCGTGTTCGCCCGCCACACCATCCCCCGCACCCTCCGGTGCATCCATTGGCACCTCCAGGCCGTCGTCGGTGTTTCCGGTTCCGGGCTTCTTTCGTTCCGCCAAAGAGCGATAGAAACCGGCAATCTGATCACTCGGCAGATGAGGTTTCGAATAGCTCGGAGGCGACGAGGGAGACTCAACTTCCGACGCAGCCTCTAGTTCGCTCTCCTGCGCACTGGCACGCCCGCTCAAACCGCCGACGACGCTCCAAACGACACAGCCAACCATCATGCCGCGCAACAACCTCAGCGACCGGCGTTTGGCGACATCGAGGCAACAGGAGCCACCATCGAGAGGCAACCTCTGTAACGATGCCGTGATCTCAGAACCTCGTTTTTTCATCGGAATGGACCGTAGTTCTTATTTGTTTGCACATGTGTTGTTGGGCGACCCCCGGATGCTGTTGGCCGACACCGGGCTCGTGTTTGCGTCGACTGATATCATCGGGCAGAGCCATTGTAGGACATTGCCCTCCTGGACAATACGGAAAGGAGCAACGACCAGACAAAAACGTCGTTCGCTCACCTCAAAAACTTCACCGAGAAAATCGCTTGCTCAAATCTGACCAAGCAGCTAACCTGACAAACACTCTGGTCGGGCCTGACAAACACTCTGGTCGGGACTCACTGAGTCCCGGCTCGCAAACTTGTAGGGATTTGCGGCCGCTTGCAGCCTCACTGCTAAAAAGCCATTCTAATGAAAACCAATTCGATTGGATCGGTGGATACCACCGATCTGCTGACGTGTGTCAGTGCTGCCCCGTCCTCTTCGCGGGCCACTTCCGACCCTGAAAACGCTCTTTCAGGTGCCACCTCTTCCGACACAGCCACTGCCGGTTCCCCGATGCCTCGTGGTGCGTCGACGCAGTGCGTGCACGGTGGAGAATTACGGCAAAAATCCGAAGGTGCGATCGCCACGCCGATCTATTCGGCATCGACGTTCACCTTCGAATCGACCGACCAATTGCTGGATTTTGTCGAAGGACGCCAACAACGCGAGGAGTACGCTCGCTACGGCAACCCCAACGAAAAGGTGGTGGAAGCCAAACTCGCCGCACTCGAAGGTGCCGAAGACGCCATTCTTTACTCCAGCGGCATGGCAGCGATCGTCGGCCTGCTGATGAGTCGACTTTCCGCCGGTGACGAGATCGTCTTTTTCGATCAATGCTACCACCGAAGCCGCGAGTTCTGCTCCAAGCATTTGGCTCGCTTCGGAGTGGTCACTCGCCAGGTTCCGACGGGCGATTTCGCCGCCATGGAAGCTGCGATCAACTCGAAAACCAAACTGCTCGTTTCGGAATCTCCGACCAACCCGCACTTGACCTGCGTGGACCTCGAGCAGTTTGCCGCCATCGGCAAAGCGCACGAGGTAGAAACCCTCATCGACGCCACTTTGGCGACACCGTTTAACCTCAAACCGATCGACTACGGCGTCGACTACGTGCTGCACTCGGCAACCAAATATCTCGGCGGGCACAACGACTTGCTCGCCGGAGTTATCTGCGGACGACGTGAACTACTCGACCCGATTCGGGCACTACGTGGTTGCCTCGGTAGCGTAAGTTCGCCACACAACCTGTACCTGCTCGAACGAGGACTCAAAACGTTCGCGCTTCGCATGGCACGTCATAACGATAATGGCCTCGCGGTCGCTCAGTTCCTCGAAAATCATCCTCGCATCGAGCGAGTTTTCTATCCGGGACTTGCGTCACACCCCACTCACGCAATCGCGTCACAGCAAATGCGTGGTTTCGGCGGATTGATTACGTTCACCGTTAAAGACGCCGATTGGAAAGCCTCCTCCCGAGTCGTCGATGCCGCTCGATTGGCTCGCATCGCACCGAGCCTCGGAGGCGTCGAATCGCTGATCGAACAACCGTTGGTGATGAGCTATTTCAGCTACTCGCCCGAGGAACGAGCTTCGTTTGGAATCGCCGACAACATGATTCGGTTCTCCTGTGGAATCGAAGACCCCGCTGATCTGATCGCGGACCTCGACCAAGCATTGTCCGCCGCGGACGAATAAAGAGGCCCGGAACATGACCGATCATGCAGACCGCGAGAAGGCGGGCGGCTCCGACCGAGCCGGTTTCCGCACGCGAGCGATCCACGTCGGAGGTGAAGTCGACCCAGTGACGGGAGCGGTCGTTGCCCCGATCCATTTCGCCAGCACGTTCCGACAACCCGGGGCAGGGCAGTGGGGTGAATACGATTATTCACGCAGCGGTAATCCGACACGCACGGCACTGCAACAGACTCTCGCATCGCTCGAATGCGGGCGCACCAATCAATGCGCCGGAGCCCTCGCGTTTTCAACCGGGATGGCTGCGATCCATGCGGTCACGATGCTCCTGAAATCAGGAGACCATGTGGTCGCCGGCACGGACATCTATGGTGGTGCCTATCGACTCCTGCATCAGATCTGCGACGCGAGCGGAATTCGCGTGACGCTGGTCGACATGACTCAGCCTGACGCAGTGGAAGCCGCCATTTGCGCGGACACAAAACTGATCTGGGGCGAAACCGTGGGGAATCCACGACTCACCGTTCCCAACATGCTCGCCATTGCCGAGATCGCGAAGAAGCATAACGTCATCACGGGAGTCGACAACACCTTCGCAACCCCCGCACTGATGCGTCCACTGGAATGGGGCATCGACATCGTCATGCATTCAGCGACGAAATATCTCGGTGGCCACAGCGACTGCCTCGGTGGAACACTCGCGGTCGCCAACAAGGAACTCTTCGACCGACTTTACTTTATCCAGAATGCGACCGGAGCGGTGCTCGACCCGATGAGCTGCTTCTTGATTGCTCGCGGGCTCAAAACACTCGACCTTCGGATTCGCGAGCAGTCGAAAACCGCACTGCAGCTAGCACGCTGGCTCGAGTCACACGACAAGGTCCGCTCGGTTCTCTATCCAGGGCTTAGCAGCCATCCGCAGGCTGAATTGGCTGCCACGTTATTTGACAGCGAACTTCCAACATCGGAAAAGTGTTTTGGGGCGATGATCACGTTCGAACTCGACGCACCACTCGAAAAGGTAAAGCGAGTTTGCCAGAACACTCGACTGTTCCACCTCGCCGTCAGTCTTGGCGCGGTGGAATCCTTGATCGAGCAACCCGCGACGATGTCTCACGCCTCCTACGCACCCGAGGATCGGGCAAAGCACGGTATCACCGACTCACTGATCCGCCTTTCCGTCGGGCTCGAAAACTTCGCTGATCTTCAGGAAGATCTCGAGCGTGCGTTTGATGCGTGACTCCGAAATCACGTGACCCCAATCGGGTTCAGAAACGTTTGCTCCTCGCACCGGAACAGCGCGAAGAACAAACACGGCCCATCGACGTTTTAGGCAGTCGGTGACAATTCACTACGCTTGTCAGCGATCAGTTTCAGCAGTGCTCGCTGAGGCTTAACGAATTTGTCGACGCCTTCTTCCATCAGGAAGGCGTGCATCTTCTGAGTGTCCACCACCGAATCGATCTCGTTGAGAACCGCTTCGGGCGGCATGTCGTCAACCGTACGGGTAAACGTCAAATCGCTTTCCGCAACGGCCGCGTTCGTCTCTGGCGGATTGGTTTGAATATCGCTTCCCGCCAACGCAGCAACGTATTTCCACGGCGGATCGCTAGGGTCCTTGGTGCCCGTGCTGGCAAAGATCAACTCTTGCTCAAGCGGCAGTCCCTTTTCCGCCCAAAACTCGCGGTTCTCTTTCCAAATCCGCTTCGCATTGACCAAACCAACCAGCCCCTGCGCTTCATCCGAGAGCGACAGATGCTTGTCCGTGTAAACGTCGATCCGTGAAATGAAAATACTGTAAACCGATTTGAATTCAGATGGATCCACTTTGCCGTTCACGCCACGCCAGATCGCTTCGCGAGCGATGCGATATTGATCGTCGGTGAAGATCAGCGTGACATTCAAAGTCACCCCTGCGGCCGCGAGCGGCTCGAGAGCACGCAGCCCGGCGGGAGTCGCCGGCACCTTAATCATTCGATTGGTGTGCCCGGCCGCCCATTTCTTTCCCAACTCGATGTACTTCTGGACGACATCGTCTTCCTTGAGATTCAAAGAAGGGTCTTCGAGCAACGGGTCCAACTCGAAACTCACCCAACCCGCGTTGCCCTTCGTCTCTTGATGAATCTCGGCGAATTTCGCCTCCGCTTCGCTGACAAGTTGGTCGGTCAACGTCCAGGCGATCTCCTCGTCGGTCTTGCCCTCGGCGAGCATCGATTCGATCTGAGAATCACGGCCGCCTCCGGCGATGATCGACGAAATGATGGCAGGATTGCTGGTCGCTCCGACCGCACCGTAAGCCAAATTTTTATCAACCTCCGCCGGCTCTACAGAATCGAGATACAGTTTCGTTCCGGTGTCGATTAACGATTTCAGCGGTGTGGACATGATTCATCCTATCTAGTTCGAAGTCAAAAAGTGTTTATCTGTGAAAGCAAGACCAACGGTTTGTCGAGAGAGTTTACCAACTTTTGCGATCGCCTTTTGATTCGCAAATTTTCGACAACGGAGGCTCGCTTGCGTAAGTGCGCCGTATCTATTCGCAGCATAACGTGTTCCTAAACGGAATACAGACTGGATCGCCAAAGCCGCCGCGTCGCAGCAGCCCCATTCAGCACATCCCCCGGGGCCAGAAATTAGGCGAATCTTCATCGCGACACGTCCAGAACGGGGCAGGGCAGGGCGGTTTGGGAATCTCGCCGGACAGCGTGCGCCACCGAGAATGCCGTGTAGGCGTCTATCCGAGTGCCCCCATGGCTCCTTCTCATGGCTCCCTCCCATGGCTCCCTCTCATGGCTCACTCTCATGGCTCACTCTCATGGCTCACTGCCCGGCATGGCGTCTGGCGAGAACCTCACGGTACATGCCTTCAACCCGCTCGCACCAACTCGCTGCGGAGAAAACGTCGTCACTCCGTCGTTTTGCCGACCGGGCAAACTCATCGAGAGATTTGCGGTCGGAGTGCAATCGACGAATCGACGCAGCGAGGCTCTCGACATCTTCTCTGGGAAACACCAGCCCGTCGACCTCGTGCCGAACAACCTCGGGCAAACCACCGGCGTCAGAAACAAGGGGACACACACCACATGAAATCGCTTCCAACAAAGCCAAACACAATGCCTCCTGCCGCGAAGGCATGACGAACACATCCATGGCCTTGAGAAACTTCGGCGCGTCGGCGTGGTACCCGATTGCATGGACACGGTCACGAATGATCGGGTCATCGACCAACCTCTCGACACGCTTGTCCTTGATGCTCCCAACCAATAACACGTGAAGGTTGCTCAGCTGCAAGCACTCGATGATAGCTCG
>NZ_ANOH01000155.1 GCF_000346505.1 Aporhodopirellula sallentina SM41
TACCAGGTACCGATTGGCCAATGCACTGCACTGGAGAACGCGTTAGAGGTGACTTTTTTGGTAGCCGCGGTGCGTTTCGAGACTCACCAATGGGGACAGAGACTGATTGTATGAACTGCACGATGTCATGCGAGTTTTTGATATCCAGTCAACGCAAGGGAACGTCGAATAGAGAATCGGATGGTGTCACCCAGCAACCATGGTTTGTTCATTGGCCGAACTAATCGCAGCGTTGTTCCGGCGGTACATGTCTCCCATGCCGGAGCGGCGTCACTTTGTTCCTTGATCCGGCCTACTCGGTGGCGCAATTGCGATGCGATCACGCCGTTTCGTGGCGGGGCGTTCGACCGCAATGGGAAACGCCCGGAGAAGTATTTTCGTGTCGTTCGCGTCTTTCGTGGTCAACAACTGGCAGTGTCCTTGACGGGATCGAGGCGTTGTCGGCGGGTTACGGTTCCGCTTCCACTTTCTCCGGTGTGTCGATTGGTTTCTCATCCGTGTCCAGGAGGGCGGACGGTTCGACGGCGTCCTGGGCGTACACGTGCGAGGCGGAAAACGGGAGTCCGATGCTCAAGAGCAGGAACGCGGCAAACAATCCGAGCAGGCTGACGCGTGGCGGCGATGCGATTGCCTGTGGACATGGAAATATCATCCATGGGTTGGACGAGTTCGATAGCTGGTTTTGGTTCATGCCTGGTGGCCGACGCAAATGCCGTTCCAAACTTGGGGCCGCCGTTTGGTAGGCGCCGCGCCGCCACTCACATTGGCTGCATCATCAAAGCCATCCCATGGCAGGTACGCGTTTCGAATAGAATATGGGCGTCGCGTGTCCCCGCCCTGGAGTCTTTCAATGAATTGTCGTTTGCTCTGTCTTCTCGTACTCGCCTTCTTCACCCGTGTTGCGTTTGCCGACGAGGCTGCTTCTGCGTCTTCATCGAAAGCTGCCAACGTGAGTGCTGTTTCGACCGAGCCGGTTCAGTACTCGATCTCAGTCGCGGAGTATCGCTTCGACGATGCGTTTGACAGCGACTCCACCGAGGCGGAGATTTTGAAGATGATTCGCGACCGCCGAATCTCGCCCGCGGAAACGATTCGGCTGACCACGTTGACCGGAATCAAAAGCATGGTTCAGTTTGGTCGAAGGGTCGCGGTCGTCACGGGCACAGCAACCGGGCGTGGAGGCGTCGTGCGTCAAACGAAAGATTTTGATTTGGGAACACTCATCCAAATTGAGTTGAACCCTCATCTCAAAGGTGTGATCGGTTCGATCAACTACGCGACCTCACGGCTGGGAGCGGACCGAGGGGAAGACATGCCCGCGGACGTTGTTACGAAATCAACCGACGCGACTCAAATCTACGAAATCGGAAAACCACGTTTGCTTTTCGGATCGACGGCAGGCGAACCGTTCGTCGTGATGGTGAGCGTCACTGACATTGATTAGCCGGTGGTTTTGCTGTCGGCCGTCAGCCTGCTTTCTTGCAGGCCGCCCATCGGCTTTTCAATCGGCAGTCGTTCGGACGCGTCGGTGATTCCGGGTTGTTGCCAATCACGGCGAGGTTCGGTGTGTTGAGTTCGCTCGCGTTTTTGACGATCCACGCGGCCGTCGTCAGCATCATCATGTACGCGAACAGTTCGATGCTCTCCTCCGCGATCAGCCATTTCATGTGTTCAAAAAACTGTGACAAGGCAAAACTGCAAGCGAACGGAATCGCAGGCCAAACGAACGAAGGGGTGAACCAGAACCGGCGATCATCGGGGAACTTCACCCATCCGTAGGCGACTCGGGCGAGCCAGACGAGAATGGCGATGCCGATAATCGCGTGCTTGGTGTTGGACGCCAACACGAACTCGATCCCGCCGGCTGCGTTGAGGTCGCCGACGTTCACCGGTAAAGAGGGCCGACGTTTTGGGATCTCGCGGCATGCTCCGGCGGCCGCAACGCAAACGAGTGCGAACGCGATGCTGCGATAACGTGACGGACGCACGCGAGTGAACGCGAACGTTGCCACGAGAGCGGTTGCGACGAGTGTGAAGAACTGCAGCGTTTCGAGCGCGCCGTTCTCTCCGGTCAACCAAGGATTGGATGCGGCGTCGGAGAGGCTGCGTTGCAACGCATAAAGGACGGCGCAGCATACCGATGCGATCACGAACGCGTCTCGCACGACGTTGCGGTACGGCCACCAAAGGCAATCGCCATCGCGGTAGCGAACGGATGAATCGGGTGCAGGCGATTCAGGGGAAGACGTGTGGGGCATGTTGTTCTTGTTGTGAAATCGTTGACTGTAGGTGGACGTCAACCGGAGCCAGCGATCAGTGAGAGCCAAAGCGGCGTGTTCGGTTCGCGAATTGGGGCCGCCGTAGATGGGAATCCTTCGGGCAAACCTGGCCGCGAGGTCTCGCAGGAGAAAAGCAGAGATTCGCGGATTGGTTGCCCCCATCTGCACGATGAACGCTGCCGAGCCGATCGTGGGCAGCATTCCGATCCACAACGCATGGCGATGGGGGACGTTCAAGGAACGATTCGCGATCGAGCTGTAGAGCGTGACTATCGTTCGCAGGATCGGGAGTGCGAACATCGGCACCAACGCGAACAGCACGTTCCCGCTCGCGACTGCCACCGCGATCCCACCGACCTTTAGTGGAGCCATCAGCGGGTAGAGAATTTTGATGCCGAGATGCATGCCGAGGCCGCGCGAATAGACGGCGAGCTGCGGACCGCTAAACTGCGCTTTCAACTCGGTGGCGTGTTCGTCGGAAAGCCAACCGCGGGAATGCCAATGTTTGATCCGGGAGCGAAAAGCCCTGCGTCCGACCGCGATTTGGTAGCCACGCCGGGTAAGGAAGGCTGCGAACTGTCGATTGCGACGTCGACGACGATGTTGGTCAACACAATACCGATGAACCGCGGCTGGGGTGAGCATGCCGAGGATGCGGTTCGTGCAAAACGAGATGCGCGACAATTGTCTGCGTCCAGGCATGGCAGTTGTTGGAGTCCGCGGCCAGCGTTGCTGTTTCTTCCAGGTCTTTACGCAGCCGTTCTGGAATCGCAACCAATAGGCGGATCGGGTGCGGGAATGACTCGCGAACTTTCGAACGCGTTGGCGATGCTGTTCGTTGGCGAGACAGCTTCGTAACCACCGACCGGCGGAACCTAGCAAGCAGAGCGAAACGATCCAGAACCATGCGAATCGGAACGTGCTCCGGTGCAGTTGGTTGGCAAACGCCGAATCAACCGTTCCGTTTCGCTGCCATCGATCGACACAGCACTGTCGGTAGGTTTGGCGGCGTTTGTTTGAGAACCAAGTCCACGGTTTGCGAAACGGAGCGATCTCGCTGGCTTTCCATCGCTCGTCGTGAGTGACTAAATTTTCGACGTCTGCGACAAGTGTCGCGGCTCGTTTTGTTTCACCGATTTGAACGAGTCGATCGGCGAGTTGCTGTGACGACGCTCGCAAGGTGGTTGGCTCGAGATCATCGAACGGAAACAATGAACCTTGTTTCCAACTCTGCCAGACGTATCGCCAAAGCAATACGGCGGGGATGCCTGATTCGAGATCGATGATCGTGTAACGCTCGTGCGGAAGGTGTTTTTCGTCGAGATTTTCGTCGCTGTTATCCGCTCGAAACACTTTCAAAGATGGATGCGTCTTGATCAGGAGATTGGCGGTGGAAACCAGCGCGCCCGGTGAGACTTGCCAACCGGATCCGACCAAGCCCCAGTCAATCAAGCTTTGTTCGACGTCCCGCATCCGCGAAAGGAGGTCGGACATTTCGTTCTTCGTTGACGCGTTTTTGTTTGGCGCGTTTTCGTATGACGGGGGGGCATTAAATGGGGCGTCGTTTGATAGGGCATCGTTACGATGGAGGGGCGGCGCGATCACTTCGGAAGATGTTGGAATCGGCCCGCGACCCGTGATGAACTCGGCTGCCAACACAAATGCTCGCCGGGTGTGGTCGTAGCGAACGTATGCCGGCAATGCGACGCTAGCGGACGCAGGTTTGCGGTCGCAGATCGCCTGACCCTCTAGCATTTCGGCGATGACTCGCCTGCGGTAGAAGCACGTCCAAATGGCGTCGTGGTTCGATTGATAGGGGAACGGCGACGCGAAGGCGAAACGGTAGATGCAACGTGTCAGTCGGCCGGGCGCGAAAACTTTTTCCACGTACAGTTCCGTTCGACCGTCCGCCCAACGGGCTTCCACCAATTCCGCGGTCGCCGCTCGTCCGTTGCCGAGCGTCCGCAGGTGGCGAACATGATCGGGGGCTGGGCGGGCGTTTCCGGTCGATCCGAGACTCTCCGATTGCGGGAATGTCGAACCAGGGATAGCCCCAGAATTCGACGTTGCCGCATCGCGATCAGACGAACGAATAATGCGTGAAGGTTTCATGAATAACCGATACCGCCGATCGGAACATCGCGTCAATTGCAAGACCGACGTAAAACGCACCCGCGCATCCACTCAAATCAGGTTGTGAGTGATGGCGGACGGTGTTTCGTGAGATCGCGAGGTTGTCGTAAGTACCGGATGAGGTTGCGGTCGAACGGCAACGGCACACGGGGACCAATCTGCGTTTTGCTCAGCTTTCTGTGCTCATCTCGGATTGTTGAGCGTTCTTAGAAATGCCGCTCGGACCATCGAGATGCGATCGCTCCCCCCGGTAGATTTGTGGTGGCCAAAGCGTGATGAAAGTTTGGCCAGGTAGGCATGGGAATGGCCATGCGAGTGGCCTGCCTGGATGCGCGATTTATCGCGACTCGCGTCGGCTATGATTTGTCGATGCGCTCAATGGTTTCACGCGGGCGGTGTTAGCGAGCGATGTGGTGGAGTCAGATGCAATTTTCGAATAGGAGCCGATCGATGGCCGCAAAATTATTGACTGTAACTTTGATGGCGTTGTTGACTCCGGCAATCGTTGTGGGGCAATCGATGGGCGATCGATTCATTTCGCGAATCGCCAAGGACGACGTCGATGGCGATGGCAAACTTACCAAGGACGAATTCACCGGTCCTGATCGTTTGTTCGGGCAACTCGATACTGACGGTGACGGGGTGTTGGTGCTCAAGGATGCGGCGGCGAGTTTGGCGAAGATCCGTTCGCGGATGGCTGGAGCAAACGCCAATTCGTCCGAACGGGATATGGACCAATCGCCGCGTGAGGCACTTCGTCGGCGGATGCAGCAGCGACAAATGCAAGGGCAACGACGAGCACGCCCGGAGCCTGATTTTGCGAACGTGCGGTACGGCGAACACGAGCGTCATGTGTTTGATGTCTACCTGGCCGAGACCGATTCGGATGAGCCGGCGCCCTGCATGATCTGGATTCACGGCGGTGGCTTTCGCCGGGGCGATAAGTCAGAGGGAGCTTTGTTCGCGAACGCATTCACCGAAATGGGCATCCACTACGTGTCGATCAACTATCGGCTGAGCCAACATGCGATCGCGCCGGCTTGTTTTGAGGATTGCACGAGGGCGTTGCAAACGATCCGCGCGAACGCGGAAAAGTGGAATCTCGATAAAACCCGAATCGCGATGGGAGGAGGATCCGCCGGTGCCGGGTTGTCGCAGTGGATCGCGTTTCATCCCGACCAAGCCGACCGGCAATCCGATGATCCGGTGTCGCGGGAATCCACTCGCGTGTCGGCGCTCATCTTGCTCAATGCCCAAACGTCGTACGACTATCGCTGGATCAAGGAACACATTCCCGGCGAGGCCTGGAAGGGGGACGGGTTGCAGCAACTGTTCGGCTACGACATCGATCGCGCGAATGAGATTTCAGACGAAAAGCATCAATTGATCGAAGCGTATTCGCCGATCGAGCTTCTCACCGCCGACGACCCGCCGATTCGAATGTTCTATCGACGATCGAGTGACCCGGCCATCGCCGAAGCGAACGCGATGGATGGGATTCACCACCCGATATTCGGATTCGAATTGAAGAAGAAGGCTGATCGGTTGGGCGTCGATTGCGAAGTGCAGACGGTCGAGAGCACGCGAGACATGATGGCGTACAACCGGCGATGGGACGTCGCGGTGGATTTCCTCAAAGAGCAATTCGCCGGCGATGAACGTTGAATAGTGGATTGAACGCTGAATGGCGGACTGAATGGCGGAACGCGATTGTTGAATCGCGGGCGGGCAGGTTTGCGCGCAGGCGGTTTTGGTCCTGGTCGGGTACCGCTGCGGTGAGTTTGGCTCTCTAATTTGGTGATCGCGTATGGCGAAATGGACACCAGCCCGTTTTCACTCGACTGCCCATGATTTTGCACATCGATATGGACGCTTTTTACGCGTCCGTCGAACAGCGGGATGATCCCGGTCTGCGTGGCAAGCCGGTTGTCGTTGGTGGGACGTCGACGCAGCGGGGAGTGGTTGCGGCAGCGAGCTATGAGGCTCGCAAATTCAACGTCTTCAGCGCGATGCCGATCAGGACCGCGATCCAACGCTGTCCCGACCTCGTTTTGGTTCGCACGCGGATGGATGTTTATGCGGGCATCTCTAAGAAGATCCGTGAGATCTTTCATCGCTACACACCGCTCGTCGAACCGTTGTCGCTCGACGAAGCGTTCTTGGATGTGACGGGCAGTGAAGCGTTGTTCGGCCCGGCGGTGAAGATCGGTCGGGAAATCCAACAGGCGATCTTCGACGAACTCGAACTACACGCCTCGGTAGGCGTTGCACCCAACAAGTTTCTCGCAAAGGTAGCCAGCGGTCACGCCAAACCTCGCGGGTTCACTGTCGTTGATCCTGACGGCGTGCATGCGTTCCTCGATCCGTTGTCGATTTCCAAAATTTGGGGTGTGGGGAAACGTGCCGAAGAGAAACTCGGCCGGCTCGGGATCTACAACGTCTCGCAGCTCCGCCGGATCGATCTGCAGCGACTCACGCAGGCGATCGGTAACAGTTCGGCGAACCATCTGCATGCTCTCGCGTGGGGCCGCGACCATCGCAAGGTCGTGCCCGATCGCGAGGCGAAGTCGATCTCGCATGAGACCACGTTTCGATCAGACGTGTCCGACATGGAAGTGTTGAAGGCTGTTCTGCTGCGGCTGACCGAACAGGTTGCCCGGCGACTCCGGCGGCATTCGCGTTTCGGCAGCACGGTCACGTTGAAGGTGCGGTTCAACGACTTTCAGACGATCGCACGATCGGCAACATTGAAGACGCCAACGGACTCGACGCAACAATTGTGGGAGGCGACTCGTGACTTGTTGCTGCGGCGAACTCGAATCGAACAGCCCGTTCGATTGGTCGGGATGGGAGTCAGTTCCTTGTCGTCGACGCGGACCCGGCAGTTGGAACTGTTTGGTGACGATCACGACCGTGACGCACAAGTCGACCAAACGACCGATTCGATTCTCGACCGGTTCGGCAAGGGAGCGATCCGTCGCGGAACCACATTGGATAAGCAGCCGTAAGAGCCTAGCTGAATATTGTCGGTTTGTGTTGGCTCTGTTTTGGTGTAGTGGATCTGTGAAAGATCCTCATGCAGCGGGATCTTTCACAAGATCCACTACGGCGATCGGTGGATGCTAAAACAACAAACTCCGCCAACGAACGAATCGTCGACGGAGATTGTTGCGTTCATGCTGAAATGGAGTCGGTGTCTAAGTGCAAAAAACGCCTCCCACACCCAGCAAAGAAAAAATGGGTGCACCTATTTGATGAACAACATTTCCGCGTAGGTGGGTAGCGGCCAGAGGTCATCGGCGACGAAGCCTTCGAGTTTGTCCACGTATTTGCGGACTTCCAACATCGCAGGCAGAATCGCGTCGCAGTGGTGTCGTGCGTTTACCATCGGTTCGGATTCATCGGCGTCTGAAATCGCAAACTCCAACCGCGAGATGCTGTCTTGCAGTGATTTCACGAGACTGGTGACCGCATCGAGTGTGTCGGTATCGAATTCGTACCCGATGTTCTTCAGGTTTGCACACGTTGCCGCCAACTCGGACTGATAGCGGATCGCGGCAGGGAAAACCTGCGTCTTTGCGATTTGAACCGCGAGTGCGGCTTCGACATCGATCGACAGGCAATACTGCTCGACGTAGGTTTCGAATCGACTGTGCAGCTCGCGGGCGGAGAGCACGTCGTAGGACTCGAACAGTTCCTCCGTTTCAGGTTTAATCAATTGTGGTAGTGCGTCGGCGGTGGTTTTGAGGTTCAGCAAACCGCGTTTTGCGGCTTCCTCGTGCCATTCGGCGGAATAGCCGTCACCGTCGAAGATGACCGGAGAACATTCGTTGATGATGTCTGTCAGCAACGATTGAACGGCCGCGTTGAGTTTGCTCGGGTCACCGCCCGTTGCTTCCTCGAGCGTGGTCGCGCAGTAGTCGACCGATTCGGCGATGATGGTGTTCATCGCCACGAGCGGACCGGCGATGGATTGGTTGGAACCGACGGCGCGGAACTCGAAACGGTTCCCCGTGAACGCAAACGGGCTGGTGCGGTTGCGGTCTCCGGCGTCTTTGGGCAGTGGCGGCAAGACGTCCACGCCGACGGTGAGCGTGCCCGACGGGATCGACGAATTGGCACCCCCGGCTTTGATTTGCTCGAACACGTCGGTTAATTGATCGCCGAGGAAGATCGAGATGATTGCCGGTGGAGCCTCGTTGGCACCGAGGCGGTGATCGTTGCCCGCCGACGCAACAACGGCACGCAGAAGGCCTTGATGGCGATAGACGGCGCGAATGACGGCGGCACAGAACACGAGGAACTGCGCGTTCTCGTGTGGCGTGTCACCGGGGCTGAGCATGTTGCCTTGCGAGCTGCTGCCGAGGGACCAGTTGACGTGTTTGCCGGACCCGTTGACTCCCGCGAACGGTTTCTCGTGCATCAAACACGACAGCCCGTACTTCTCCGCGGTGCGACGCAGGATGAGCATCATCAATTGCTGGTGGTCGGCGGCGACGTTGGCCGATTCGAACACGGGTGCGACTTCGAATTGGCCCGGTGCCACTTCGTTGTGCCGTGTTTTGACCGGGATGCCGAGTTTGAACAGTTCACGTTCGGCTTCCATCATGAACGCGAGCACGCGTTCGGGAATCGCGCCGAAGTAGTGATCGTCGAACTCTTGGCCTTTGGGAGGTTTGGAACCGAACAGTGTCCGGCCTGCGGCAATCAAGTCCGGACGGGCGTAGTAGAAACTACGGTCCACCAAAAAGTATTCTTGCTCCGGGCCGGCGGTGGAGGCGACGAACGCGCCGTCCTGATGGCCGAAGAGTTTAAGGATACGTTGGGCCTGTTTGTTGAGGGCCTGCATCGAACGCAAGACTGGCGTTTTCTTATCGAGTGCTTCACCGGTCCATGAAACGAACGCGGTCGGAATGCACAGCGTCGCTCCGTTGGGATTTTCGAGAATGTACGCTGGGCTGGTCACATCCCAAATCGTATACCCACGAGCCTGGGACGTGACACGGATGCCCCCGGTCGGGAAGCTCGAACCGTCCGGTTCGCCTTGGATCAATTGTTTGCCGCTGAACTCCGACAGGGTGCTGCCGTCGGTGGTTGGCGACAGGAAGCTATCGTGTTTCTCCGCGGTGGCGCCGGTGAGCGGGTAGAAAATGTGAGCGTAGTGGGTGGCGCCTTTTTCCATCGCCCAATCTTTCATCGCCGATGCGACGATGTCGGCGACTTCGGGATCGAGCTTCTCACCGGAATCGATGGTGGCCATCAACGATTTATAGATCGACTTGGGCAGCCGATCCTTCATCACGTTCTTCCCAAAGACATTCGCGGAGTAGTACTCCTGCGCGGGGACGTCGACGAAACTGATTTGTGGCCCCTTTCCGGAGTAACTCATCGCGGTCGTGACGGCAGCCTGGCGCGGGGTCTTTCCGCCGCTGTACGATGGGCCGGGCGCCGATCCGGGGGAATTTGTCGTGGATGTGTTTGGTGGCGATAGCGTCGTGCTCATTTGAGCTCCTGGTAGAAAGAGATTTTGTAAACAGGAACGATGGACCGGTCAGCGCACGCGGCGCGATAGGGGCCATCGACTGGAGAGCGTTCGCGATTCATTGCGAGGCAACGCGTCGGGAGAGAACGCACGGGGAGTCAGCGTGACGCGGTATCGACGATCCGCGTTGGTAAGAGAATGCTGCCTTCCTGGCTCAGATGCACGCGACCTCCTTCGCAACAATTTGATTCTGCATGCGACTCGGTATCCGGAGCGGCCTCGTTGACGGGCGTCCATCTTCGGGGTGAACCGATGTCGGTTGTGATCAAATCATTGTCATTTCGCGTGCCTGCGCATTAACCAGGTCGCAACGGCTACGCCAAAGAATGGGGTAATAATGCGCGTTCGGTCGGGACGGCGTTCAGGACGCCTTAACGGATTAGCGTGGGCAGCGAAGGGGACGTAGGCGACGACAAAATGTTAATTTTTCTCGAAAGTCCTGCTTGTGCTGTTTATCACAAAGTGGCTCAAGCCCCCGCTTCAGGCATCTGCCGCTTCCGCGGGGGCGAAGTGCTCGATTCACAGGCAAGGGATTGGGGCGAGATCGCTCGGAGAGTTAGCGCGTCCAATCCCCGTAGCTTGCCTCGCCGGAGTCAGGCCTCCGAAGTCTGGCGACATTGGTTACACCGTTCTTTGAAACGGTCCAACAGCCAACAACTAATCGCTAGCAGCAAGCTACCAATAGCTAGCGGAGTTGATCAATCATCGACCAATCGTTGGGCGTTGCGTCGTGATTTGGTTTGCTTTGATCCGAGCGAAGTGATCAGAGACCAGTGTTCGTGTCGTATTGCAGGTCGATTCATTGTTGGCACGACGGTTGCGTAAGTGTTCTTCCATCGACGCGAACAAACTCCAAGTGGTCTTTGATGTCGATGCAAAAGACCGCCAACCAAATAATGAAGAGTGCCTGCGATGTATAAGCAATTTCTTTCAATCCTGTGTGCCGGTGGCCTGATGATCGCAACGACCGGTTGCGATGTCGAGCAAACCTCCGAGGGTCGTTTGCCGGACGTCGATGTCGACGCCGAGCCCGGTGCGATGCCTACCTACGACGTCGATACGCCAGACGTTGATGTTTCAATGGAAGAGAAAAAGGTGGATGTCCCCGATGTGGATGTGGACGTCGATAGCAAAGAGCGAACGATGTCGCTGCCGGACGTTGACGTTTCATTGCCGAAGGACGAGTAAGACGTCTGTCGCGGGGCGGTGCTCTGGCGAGTCTCCGCCCACGCCACGCTCTTTTTTTTCGACGCACTCGCCACCGGCGGGTGATGTCTGTTTCTTCTCAGCTTCTCTCGTCAGGGATCGATCCATGTCATTTCGAATTCGCCGCGTGTCACTGAACACATTTCTAGCCGCCACAGCGTTCCTCTCTGTCTCCGCGTTTTCACGCAGTGTTCCTGGCGAGGAACCTCTGCCACGCGGCGTCGCTTCTGCGGAGGCGTCTGACATCAGCGATTGGGCTCTCGCCGGGGTGGTTTGGAGCGACGCGAACCTGGCTCGCAAGTTGGCAGTCGAGGGGATGCGGTACGCGGAAAACGAACAGCAGCACGAGGGAATGAAACGCCTCGTCGAAGTTTCTGATGAGGCAGTGAAGTCGCTCGAGGCGTTCGGTTGGGGGCGAGTGGAATCTGCCGAGAGTACATCTCGCGAGTCCGCCGAAATGACCGACGCGGGGTCGGGCGAGATTGATGCGAGACTGCGATCGTTCGCCCAAAACGCAACTGGGGTCAAGCGTTTCGACACGGAAACCCCGGCGGGGCAAGAAGATCCCGGCTTGGACGATGAGCGGATGCCGAGTGAAGCTCGCATCGATATCGACCAATACCGCGTTGACGACTACGTCGACGAAACTCCCCAAGAGCGATTGAATGTCGCTGACGCTCAGGAAGACGCGATCGAAGGTGCGATTGCCGCGGCCAACCCCGACGCGATCGCAGGCCCAGCATCAGACCGGATCAGTGATCGAGAAGGTTGGACGTTGTCATCGTCGCTGCCGTACAGCACCGATTCGATCTACGATTCGGATGATTATGACCACGACGTCGACTACATGGTTGAAAATTTGCGTGGCGCTGATTCCACCAACGACGGAAGTTCGGACCAGGGCGACATGGATGATGACATTGATCTCGAAGATCCGGCGGAAGTCGTCACGGGGGAAGACGAATTGGCGAACGCTCTCGCGCGAGGCCGTCTGAAGGACGAGGTCCAAAACGCGAGCAATGAAAAAGACGCTGCTTCCACCGAGTCGTACCGGACGATGCGACCGTCGGACCGGATCCCGGATTCACGTTTGCAAAGCTACGCATCAGTCGAAGAAGCCAACCGGTTTGACGCACGTTGGGTGCAGTTCCGGTTGGATGCCAATCAAGTGAAATACTCGATGACCGACCCGAAATCTTCCGTCCAAGCCGCACGGGTCGCTTTGGCTCAGTTGCAAGCATCGGCGATGGTAGCAGGTCGTTCGACGAAGAACGCGGAACTGAAACAGATTCTGCGACCGATCGTCGAGGTCAAGTTGGCCGAATGATACGAGGCGGCATCAATCTAGACAAATTGCCCGCATCAGATCGATTAGGGACGCCTCGTTGAGGCTTGGATTCGGACGTTTGGGTGGCACCAAGGCGTTGCCGGCCCCAAGGCGTTGCCGGCCCCAAGGCGTTGCCGGCCCCAAGGCGTTGCCCTGGGCTGACGTAGCGTCGTCCCATTGGGGCGGTTTGCTTTTTGGGGCCTTCGTGCGGGCCGAATACGGGGAAAGGTATGAACGGGAGCGGATGGTTCCATCCACGCAACTCGCCACCGATTCCCCTCTGTTCCTATGTCGCGTCCCTCAAGTCCTCACGCCTAACCGAGACGCCTTCAATTTCTTCACGCCCCAACGAGGCATCTAATAACGGGGCATCTCTAATTCAGCCCAGGCCAAACGGCCTGGAGAACTGTAGCGACGTGATCTTTTCCATCACTCGACCAATCAATCGCGCCACGCGTCATCGCGGGATCGATGCCACGATTTCGTTTTGTTGCGAGTGACCTGCCGCACGCTATAGGGCACAATCTGCAAGTGAAATGCTCCCCGCACGCGGATTGCCGGTGGGATGCTATCTTGTACTGAGTTTGTGTGGAAAACGCAGCGGTTCGGCGACTTCGCCTCGAACGCTGCTTTCCAACGCACCAGCGTCATGAATCGATTTCGAGAGTTTTCCTAATAAATCTCGAATCGGTGCGTTGTCACTCGTAGGCGGATCGGTTCCGTCGCTCTTCTATCCCTTTTTCAAACCGAATTGAACCACCATGGCAGCCAAAGCGGTGTCGCAAGACGCGGGCGTGTCATCGGCGGATGTTCTCGACGATCCGAGCGACGTAATCGCTCGCGCCGTCGACGAGCATCAACGCAGCTTGCTGGCGTACGCCGCCGGGTTGCTTCGTGACCGATGTGCGGCTCAAGACGCGGTGCAGGAAACCTTTCTGCAACTTTGTCGAAAAACACGTGATGTGGCGAGTTCGGATGAGCCTCCGACGCTCGCCGAATTTGCGGCACGTTTGGCACCATGGTTGTTTACGGTTTGTCGAACGCGAGTGATTGACATGCAACGTAAACGAACACCCCAAAGTTTTGCCGTGCGGGAGAAATCCGACGGTTCGGGCGAGTCATCCGCAGAGTCCGCGATCTTGGATCCCGGTCCGCTGCCTGACGACGTCGCCGTCGCGGGCGAAGAACATCGCTTGGTTGCCGAGTCGATTGGCGGACTGACGCCGAGGCAACGCGAGATCATTCAATTGCGGATGCAGGCCGGGTTGAGTTACCGCGAGATCGCGGAGGTCACCGGGCTGACCACGTCCAACGTCGGCTTTCATCTGCATCAAGCCGTCGCGTCGCTGCGAAAGCAACTCGTCGCGACCTGAACCGGGCTCATGTTGCCACGCGATCGACGCGGGCAACCCAGGCCAATTCATCAACAAAACATTTTTGGGTTCGAAATCATGTCATCTGAACATAACGATCGACCGGGAGGGCCAACGGATGGTTCTTCCACGTGGGACGACGAACGCATCACCGCGTATGTGATGGGCGAGTTGTCGCCGAAAGATACCGCCGACTTCGAAACGGCGATGAAGGAAAATGAAGAACTCGTCGTTGCGGTCGAGCAAGCTCGGCAGGTCACCGATAAGTTAGCCGGTTTCTTCGCATCGATGCCGGCGACCACGCTCGACGAAGGTCGGCGGGAGCGAATCGCAGCGGCTGCCAAGGAGGAGCAGAGCGGTGCGTCGAGTGCGCCGATCGCATCGGTTGCGGGGGCATCAACCGCGGAGACGTCCAAGCCACGCTTTTTGCTGTGGGCGGTCGCCGCGTCGGTTCTGATGGTCGGATTGGCGTTACCGGCGTTGATCTCTCGGTCCAAAACGCAAACGGCGATGAGCGATCTGGCATCGCCCATGGAGCCGTCTTCGATCGAGCGTTCTGCGATGGACGCCGGGTTGGTTGAGGGGTTGGCAGAGGAATCGTCTCCTTCCGAAGAGAGCGAGGTGGTGAGCCGTCGCGCGGAAAGTTCACTCGCCGAGACCCGCGGGCCGGCGGCGAAGGTGAATGCACCGGCAAACAGGAGTTTGTTGGCGAGCGACGGTGGGTCAGCGACAGAAGGCAGGCGCGGCGTTGAGAAGCCTCAGCCGATGGCGATGGCGATGGATATGGAGCCAATGTCGACCAGTGCTGCCACTGCGGAACCTCGAGCGTTTAGCGGCGCCGCTGCTGCGGAGAAACAGGACGTCGCGGAGAGCAAACCGCAGGATGCGATGCTTCTTGCCGCTCCACCAGAATCCCGATCGCCCTCTGCCAGTGGGCGAGTTGCCGAGGCGGATTCCATGTCGATGATGGGAATGGAAATGGGGATGGAAGCGGATGCAGATATGGCGATGGCCATGGATGCTGACATGATGATGAGCGACGATGCAATGGACATGTCGATGGGCATGGGCATGGATATGGGGCGGGCCTCCGGTCTGCCGGAGTCCAAGAGTCTTTCTGCTTCGGATCAGTCCGAGAGTTCGCGAGGGCGAGCTGATCGTGCGAAATCGAAAACCGCTGAATTGGGGCAGAGCCAATCGGGGCCGGTACTTTCCAATGAGTCTGCCGTGAAGCCACAACCGATTTCGGAAGCTCGGGGTACTCTGCGGGGCGGGTATGCTCTACCGACCGACACGACAGTTGCCCGCGAACGAACGAGAAGAATCGGACAGGGGGTCCCCGTCGCCGAAGCTGTAACCGACCTGCTGGATGTCCTCGAAGGACCGGTTTCCGTTGATCGAACTTTGGGGATGGGGACAGGCCCCGGTATGTCGGGTGACAAGTTTTCACCGATCCACGAGAACGAATTCAAACGCGTCACCGAGCATCCGCTCAGCACTTTGTCGATCGATGTCGATACGGCTAGTTACACGAAAGTGCGCAGCTATCTGCAACGCAACCAATTGCCGCGACCTGATTCCGTTCGTATCGAAGAGATGGTCAACTACTTTGACTACGACTACACCGGACCGATCTCTATCGATGGCGAGCCGACCGATCCTTTCGCTGCCGCGATGACCGCGACGGTGTGCCCGTGGGAGCCCAAACACAGGCTCGTGCGGGTTGGTTTGCAAGCCAAAACGTTGACCGATACCGAGCGTCCCCGGTGCAACCTCGTGTTCTTGATCGATACGAGCGGTTCGATGAGTTCGGCTAACAAACTGCCGCTGGTAATCGACGGCATGAAGGTGTTGCTCGATGAACTCGACGAGGAAGACCAGGTTGCGATTGTCGTCTATGCCGGTTCGGCGGGGCTCGTGCTCGATTCCACTCCGGTGAAGAATCGACGGAAGATCCGCCGTGCGTTGACGCAGCTCCGGTCCGGCGGCAGCACCAACGGCGGTGCCGGATTGCAGCTCGCCTACGATACCGCCCGAGAACACTTCCTTAAGGATGGGGTGAATCGTGTGATCCTGTGCAGCGATGGCGATTTCAATGTCGGCATGACGGGGACGGATCAATTGGTCCGGGAAGCCCGTCGGCAGGCAAAGTCGGGTATCGATTTGACGGTTCTCGGTTTCGGCATGGGGAACCATAACGACGCGATGATGGAGAAAATTTCCAACGACGCCGAAGGGAACTACGCGTTCGTCGACACGATCGCCGAAGCCCGCAAGGTGTTGTCGGATCAGCTTGCCGGGACGCT